>DATJSO010000285.1:0-8768 GCA_035504075.1 Allostellaceae bacterium | reverse complement strand
CTGATCAGATGGCCGGCTTCCCGGATCGTCACCGGCGTGCCGGTGGCATCGGGCGCAACCGTGCGCACCGCAGCGACAAAGCGTGCCAGCACGGCCGGGTCGCGCGCGTCGCCCTTCGGAAACACCTCGACGCGGGCCTGGCCATCGCGAGCGATCCAGCTGTCGCGCAGTTCCGGCGGCAGGGTTGCGAGGCTCACCGGCTTTGCGGCGATCAATCCGCGCAGGATCGCAAGCCGCTGTTCGAGGCCGGCGAGCAGCGCCTGCCGCAAAGCCGGCAGCAGCGCCGGGCCGCGCGCCAGCGTTTGATCGAGCGCCCGTTCGAGCCGCGCCGCCGGGGCGTCGTCATGCGCGGCGAGCCGGCGCAGCGCGTCGCGGCACGCGGCGATCGATCGCATGACTGCCGCATCGCTCGGCGGCGGCAGCGTCGTCGGCGGCGAAAGGGTCGGGCCGAGCAGCAGCGTCAGATCGCTGATGATTGCCAGCTTTTTCTGCTGGTCCTGCGGGATAAAGCTGGCCGCCGTGATCGCCTGGGCCACCTCCGGCAGCCTGTCGAACCGTCTCGCCAGCGCTCGCGCGGCGTCGAGCGACGGCGCCAGGATCTCGGCGGTATAGGGCGTCTCAAGCGGATCCTTCATCAGGTCGCGCGCGACCTTCACCGATTCGGCATGCGGATTTTTCAGGTCGAGCGGATCGAAATCGAACGAGATCCGCGGCAAGAGCGCGAGGCAGCCGATCGTCAGTATCGCCGCAGCGCCGAGCACCCAGGTGCGGCGCTCGAGCAGGAAGCGGTCGAGCGGGGCGGCCCAGCGAAAGCCGATCGGCTCCGGTTCGCCGCGCGGCTTCAGCAGCGTCAACAACGCGGGCAGCAGCACGAAATTGAGCGCGATCGCGACGATCATGCCGAACCCGGCAATCCAGCCGAGTTCGCGGATGCCGGTGTAGGGCGTCGGCACAAACGACAAAAAGCCGATCGCCGTCGCGCCGGCGGCCAACAGCAGAGCCGGCCCGATCGTCTCGGCCGTGCCGGCGAGCGCGGCGGGGTGGCTGTCGCGGCGGTGCCGCTCGTCGCGATAGCGCAGGCTGAACTGGATGCCGAAATCGACCGCGAGGCCGACAAACAGCACGCCGAATGCGATCGAGATCAGGTTCAGCGAGCCGATTGCCAGTGCGGCAAAACCGGCCGTCAGCGCGAGGCCGGCCGCCAGGGTGGTCAGGATCGCGCCGGCCAGCTTTGCCGAACGCAGCGCGAGAAACAGGATGGCGCATACCAGCACGACCGACACGACGGTAGAGGCGACCGCGCCTTGGCGCAGCGTCGCAAACTCGTCGTCATTGAGGGCAACGGGACCCGTAAGCCTGACCCGCACCCCCTGCCGGGCGACGAGGTGCAACTGCGCCGCGAGACGCCGCACCTCGTGCTCGGCACGGGCGCCGGGCGCCAGCGCCGCGAAGTCGAGCACCGGCACGGTCAGGATGAAACGCCGCAACTCGTGGGCATCGGGCGTCTCGTCCGTCATCAGCCGCTGCCACGACACGCCCCCGTTTTCGCCGCGCAGCACGCCGTCGATCGCTACCGCGATCGCTGCCAGCGTCGGGTTCAGCCGGCCAACCGCGCCGCCCTCCTTGCCGGCATTTCCGACAAACAGCGCCAGCGTGTCGAACAGGCCGCGCAAGCTGGGATCGTGTGCCATGCTGCCGATCAGCGGCTGCGCCGCCACCAGCTTGTCCGACACTTTCTGCAATTCGTCGGGCGACAGGAACAACAGGCCGTTCTTGTCGAAGAACGGGCCGCCGTCCGGCTCGCGGACATAGCGGAAGAATTGCGGCTCGGCGCGCATTCGGCGGGTCATTTCGCGTGCCGCCCGATCGACGAGGTCGGGGTTCCGGCCGTCGATGACGACAACCAGCAGGTTGTTGTTTTCCGGAAACGCGCGATCGAGCGCCATCTCGTTCTGACGCCACTCGACGTGCTGCGGCAGCAGATGATCGAGGTCAGTGTCGATCGACAGGTGCGTCGCCGCGTAACAGCCGGCCGCGACCGCGATCGCCAGCACCGCCGCTGCGACCGCCGCGGCGCGGCGATGGGCAAATGCGACGATCGTGCAGATGACGCGGACGATCACCGCTCACCTCGCCGCAACGCGCGACATTGCCGGTTCCACCGGCACGCAAGTTCCGCCGCATTGACGCGTCGAATGCCGCGAAATTTCCGATCCCGCGTCACAATTGAGACATGCTTTGCTCCGAGCTTGCATAGAACAATGCAGGCAAGGAGGGCGCGATGTCCGTTGCATGCTGCCGTTATGAGCCGACCCTCGACGATCTGCTTGACGATGACATCATGACGCCGGTGCTGCGCAGCGCCGGCTTTGATCTTCAGCGGTTTCGGACGATGATGGCCGAGACCTCCCGCCGCATCGGCAGCCGCTGGCCGGATCGCGCCGCGGGCAGCGACAGAGACGAACTCGGGCACCACGGCTAGGCCTGCAACGACACCGGAAATTCGATCTGTACCTTGAGGCCGGGGCGGCGGGCGCCCGGCTCGGTTTCGGCGAGCCAGACGTTCGCGTCGTGGCGCCGGGCGACGGCGCGCACAAGGCTCAAACCAAGCCCGTTACCCGGGGTGCTGCGGCTCGGTTCAAGGCGAACAAAGCGATCGAACACGCTCTCGCTGTCGGCTGCCGGGATGCCGGGACCCTGATCGGCGACGGTGAGGGCGGCGCGGCCGTCACGCTTCTCGACGGCGATCGAGATCATGCCGCCGCCACCGTATTTCAGGGCGTTGTCGATCAGATTGGCGAGCGCTTGCGACAGCAGGTGCCGGTCGCCGCGGATCGCCGTCCCGGGCATCGCATCGAGCCGCAAGATAAATCCTCTTTCTTCCGCAACCGGTTCGTACAGCTCGACGACGGCGCGTGCGACCTCGCCGAGGTCGAGCCGCTCGCCGGTGAAGCGGCCGGCGCCCGTTTCCGCCTCGGCGATGCTGAGAAGCGCGTTGAATGTGGCGAGAAGCCGGTCGGCCTCGTCGATCGCGGCTCGTACCGCCTCCGTTTGCGTCACCGCATCCTCACGGCCGAGCAGCGTCAGTTCCAGGCGCGCGCGCAGCCGCGCCAGCGGCGTCTTGAGATCGTGCGCGACATTGTCGGTGACCTCGCGCATCGCCGTCATCAGCCGCTCGATCTGCTCAAGCATGCCGTTGAGGTTGGCGGCGAGCTGATCGAACTCGTCATTGGTGCCGCGGCGCGGCACGCGGTCGGACAGGTGGCCCGCCATGACCCGCTCGGCGGTGCGGTTCACCTGCTCGACTCGCCGCAGCATGTTGCGGCTCATGATCGTGCCGCCGAGCAGGCCGATGCCGAGCGCCATCAGGCCCGACCACACGAGCGTCGTGCGGATGCGGTCGCGGAAGGCGGCGGCATCGCTGATGTCACGGCCGACCAGCAGCCGGTAGCCCTCGGGGATCGCGAACAGGACGCCGCTCGCCGGGTGGGTCAGCGTCTCGCCTTTCGCGCGGATTTCGATGTTGAACGATACCGGTCCCGGTTGCGCCGGCACGCCCGCCGGCCAGCCGCTGATGTTGCCGGCGAGCGGTCGTCCATCCTGGTTGGTGATGAGGTAAAGCATGCCGTCGCCGCGGTCGCCGGCGCTGCGCGCGGCGACAATCTGCACGAGGCCGCTGAGGCCGCGCTGGGCGTACTGCTCGGCGAGGCCCGTCACCTCGGCGTCGAGCGTTGCCTCGGTTTGGCGTTCGACAAAATCGGCGCTTGTCCAGTAGACGAAGAACAGGACGCCGATAACGGAGGCCGCGAACACCAGAAAATACAGCGCGGCGAGACGAAACGCATGGGTGCGGACCAGCTGCCGCAGGGCACGCAGCGCCGCTGTTCGCTGGCCGCCCGATCGCGGCAGCTGCAACGGCGGCGCGCCGGCAGCCCCGACCGCCACAGGCGCCGGCCCTGCGGCCGGCGTGTCCACCAGATTGGCGGCGCTGTTCGCCATCGGCTCTTCCTCACTCGGAGGCGCGCAGGCAATACCCCGCGCCGCGCACCGTGTGAAGCAGCGGGCGGTCGAAATAGCGGTCGATTTTTTGCCGCAGCCGACTGACATGCACGTCGATGACGTTGGTTTGCGGGTCGAAATGATAGTCCCACACGTTTTCGAGCAGCATCGTGCGGGTGACGACGTGGCCGGCATTGCGCATCAGGTATTCCAGCAGCTGGAACTCGCGCGGCAGCAGCTCGATCGCCTTGTCGCCGCGCCTCACCGAGCGCGTCAGCAGGTCGAGTTCGAGGTCGGCGACCCGCAGCCGCGTCACGCTGGGAGCCGCGCCGCCGCGCCGCAGCAAGGCCTCGATCCGCGCCAGCAATTCGCTGAATGCAAAGGGTTTGACGAGGTAATCGTCACCGCCCGACCGCAATCCCTTGACGCGATCATCGACGCTGCCGAGCGCCGACAGGATCAGCGCCGGTGTGCGGATCCGGGCACCGCGCAGGGCGCCGAGCAGCGCCAACCCGTCCATCCCCGGGAGCATGCGATCGAGCACGATCGCGTCATAGCTGCCCGACGTGGCGAGAAACAACCCGTCGCGCCCGTCGCCCGCATGATCGACCGCATAACCGCTTTCGCCGAGGCCCTTGACGAGATAGGCGGCGGTCTCGCGGTCGTCTTCGATTACCAGCAGCTTCATCGCGGCGAGCGCCGCCGCATCGCGCGTGCCGGCAACCAGGACGGTGGAGCTAGCCGAATACGCGAATATGACGGCAAGACTTGACTTTCGGCGGATTTTGCATGCGGAACTAGCGTAGCCGCCTCCTGTTGGCGTGACGCGTCGAATGATCGGCCGGCATCTGCTGCCGATCGGCAGTTGATGGAACGGAAGTGGGTGCACCGCATCCGAGCGGCAAGCGGGTCAGCATCCTCGTCGTCGAGGACGAGGCGCTGGTCGCCAGCCTGATCACGGAAGTGCTCGGCGAATCCGGGTTCGCCGTGGCCGGCATCGCGGCGTCCGGCCCGGAGGCGCTGTCGCTGGCGGCGGAAACCAACCCGGCGCTGGCACTCGTCGACATCCGGCTGACCGGCCCGATCGACGGCATCGAACTTGCCTGTCTGTTACGCGAAAAATTCGGCGTGCCGGCAATCTTTCTCTCGGGGCTGGCCGATCCCGATACGACCGAGCGCGCGGCGGCCGCGCAGCCGCTGGGCTTTCTCGCCAAACCCTTCGTACCGAGCCGCGTGTTCGCGGCGATCGAGCGGGCGCTGGCCGCAATCAGCGGCTGAACGCGCGGCGGAACGCCACAGGCCGATCGCGCCGCGGCGCGGGCCTGCGGATTTCGCCTTGACCTCGCGGCGGCGAGCGACAATCTAATTGCGTACCAATTCAGTCCGAATTGGCCATCGCTTTCCGCCCGGCGCCGCGAGATGATCATTCTGTCCAAGCTTGCCGATTACGGCGTTATCGTTGCGACGCATCTGGCGGCGCATCCGGGCCGCCAGGAGACCGCGACCGCGATCGCCGCCGCCACGCGGCTGCCGCCGGCAACCGTCGCCAAGCTGCTGAAGGCATTGGCGCATGCCGGCCTCGTCGCGGCGACGCGCGGTGCCGCCGGCGGCTATCGCCTGGCGCGGCTTCCGTCGCAGATCTCGATTGCCGAGGTCATCGCCGCGATCGATGGCGATATCGGCATGACGCAATGCGCGGTGCACACGAATGATTGCGCGCGCACGACCTGGTGTCCGACCCGGCCGCATTGGGCCGCGATCAATCGCGCCGTCGGCACCGCTCTGTCGGCGATCTCGCTGGCCGACATGCTGCTGCCGTTCGCCGTCGCGCCGGCCGCTGCCTCCCTTGCCGTGCCGGCGTTGCCCCGCGCCGGCGTTTGATGGATTTGCAATGAGCGCTTCTCTCGACACCCAAACGACGATCCGCGCGCTGGCGCCGGAGGGTTATAAATACGGCTTCATCACCGACATCGAAGCCGACACCGCGCCACCCGGCCTCAACGAAGACACGGTGCGCTTCATCTCGGCCAAAAAGGCCGAGCCGGCGTGGCTGCTCGAGTGGCGTCTCGCCGCGTTCCGCGCCTGGTGCGACATGACCCCGCCGGAATGGGCGAAGGTGGAGTTCCCGCCGATCGACTTTCAGAGCGCCAGCTATTACGCCGCGCCGAAGCAGACCGCGGTGCCGAAATCGCTCGACGAGGTCGATCCCGAATTGTTGCGCACGTACGAGAAGCTCGGCATTCCGCTGCGCGAGCGCGAGGCGTTGGCCGGCGTCGCCGTCGATGCCGTCTTCGACAGCGTCTCGGTCGCGACGACGTTCAAGGAAAAGCTCGCCGAACTCGGCATCATCTTCTGCTCGTTCGGCGAGGCCGTGAAGGAACACCCCGAGCTGGTGCGCCGCTATCTCGGAACCGTCGTGCCGCAGAACGACAATTTCTATGCCGCGCTGAATTCGGCCGTGTTCAGCGACGGCTCGTTTGCCTACATCCCGCCGGGCGTGCGCTGCCCGATGGAGCTCAGCACCTATTTCCGCATCAACGCCCGCAACAGCGGCCAGTTCGAGCGCACGCTGCTCGTCGCCGACAAGGGCGCCTATGTCAGCTATCTCGAAGGCTGCACCGCGCCGCAGCGCGACGAAAATCAGTTGCACGCCGCGGTTGTCGAACTCGTCGCGCACGAGGATGCGCAGATCAAATATTCGACGGTGCAGAACTGGTATCCGGGCGACGCCGAGGGTCGCGGCGGCATCTACAATTTCGTCACCAAGCGAGGCGCCTGCCGCGGTGCGCGGGCCAAGATCTCGTGGACCCAGGTCGAGACCGGCTCGGCGATCACCTGGAAATACCCGAGCTGCATCCTCGAAGGCGACGACTCGGTCGGTGAGTTCTATTCGGTGGCGATCACCAACAACCGCCAGCAGGCCGATACCGGCACCAAGATGATCCATATCGGCCGCAACACCTCCTCGACGATCATCTCCAAGGGCATCTCGGCCGGGCGCGGCCAGAACACCTATCGCGGCCTCGTGCGGGTGCAGCCGCGCGCCGAGAACGCCCGCAACTATACCCAGTGCGACTCATTGCTGATCGGCGACCGCTGCGGCGCCCATACCGTGCCCTATATCGAGACGCGCAACCCGTCGGCGCGGGTCGAGCACGAAGCGACGACCTCGAAGATCAGCGAGGACCAATTGTTCTATTGCCGTCAGCGCGGCCTCTCCGACGAGGACGCACTGTCGCTGATCGTCAACGGCTTTTGCCGGGAGGTGCTGAAGGAACTGCCGATGGAGTTCGCCGTCGAGGCGCAAAAGCTCCTCGCCGTCAGCCTCGAAGGCAGCGTCGGCTGATGCGAATGTGCGTGACCGCTGCTTCCCCTACGGCGTCATGGCCGGGCTTGACCCGGCCATCTACGGAAACGGATGAATCTGATGCTCGTGGCGTCATCGGACGCCGTCCGGAGAATTCGGATCAATGCCACGTATTTCGCGCCGACATCTCGAAAACTGATAGCTGCGACTACGTGCTGTAATGCTTGAAATCGAAAATCTGCACGCGCGGCTCGCGGGCGGCGGGCGGGAGATCCTGAAAGGGATCGACCTCGGCGTCGCGGCCGGCGAGGTGCATGCGATCATGGGGCCGAACGGCTCCGGCAAATCGACGCTGGCCGCGGTCTTGGCCGGGCGCGACGGCTATGAGGTCACGCAAGGCGGCGTGCATTACCAGGGCCGCGACCTGCTCGCAATGCCGGCCGACGAGCGGGCGCGCGAGGGGCTGTTTCTGGCGTTTCAGTACCCGGTCGAGATTCCCGGCGTCAACAACACCTATTTCCTGCGCGCTGCGGTCAATGCCGGCCGCCGCCACCGCGGCGAAGCCGAACTCGACGCCGGCCAGTTCCTGCGTCTGGTGCGTGCCAAGCTGAAGCTGCTCGATATCGGCGACGATCTGTTGCAGCGGCCGGTCAATGTCGGGTTTTCCGGCGGCGAGAAAAAGCGCAACGAGATCTTCCAGATGGCGATGCTGGAGCCGAAACTCGCAATCCTCGACGAGACCGACTCGGGCCTCGACATCGACGCGCTCAGGATCGTCGCCAAGGGTGTCAACGAGTTGCGCTCGCCCGAGCGCGCGATCGTCATGATCACCCATTACCAGCGCCTGCTCGACTACGTTGAACCCGATCATGTGCATGTCTTGCAGGACGGCCGCATCGTACGATCGGGCGATAAATTCCTCGCCTCTGAATTGGAACAGGTCGGTTACGGTGATATCCGCGCCTCTGGAAGTGCGACGGGCATGGAATGAGCGCGGTTCTCGAATTCCCGGTACGGCCCGAAGCGCGGCCCTATGTCGAAGCGTTCGCCGAGAGCGCGGGCGAGCCGCAATGGCTGTGCGATCTGCGCCGCCGCAGCCTCAACCGTTTTGCCGAACTGGGCTTTCCGAGCCGGCGGAGCGAAAGCTGGCGCTATTTTGACCTGCAGCCGCTCGAACGTGCGCCGCTGACCCGGGCGGTACCGGCTTCCGTGGACGCCATGCCGTCGCAATCGGGCTTGCGCGAAGGCCGGGCGATGCTGCGATTGCTCGATGGGCGCGGCATAAGCGCATTTTCAGGTGAGCTGCCCGACGGGATCTGGTTTTACCCGACGCGACGCGCGATCGGTGAGCGGCCCGGGCTCGTCCGCGAGACGATGCTGTCCGACGGCGATGTTGGCCGTCCGTTTGCCGCGCTCAACGCCGCGCTTTTTGCCGACGGCTTTGTTCTCGACGTCGCGCCCG
>DATJSO010000284.1:0-6299 GCA_035504075.1 Allostellaceae bacterium | reverse complement strand
GTGCGTCGCGCGTGAACGGCTCTGCACACATCCTGATCGACGGCGTCGGCCACCAGTACCGGCCGGCAAGCGGCCGCCCCGTCCTGGCGCTCGACGACATCTCGCTCGCCGTCGAAGACCGCGAATTCGTCGCGCTGCTCGGCCCTTCCGGCTGCGGCAAGAGCACGCTGCTCTATTTGATCGGCGGCTTCCTGTCGGTGCAGCAGGGCCAGGTGCTGGTCGATGGCCGGCCGGTCGCCGGCCCCGGCCCCGATCGCGGCATCGTGTTCCAGAATTTCGCGCTGTTCCCGTGGAAAACGGTCTTGCAGAACGTGCTGTACGGCCTTGAAAAACAGGGCGTGCCGCGCGAGGCGCGGCGCCGCCGGGCGCGCGAGTTCATCGAACTGGTCGGTCTTGGCGGTTTTGAAGACAGCTATCCCTCGCAACTCTCCGGCGGCATGAAGCAGCGCGCCGCGATTGCCCGCACGCTGGCGATCGATCCGCGCATTCTGCTGATGGACGAGCCGTTCGGCGCCCTCGACGCGCAGACCCGCAGCCTGATGCAGGCCGAACTGCTGCGGATCTGGCAGGCATCGCGCAAGACGGTCATCTTCGTCACGCACGATGTGCAGGAGGCGGTGTTTCTCGCCGAGCGCATCGCGGTTATGTCGGCGCGCCCCGGCCGCATCAAGGAAGTCGTCGAGACCGGCTTCGACAAGGAGGACCCCGGCCTGATGCGCTCGCCGCGGTTTCTCGCGACCGTCGATCACGTGTGGGGGCTGGTGCGCGCCGAGGCAGTCATCGCCGAACGCGTCGGCGCCGGCACCGGGGCGAGGGCCGCGCATGGCGCTTGAACAGGGCGCGCCGGCTCCGTTGCGGCCGGGCATGGTGCGGCCCGACGGCGGACTGCGCGCACCAGCCGCCGCCTCGCGCCTTGCGGCCGGGGTGTGGCGCTATACGCCGATCCTGCTGTTGGCGCTGCTATGGGAAGGAGCGACCCGCGGCGGCCTCGTCTCGCCGATGGTCATGCCGTCGCTCGACCGCGTGCTCGCCGCCTGGTGGAACCTCCTGGCGAGCGGCGATCTGGCCGCCAACGCCTGGGTGTCGTTGGCGCGCGGCGCCGCCGGGCTCGGGCTGTCGATCGTCTGCGGCGTCGCATTGGGCGTGCTGATGGCGTGGTTCGCGCCGGTGCGCGTCGTGTTCAACCCGCTCGTGCAGGCGCTCTATCCGATGCCGAAATCGGCGCTGATCCCGGTCGTCGTGCTGTGGCTCGGCTTTGGCAGCGCGTCGAAGATCGTGCTCATCTTCATCGGCTGCATGCTGCCGGTCACGCTGTCGGCGTTCAACGGCGCGCGCGGCGCCGAGCAGGTGCTGATCTGGTCGGCACGCAACCTCGGCGCGAGCCGTACCCGCACGCTGCTCGAAATCGTCCTGCCGAGCGCCCTGCCCGAGATCCTCGCCGGCATCCGTACCGCGATGGCGTTTGCCTTTGTGCTGCTGGTCGCGACCGAACTGATCGCGGCGCGCCAGGGCCTCGGCTACATGATCGGCTGGCTCGGCGACGGCGGCGTGTACGACGCGATGTTCGCGGTCGTGCTGACGGTGTCGCTGCTCGGCTTTGCCGCCGACCGGCTCTACCTGATGCTGATGCGGCGGGTCTTGCGATGGCGCGACTAGAAGAGGCGCTCGCCGCACCGCGCCGCTCGGGCGCAGACGGTGCATTGTTGCTGGCGCTGTGCGGCGCCGGCCGCGGCTTGCGCGCGTCGGGCACGCTGCTCGCGCTGCTCGTCGCCTGGGAAGCGTTCGCCCGTTCCGGCGCCGTCAGCAGTTTTCTGCTGCCCGCGTTTTCGACGGTATGCGCCCGCATCTGGCAGGACGCGGTTTCGGGCGACCTCGCCGTCAATCTCGGCGACACGCTGTACCGGACCGTAATCGGCTTTGCGATCGCCGCATCGGGCGGCGTTGTCATCGGCATCCTGATCGCGCGCAATCGGGTTGCACGGTGGTTTTTCGACCCGCTCGTGTCGGTCGCCTTTCCGATGCCGAAGATCGCGTTTCTGCCGATCTTCATGCTGTGGTTCGGGCTTTACGATTTCTCAAAGATCACGATGATCGCGTTCAACGCGATCTTCCCGGTCATTATCGCGACCGTCACGAGCACCGAGGGGGCCGAGAAAGAGCTGTTGTGGTCGGCGCGCAGCCTCGGCGCCGGCGAGCGGCGGCTGTTGTGGGAGATCGTGCTGCCGGCGGCATCGCCGCAGATCCTGACCGGGCTGCAGGTGGCATTGCCGGTGTCGATGATCGTGACGATCGTCACCGAAGTGCTGATGGGCGGTCCCGGCATCGGCGGCGCAATGATCCAGGCCTCGCGTTTTGCCGATTCGCCCGGCGTCTTTGCCGGCATCGTCGAGATCGGCGTCGCCGGCCTCGTCCTCGTCAAGGGCATGGCCGTGCTGCGCCGGCACCTGTTGCGCTGGCACCAGGAAGCGCAGGAGCCGACGACGGTGTGAGCCGCGCGAGGCCCATCGGGTCGACAAGCGCAATGCATTTCGCCGGGGTTTTCCCCTCAATGGCTCCCGCGGCGGAGCACGAGCGCCGACCAGCCGTCGATGACGATGCGGCGTTCGAGGCGGAGACGCTGCAGCCGATGCATGGCGAGGACCTGCGCTTCCTGGCGGCGCAAGAGGCCGGCGAGGATTGCCGCACCGCCGGGCGCCAGCGCGGCGGCCAGGTCGCGCGCCATCAACGACAGCGGGCGCGCCAGGATATTGGCAAAGATCAGGTCGTATCGGCCGCCGCGCACCGCGCGGCTGCGATAGCCGGGCGCGCAGACGACGCAAACCTGCCCCGCCAATCCGTTGCGGCGAACGTGATGGCGGGCGACGCGCGCGGCTTCGGCGTCGATGTCGCTCGCCAGCACGCGACGATGCAGCGTTTTCGCCGCGGCGATCGCCAGGATGCCGCTGCCGCAGCCGATATCGAGCGGCCGGCGAAAGCGGCGGCGGCCTGCCAGCCGCTCGAACGCCGACAGGCAGCCGGCGGTCGAGGGATGCTCACCGGTGCCGAACGCGGTCGCCGCGTCGATCTCGATTGCGATCCCGCCGGGCGGCGGCCGGTCCTGCCAATGCGAGCCGTGCACAAAAAACCGGCCGATCCTGACGGGCGGGAACGCGCGGCGGTTTTCCGCCAGCCAGTCGCGCTCCGGCAGCCGCTTTTCGGCAATGTTCAACAGGCGGCCGCCGGCGCCGGCCGCCGCCAGCCGCAGACGCACATCCAGTTCAGCCTCGAGGAGCGGTGCCTTCGGGTACGCCTCGACGCGCCAGCGGGCCGCCGCCGCTTCGACCTCGAAGGCGCTGACCGCGCCGGCCATTTCATCGAGCAGCAGCGCCACGGCAAGCGCCGCGTCGGCCCCCTCGATCTCGGCTTCAATGCGCAATCCGGCAGCCAGCGCATCACCTCGTCATGACGCCGCACCGGCGGCAACGGCAGCATGCGACGAACATTCGGTCTCACCGCGCGCGGGGATGCGCGGCGTCGTAGACGGCGATGAGGCGCGCGGTATCGACGGCCGTGTAGCGCTGCGTTGTTGACAGGCTGGCGTGGCCGAGAAGCTCCTGGATTGCGCGCAGGTCGCCGCCGCCGCCGAGCAGGTGCGTCGCAAAACTGTGCCTGAGCGCATGCGGCGTGACGCTGTCCGGCAGGCCCAACGCGACCCGCAACTCCGCGATGCGGCGCTGCACGAGGCGCGGGCTCAATGGCCCGCCGCGCGCGGCGACAAACAAAGGCCCGGCGCCGGCAAGCGGGTAGGGGCAGACCGCGAGATACTCGGCGACCGCCTGCCGCACCGCCGGCAATACCGGCACGAGGCGCTGCCTGCCGCCCTTGCCGGCGATCGTCATCTGCTCGGCGAGCGGCGCATCGCGGCGGCGCAGCCCGAGCGCCTCCGAAATCCGCAGGCCGCAGCCGTAGAGCAGCGTCAACAGCGCGATGTCGCGCCGGGCCTGCCAGGCGCTCTCGACGAGATCGGCGGGCGCCTCGACGAGTTCGGCAGCGTCGGCGACGGAGAGCGACCTCGGGGCGCTGCGCGCCAGGCGGGGACCACGCGAAACCTTGTAAAGCGCGGCGGGCGCATGCCCGCGCCGCTCGAGAAAGCGCAAAAAACTGCGCAGGACCGACAGGTTGCGCGCGCGCGAACTGTTCGCGATGCCGTCCATCGCACGCCGCGCGGCGTAAGCGCGAAAATCGAGCGGCATCAGCGCATCGAAGGTCGCCAGGCTCGGCAATTCGCCGAGGTATGTCGTCAGGAAATCGAGAAAGAAGGCGAGGTCGCGGCCGTAGGCGGCGAGCGTGTGCGACGAGGCGCGCCGTTCGCCGGCCAGCCATTCCAGCCACGCGTCGATCGCGCGGCGAAGATCGTCGGCGGCGGCAAACCGGCCCAGCGGGATCGGATCGGGCGGCTTCGGAAAGCTTACCCGCGCGGGGTCAGCCATTGCATAATCGTGATGCCGATGACGCGAGCGAGAAACGCCAGCAGCTCCGTCCCTTGGCCGGGTTGGAAACGGTCGGGCCGGCGCGTGCCGATGCACAGAACACCGAGCGGCGCGCCGCGCCCGAAGCCGAGCCGCAGCAACGCCGCCGAGCGCACGAGGCCGGCGGCACCGCCGAACAGCGCCGCCTCGCCCGGCGTATCGGCGCGCAGCAACGCGCCGCGTTCGGGGCCGAGCAAGGCGTCGATCGCGCCGGCCTTCAGCAGGCGAATGCCGTGCACGGCGAGCCGCGCCGCCGGCGCGGCGCTTTCGACGCCGATCGTCACGACATCGACGTCGAGCAGCACGGCGAGATCGGTCGTCACGGTCTGCAGCAATTGTTCGAAACTGCCGGCTGCGAGCACCGCCAGCACCGCCTTGTGCACCCGTCCCTGGCTTGCCAGAGTGAAGCGGCCGGCGGCGACGAGGCTGCGCTGCTCGCCGGCGAGGCGCGCCAACTCCCGGCGCAGCCGCTCGATTTGGAAGTGCTGGAAATCGAAAACGCCGGCGCCGAACTCGCGGCTCGGCGCGCCCAACGCGCGCAGCGCCTCGGGATGGCGGTCGAGGAAATCGGGGTGGCGGCGCAGATAGGCGATGACGTCGCGCCCGCTGATCTCGCCGCGACTGTCGGCCGGCGCGGCCGGCTCGCTGTCGGTCAAGCGGCGGCGCTCGGCCTGCGGGATGTCGCGCGGGCTGTCGGCCACGACAGACGCTACCTTGCGCCGCGCAGGCGCGGCGGAACGGCAGATCGCAGTAGGATAGCGAGCGTGATCATCCAACCGCACCAAGCTCCGGCGACAGTGCCGAGCGATCGAGTGTAGCGATGCCGGGCGGCGCTGCCAACTCTTGGCCTGAAACGACGCCCGGACCTGCCGCGGCGGCCGGGCGGGTCAAGGTGCTGCTGCCGCTGCCATTGCCGGCGCCGCTCGATTACCGCCTGCCGGACGGTGCGGCGATGGCGCGGCCGGGCAGTTTCGTGCGTGTCGAACTCGGGTCGCGGCGCCTCGTCGGCGTCGTCTGGGAGGCGCCGGCCGATGGCGGCGAATTGCCGGCCGACAGGCTGAAATGCGTTATCGACGTGCTGCCGGCGCCGCTGTTGCGGCCCGAGCTGCGCCGCTTTATCGACCGCGTCGCGGGCTACACGCTGGCCGCGCCCGGCGCGGTGCTGCGCATGGCGATGAGCGTCGAGGAGGCACTGCTGCCCCCGCCGCCGCGCCGGCTGTACGCCGCGACGCAGGCGGGTCTCGCGGCGCTCGCCGAATCGGCCGGCAGCCGGCTGACGCCCGCGCGACAGCGGGTGCTCGAAACCCTGCGCGACGGCGCAGCCGGGACCGGTGCCGAGGTCGCGCGCCGCGCCGGCTGCACCACGGGCGTGCTGCGCGGCCTCGTCGCCGCCGGCCTTGTCGCGGAGCTGCTGGTGCCGGACGAGCCGCAACCGGCGCCGGTGGAATGGGACGCCGCCGGGCCAGCGCTGTCGCCCGACCAGCGCCGCGCCGCGCAACGCTTGATCGAACGCGCCGAAGCGGGCGGGTTCAACGTCACGGTACTCGACGGGGTGACCGGCGCGGGCAAGACGGAGACGTATTTCACCGCGATCGCGGCCACCCTCGCCGCGGGCCGCCAAGTGCTCGTATTGCTGCCCGAAATCGCGCTCGGTGCACAATGGTTCGAGCGCTTTCACCGCCGTTTCGGGACGGCGCCGGCCGAGTGGCATTCCGACCTGCGCGACGCGGCCCGGCGCGACACTTGGCGGGCGGTTGCCGCGGGCCGGGCGCGCGTCGTCGTCGGCGCCCG
>DATJSO010000283.1:0-23658 GCA_035504075.1 Allostellaceae bacterium | reverse complement strand
ATAGGCGTCGAGATCGAGCCGGTGGCGACGGTCGTATTCGGCGATCGACGGCGGCACCGGCGCCGCAGCGGCGAGGCCGACGAGCGGGCCGTTGTGCTTGACCGTGCCTTCCAGCGTTTCCCAGCACAGGTTGAGGCCGTCGAATTCGGCGTAACGGCGCTCCAATCGGGTCAGGATGCGCAGCGTCTGGTCGTTGTGCGAGAAGCCGCCATAAGGCGCCATCGCGGCGTTCAACGCCTCCTCGCCGGCATGGCCGAACGGCGTATGACCGAGGTCGTGCGCGAGGCCGACCGCTTCGGCGAGGTCTTCGTCGAGGCCCAGAGCGCGCGCGACGGTGCGGGCGATCTGCGCGACTTCGATGCTGTGCGTCAGGCGCGTGCGGTAATGGTCGCCCTCGTGATACACGAAGACCTGCGTCTTGTGCTTCAGGCGCCGAAACGCCGTCGAATGCAGGATGCGATCGCGATCGCGCTGAAACGGCGAGCGCATGTCGCTCTCCGGCTCGGGATGGAGCCGGCCGCGGCTTTCCTCAGGCCTCGATGCATAGGGCGCGCGCGCCACCGCCCAGGGCATTGCTCGGTTCGCCTCAACCTGTCGTCGCGGCTTTTGCCGGGACGATCGTAAAGCCTGCACCCTACGCCAACACCTGCGGCGCGTGCGGGATCGTCGCCCAGAATTCCGGGTCGTGGCCGAAAAAGATCCGCGCGCCGGCCCGTTCGAGAGCGGCAAGCCGGTCGAGCGAATGGAGCATCGCCTCCTTGTCGAAGGCGAAACGCGGCAGGCGGCGCTCGCGCAGGGTGCGGCAGAAGTAGCAGCTGTCGGCGGCGAGCACGATTTCGCCGCCGGGAAGCTGCAATTTCAACGATTGGTGGCCGGGCGTATGGCCGGGCGTCGGCAGGCAGACGACCGAACCGTCGCCGAACACGTCATGCTCGCCGTCGATGAGGCGCAGTTTGTGGCCGAGGTCGAAATCGCGCGGGTCGAAGCCGCTGCGGGCGGCGCTGTCGGCGTCCATGCCGGCGTCCCATTCGCGGCGTTGCACGATAAGCGTCGCATTCGGGATCTGCGCGTTGCCCCCGCAATGGTCGAAATGAAAATGCGAGTTGATGACGAGATCGACCCTGCCGGGATCGCGCCCCAGCGCCGCGAGCCGCGCCGAAACCTCGTCGCCCGGGTGATAATCGAATGCAAATAAGCCGGCGAGGCGCGGGCCGAGACGGCTGGCCGGGTCATGCCGGCAATCGGGGTGCATGCCGGTATCGAACAGCGCCGTGCCGTTCGGGTGTTCGATCAGATAGGCCGGGATCGGCAGGCGGATGCGCCCCAGGCCGCCCTCCATCAGGCGGCCGAGTTCGCCCTCCAGCCAGCCGCAGGTCAACGCATGGACGACAAGGCTCATTGCCTGGCGGCGGCGACTGTCGCCGCTTCCGACGCATGACCCTTCTGGTGGAAATAATTGGCGCGATAGAAATCGAGCACCAGATCACGATAGACCGCCGGCGGATAATGCGCCGGGTTGTCGGCCGAGACGCAACTCGGCAGGCACTCGATGACGCTGTCCGGGTTCGGTCCGTGGAAATAGGCGATCGAATAGCGGTCGGTGCCGCTGTCATTCAGCACCCCGTGTGGCGTCGACAGAAAGCGGTTGTTCGACCAGCGCCGCATCTGGTTGCCGAGGTTGATCAGGAAGGTGCCCGGGATGACCGGCGGCGGAAACCATTCGCCCGCCGGCAGGCGCACCGCCAGTCCCGGCACCTCGGTGCGCGCCAAGGCCGTCATGAAGCTGTTGTCGGTGTGCGGCGCCTGGCCGAACAGATTGTCTTCACTCGCATCCTGCGGCGGATAATGCAGAAAACGCACCGTACCCTGCGCTTCATTGGCGAAATAGGGCGCAAAGAAATCGGCTGGCATGTCGAGCGAGACGGCGAACACCGCGAGCATGCGGTCGCACATCGCGGCGAGCGCATCGAAATACGCCATCATGTCGCGCCGCATCGCGGCCATCCCGTCGATCGCCATCGGCGGCCATTGGTTGCGGCCGCGCAGCGGCTTCCGGGCGAGCACGTCGGGATGATCGGCGCCGCGATCGTGGCTGATGAAAAAGCTTTCGTTCTGGTTCGGCCGTGTCGCCTTGTGCACGGTCGAGGCGCCCTGCACCGAGGCGTTGATCGGCATGTAGCCGATGTTGTTCTCGTTAAGCCGCAGCTTCAGCTTTTCTTCGAGCGGCAACGCGTGGAAGCAGCGCGAGGCTGCGAATGCGCGGTCGATCAGATCTTCCGGCACGCCGTGGTTCAGCGCATAGAAGAAGCCGACCCGTTCGCACGCGTCGCGTACGATCGCCGCAGTGCGGCTGAGCGCGCCCGGTTCGCCGGCGAAGGTCGGGCCGAAATCGATGATCGGGATCTGCGCCGCGGCGGCGGCGTAGTCCTTGACCGCGAATTCCTTGAACAGATCCATCGCCTCCACCCTGACTCGCGCGGTGCCGCGCTATCATAGCCCTCAAGGCGCCCGGCGTGCTATCGTTACGGCCCCGTCCGCGGCGCGGGGGCTGCCATGCTCGTCAGTCAGAGTGAGTGTGACGGTAGAGTGAGTGTGACGGTCGGTATCGTCGCCGCTGCAACGCGCGCCTTCCCGATACGGGTAGAGCCGGCTCGGCTGGAGGGCAAATCGCGAAAGTGAGCCGCTGCCGCGCGCAGCGGTCCTGTGGGTCGTTACTAACGAATGCTCACGATGCCAGCATCTGCTGATAACTGCGCAGCTTCGCCTGCCGCGCCGCCTCGCGCGCCGCCGCGTGGTCGCGCAGCGCGGCGCGGTCGGCTTCGCCGACGTTGGCGTGGGTCGGCAGGACGCACACTGTCGGGCAGCGGGTCACGCCCTTTTTGCGCATGAATTCGGCAACGGCGCTGGCATATTCGTGCTCGGAGATCATGGGGGGTTCTCTCGGCTGAGCGTCGAGCGGAGCATACCGCCGTATGCGTTAACGGCGGGTTAGAGCAAAACTCTCGGTATCGTGGCCGGCGCGCAGCATCGCGTGACATTGCAGATTGTTCTTGCCGGCCGTTGTATCATATGACAACGCAGGGGGAGCGCGAGGGAGCCGGCCTTGGCGGACGCCGATTTCATGGTGCGTTTCTGGGGAGTGCGCGGCAGCATCGCCTGCCCCGGACCCAGTACCGTGCGCTTTGGCGGCAATACGTCCTGCGTCGAGGTGCGTTGCGGCGGCCAGTTGTTCATCTTCGACGGCGGTTCGGGCCTGCGCCTTTTGGGTAACGAATTGATGAAAGGCGGCCACCCGCGCGATTTCCACCTGTTTTATACGCATACCCACCTCGATCATTGCCATGGCCTGCCGTTTTTTGCGCCCTGCTATGACGCGCGCAACCGCATCCGCGTCTGGGCCGGCCATCTGAAGCCCGATACGGGCATCGAGGCGGTGCTCGGCAAGATGATGTCGCCGCCCTTGTTTCCGATCCCGATGGATATTTTTGCGGCAACGCTCGAGTTCAACGACTTCGTCGCCGGCGAGCCGCTTGTCACGCCGCCCGGCATTGCGCTGCACACCGGGCTGTTGAACCACCCCAACCGAGCGACCGGTTATCGCCTCGAGCACGACGGCAAGGCGGTCGCTTACATCACCGATACCGAACACGACCTGGGCCGGCTCGACCCCGACGTGCTGCGGCTCGTCGATCGCGCCGACGTGATGATCTACGATTCCACCTATACCGACGACGAGTACCCGGCGCACAAGCACTGGGGCCATTCGACCTGGCAGGAGGGCGTGCGGCTGGCCAATGCCGCGCAGGTGAAGACGCTCGTCATCTTTCACCATGACCCCGACCACGACGACGAGTTCATGGATCGGGTCGCCGCCGAGGCCGAGCAGATGCGGCCGGGCACTGTCGTCGCCTACGAAGGCCTGGTGCTGACGATCTGAGCCGATCGCGGGCGTAGCGCCGCATTGCAGGCGGTCCTGGCGGGACTATCTGCGCAGGAGCCGCGTTGTCGCGGCAAAAGCGCGGAGAGCAACTGGCGTGAGACGTTTTCTGCAACGCTGCCCGGCGATCGGCGCAGCGCTTCTCCTGTTTTGTGGCATATCGATTGCGACGGCGGCACCGGCGCCGGCGCTGCTGACGCCGCAGGACACGCTCGAACTGCAACGCATCGCAGCCTATTTGAATGGCATCCGCACGATGACGGCCGATTTCCAGCAGGTCGCCAACAACGGCGCGGTCAGCACCGGCCGCCTGTGGATATCGCGCCCCGGGCGCATGCGTTTTCAATACGATCCACCCGACCCGATCGTGCTGCTGGCCGATGCGACGAGCGTCTATTACTGGGATAAGCAACTGGACCAGGTCTCGAAATACGATCTGCGGCAGACCCCGGCGTGGTTCTTTCTGCGCGACCCGATCAGCTTCGGCCCCGATGTGACGGTCACGCAATTCGAGCAGGTCGGCAATGTCGTCCGCGTGACCATCATCGAGACCGCGCAACCCGATGCCGGCTCGCTGACCCTTGTCTTCATTGAAAATCCACTGACTCTGCGGCAATGGATTGTGGTCGATCAGGAGGGCAAGACGACGGCGGTCAGCTTGTCGGATCTGCAATTTGGCATGGCGCTCGATCCAAGGCTGTTCCAATATCAGGATCTCTTTACCGGATCGAACCGCTGAGCGAGCGCACAACAAGAGCGAGGATGATGTCCGGTCGCAACCTGTCGTTCATTGGCATTCCCTGCTGCGTCCGCCAGATCTGGGAGCGCCCGTTTCACACTGTCGCTGACCGCTATACCGAGGCGGTCATCGCGGCGGCTGGTGCGATGCCGCTGCTGATCCCAGCGATCGGCCCGCATGTCGATGTCGGCGCCGTGCTTGACCGGCTCGACGGCCTCCTGCTGACCGGTAGCCCGTCCAATGTCGAGCCGCACCATTACGGCGGTCCGCCGAGCCGGGAAGGCACGCTGCACGACCCAGACCGCGACGCGACGACGCTGCCGCTGATCCGCGAGGCGGTCCGCCGCGACCTGCCGGTCCTTGCGATTTGCCTCGGTATTCAGGAACTCAATGTGGCGCTGGGCGGCACCCTGCATCAGCGCATCTTCGAGATGCCCGAGCGGTTCAACCACAACCGCCGGCGCGTCGCCGCAGTGCGGCGCATGACGATGGACGAGCGCTACGGCCCGGCCCACCCGGTCAAACTGTCGCCGGCCGGCCGGCTTGTCGAATTGGCGGGCGGCAGCGCCGAGATCATGGTCAATTCGCTGCACGGCCAGGGCATCGACCGGCCGGCGCCGGATCTGTTCGTCGAGGCCGTCGCGCCGGATGGCCAGATCGAGGCGGTCAGTCTGCCGGGCGCGCGATTCGTTGTCGGTGTGCAGTGGCACCCGGAATACAAGCCGCTGGCGAACCCGTTTTCGCGCGCGTTGTTCGCGGCTTTTGCGCAAGCCTGTCATGCAAATGTTGCGGGGGATGCGGCGAACCGCCGCGCTGCGTAACTCCGAAGGGCTGTACAAGTTCCCCATTCCTGCATGCGTTTTTCGCCGTAGCCGCATGCAATTGTCGCACTACAGGCCTGGCGGCCGACGCCCATCTTATAGGTTCAGAAGCGGAGAGGGTACAAAGCCCTCTTGTAACCGGCCCCCGTTTCCCCTGCGGGCGTCGGATTTCCCCCAAGCGCTTCTGACAAGCAGGCGCCCGGTCCTCCCCCCCGACCGGGCGCCGTTTTGTGTGCCGACACATTGTGGAGTGAAAGCCGGCGCCCATTGATCGGCGAGCCGGGAAGCCCAAGAGTGGGCGCCGGCCGGCGCCGGGACGGCGGCGCCAAATTGCGGGGAGAGCGGTGCGCGTTATCACCTGGAACATCAACTCGGTGCGGCTGCGCGCCGCCCTCGTGCTGCGGCTCATCGCCGAAGAGCAGCCCGACGTCGTGTGCCTGCAGGAGACCAAGACGCCGGACGAGCATTTCCCGCGCGAGGTGTTTGCCGCACTTGGCTACCGCGACATGCTAGTGCACGGCATGAAGGGCTACAACGGCGTCGCCGTCTTGTCCCGCCTGCCCTTCGCCGCCAGCGAGACGCGCGCCTGGTGCGCCCGCAGCGATTGCCGCCACGCGATCGTTGCCCTGCCCGGCGGCGTCGAACTGCACAACATCTACGTGCCGGCGGGTGGCGATGTGCCAGACCCGGAGCAGAACCCGAAATTCGCGCACAAGCTGCAATTCCTCGACGAGGTGACGAGCTGGTTCGCCGCCGAGCGCGGCGCCGCCTCAGGCCGCGGCATGATCGCGGTCGGCGATCTCAACATCGCGCCGCTGGAAACCGACGTGTGGTCGCACAAGCAATTGTTGACTGTCGTCAGCCACACGCCCGTCGAGGTCGAACGGCTCGGCGCGCTGCAGCGGGCCGGCGGGTTTGTCGATGCGGTCCGCCATTTCGTGCCGCCGGCCGAACGCCTTTACACGTGGTGGAGCTATCGCAACCGCGACTGGGCGGCAAGCGACCGCGGCCGCCGCCTCGACCATGTCTGGGTCACGCCGCCGCTGGTCGGACGGCTCGCCGCGGCGCGCGTGCTGCGTGACAGTCGCGGCTGGGACAAGGCCTCCGACCACGTGCCGGTCGTCATCGATCTTATGTGACCCCGCCCGCCTCAGGGCAGCCGGTAAAGATGATAGCGGCCGGGGGCAATGCCGTCCGGCAACGGCAGCGGTTGGAGTTCCGCCGCCGCGATCGGCGGGTCGCTGACCAGCACCGCGCCGCGGCGGAGCAGCGGCAGAATGTGCACCGTCAGCGCCAGCGCCAGGGAACGGTTCGCCGCCGCATCGCCGCTGCCGGCGTCGAAATGCGCCAGCGCGACGCGGCCGCCGAGCGCTTCCCGCGCCGCCGGCAGGGTTTCGCGCATGTCGCCGAGGATCAGCCGCCCGGGCGGCGGAATGCAATCGGGGTGGGCGGCGACCTGCCGCTCGCAGACATAAATATCGCGGCCGGGCAGCAATTCTCGCAGATGGTCGTAGGTGCGGCCGTTGCCGAGGCCGAGTTCCAGCACGACGCCGTCGAGCGCGCCGATCAGCCGGGCGGCGCGGCCGAGGCAGGCGCGCTGCGCTTCGAGGCGGCGAATAACGCTGTCGAGGCGGCTCATTCCGCCGGCGCGGCTTCGGAATGATGTTCGACGCCGGCGCCGCGCAGGCGCTGCACTTCCGAGATCGCGTTGCGCAACTGGTTGTTGGTCAATTCGAGGCGGTGCGCCAACTCGCGCATGATCGAGATCGCCATCGTCGGGAATTCGCGCACCATGCGCATGAACGGATCCTTGGCGATGCGCAGCGCGACAAGGCGCGTTCTGGCCCGCACGGTAGCGGTGCGCGGCACGTCGCCGAGGATCGCCATGTCGCCGACGATGTCATTGGGGCCGAGCGTTGCGACCGTGATCGATCCGGTCAGGCTCTCGAGGATAATGTCGGCCTCGCCCTCGATAATCAGGTAGGCGGCGTCTGCCGGATCGCCCTGTCGACACAATACCTTGCCGGCGTCGTAGCCGACCCGCTCGCTCATGAAGGCCAGCAGTTTCAGCTTCGCCGGCTCGATTTCGGCGAAGAACGGCACCCGCCGCAGCAGTTCGTATTCTTGCAACAGGCTCATGGTTTCCTCCCGCCTCCTGTTTCACCTTTATTTGTGCACGCTGTCACTCGGCCGCCATGAGCAAGCCGGTCAGCGAATCCTTGCGGTCGAGCTCGGCAAAGCGACCCTGCTCCTGCAATTTGCCGCCGCTCATGACCAGCACCCGGTCGAAATCCCGCGCCAAGGCGGCGCGGTGCAGCACCCACACCAGGCAGCGCCCAGCCATCTCCCGGCGCAGGCCGGCGCTGACCTTGGCCTGAGCCTGGGCGTCCAGCGCCCCCGTCGCCTCGTTCAGGATCAGCATGTCGGGCCGCTTCAGTAATGCGCGGGCGATCCCCGCCCGCTGGCGCTGCGCCAGCGACAGCCGCGAGCCGCCGCTGCCGACCGCAAAATCGAGCCCGACATCGATGATCGCCGACCGCAGGTGCAGTTCGTCCAACACCTCCGCCAGCAGCGCCGGCACCCGTACCGGGGCGTCGGCCTCGCCGTACGCCACCTTGCCGAACAGCACGTTGTCCTGCAGCGAGGCTGCCGCGTTGTAGTGTTCGGGGTCGAAAAACGCGATCTGCTCGCGTGCCTCGTCCGGCAGGCCGCGGCGGAACGCTTCGCGCGCGTCAAGGATGCGCTGCTGCATGCGCTCGTCGATGACGCCGAGCCGATGGCGCGCGACGATCAGCTTGAACGGCAGCAGCAGCAGCTTCTCGCGTTCGCGCGCCGCGAGCGCTTTGATGCCGCCGTTGTCGATCGTCGCGAGGATCGCGGCGAAGGCGGGCAGGTCGTCGGCGCCGATAAAGCTGAACTGGTCGAAAAACGGATGCCCGGGCGGCAGATCGGCGAACATTTCGGTCATCGTCGCAGCGACGTTCCGGCCGGCCTCGATCAGATCGTCCGTCAACCCGACCTCATCGAGCACTTTCTGGACATAGGCATTCGACGCGAGCGCATCGAACTCGAATACCGGCCCGATCGGCGTGCCGAACAGCAGGTTCTCGGCGATCGTCGCGTTGCTGTTGTAGCGCGCCGGATCATAGGTTTCGACGAGCTTGGTGATGCCTTCGCTCGCCAGCCTTCTCGCCAGCGCCCGTCGCGCCTCCAGGAGCCGTTCGGCAAGCTGCGGGCTAAGCGCCGGGTCGATCCGTCCGCGCAACCCGAAATCGTACACGTCGGCGGCCAACTCGACCTCGTCGAGGATCGCCGCGAGGCGTTGCGCCAATTCCTCGCTGTCGGCGACGCCGGCTTCCGCGTAATCAAGCCAATCGGCGTGCAGGTCAAAATCGATATTGCCGGCCCGCCGCGCCTCATCCAGCTGGCGCGTCCGGCGGCGCGCCGTCCCGTCATCGTACGCGGCCGGCGCGAGCGGGCGGTGGCGCAGCGCCAGCAACAGGTTTTCGCGCAGCGTACCGGCGAACAGATAGGGCGTCGCGCTGACATAGCCGATGCGGCGACCGACGACGGCGAGCGGCAGATCCGCGAGATTCTGGCCGCCGATCGTGATGCGGCCCCCGGTCGGCGGGATCAGCCGAGCCAGTAGCTGCGCCAGTTCGCTCTTGCCGCTGCCGCCCTGGCCGATGATCGCGACGTGTTCGCCCAGTTCGAGCGTGAACGTCACGGCATCAAGGACGTGACTGCCCTCGTCTTCGGTGAGCGACACGCCGCTGACGACGATCTCGCCTTCAAAGTGCGGAATTGCCGCCGGCTCTTCCAGCATCAGTTCCGGGCTGGCGAGGCCGGCCGGCTGAAATTGATCGACGATCTGGTCATAGATGATCCGCGAATTTTCCTTGTTCTGGTAAAAATCGAGCAGCTCCTTCCACGGCGAAGCCATGTCTTTGTACGCTGCCAGCACCGCGACCAACGCGCCGAACGAGAGATGGCCGCGGATCACCAGATATCCGCCGATCGAATAGAAAAAGAACGGCACAAGCTGATTGATAAAATTATTCAACCGCTTGGTGAAATATTTCCTCTGATAAATTTCGAAACGGATATCGTAAATTCTTCCCAGAAGCGTTGCAAAATCGGTCAGATATAGTTTTATCAGGTCATTGGCGCGGATTTCGCTTATGCCGGCGGCGGTTTCGTTGACGCGGTCGGCCACCTCGCGGATCGTGCGCACACGGGTGCGATTGAGCTGGTTGACTTTACGCTGCAGTTTCGGGATCACGTAACCTTGTACGGGGATGCCGGCGACCGCGGCGGCCCCGAGCACCGGGTCCTGCATGAACATGAAAAAGATGATGGTCAGGAACGTACCGCCCTGGAACGCCGGCAATGCAATCGCATCACCGATAAAGCCGCCGAGCGACTCGCACTCGGCCGTGATCATCGGAATGATCTGGGCCGATGATGCCTTGCTGAAATAAGTGAGCGGGAAGCGCAGCAGGCGCAGATACAACTGATAGCGAAAGCGGCGCAACATCCGCTCGCCGAGCCGGCCCTTGTACGTGTTGATATGCTGCTTGAAGCTGCCATTGACCATTACCAGCAGCAGAAACAGCGAGCAAAGCAGCATCAGATAGGGAATGCGTTCGAACGAGACGCCGTGGATCTTCTGCGGGAAATGCGCGGTTGCGCGGATCGCCTGATTGATGATGGTTTTCGGCAGGCTGAGCGAGACATAGAGGAAGGGAAACGAGGCAAGGGTTACCGCCAGCAGGTAGATCTGCTGGCGCCAGCTGTGCCTCATAATGAAGCGGTAGACGGTCGGTTCGAGCTGGTCGAGTGCCGGGGCCGCGGGCGGCGGCGCCTCGGGCAGCGGCAGCGAAGCGCGCCGCTGGCGAATTCGCGGCAGCACGCGGGATCGCGGCACCGCCTCTACCGCGGCGGCAACCGCCGCCATTCCCTTCATCAGCCCAGGCTCCGGCAAAACATCATCTCGCCACCTTCTGCGGCCGGTGTCATAGTGCTGCCGCCGGCCGACAGGGACAGAGGCTCCGCTTGAGCGATCGCCGCGACCACGGGCGCGTCCTTATCTACAGCCACGACAGTTTCGGTCTCGGCCACCTTAGGCGCTGCCGAGCGATCGCCCATGCGCTGGTCGATGCGAATGACTCGTTATCCGTCCTCATCCTATCGGGCTCGCCGATCATCGGCAGCTTCGATTTCCGCTCGCGGGTGGATTTTGTGCGGATTCCCGGCGTAATCAAGCTGCGCAACGGCGAATACGTGTCGCTCAGCCTGCATATCGATATCGAGGAGACGCTGGCGATGCGCTCTTCGATCATCCGCCACACCGCCGACATCTTCGATCCCGACATGCTGATCGTCGACAAGGAGCCGCTTGGATTGCGGGGCGAAGTGCGGCCGACCCTCGATCTGCTGCGGGCACGCGGCACGCCGTTGATCCTCGGCCTGCGCGATGTGATGGACGATCCGAGCGCGCTCGAAAGCGAGTGGGAGCGCAAACAGGCGATCCCGGCCTTGAGCGAATATTATGACGAAATCTGGGTCTATGGCCTGCCGCAGATCTGCGACCCGTTAGCCGGCATCGATCTGCCGGAGAGCGTACGCCGGCGCATGGTTTACACCGGCTATCTGCAGCGCCAGACCCCGCTCTCGACGACGCCGGTGCCGCATGCCGACCTGCCGGACGGCGGCTTCCTGCTGGTGACCGCCGGCGGCGGCGGCGACGGCGACGATTTATGCGATTGGGTGCTGGCCGCCTACGAAGCGGCGCCGCAGGGGCTGCCGCCGGCGCTGATCGTGTTCGGCCCGTTCATGGTGCCCGATCATCAGACCGCCTTCGCCGCGCGCGCCGTCCGGCTGGCGGGAGTGCGCACGATCACGTTCGATGCGCATCTCGAAAGCCTGATGGCGCGCGCCGCCGGTGTCGTCGCGATGGGCGGCTACAACACCTTTTGCGAGATCCTGTCGTTCGACAAGCCGGCCCTCATCGTGCCGCGGACGACGCCGCGGCGCGAACAGCACATCCGGGCAGAGCGCGGCGCCGAACTGGGCCTGGTCGCCGTGCTGTCGGAGCATGAACGGCGCGACCCGCGCATAATGGCGGCGGCGCTGCGACAATTGGCGCGGCAGCAGCGCCCGTCCTCCGTCGTCATTCCCGGCCTGCTCGATGGCATGGCGGCCGTCAACCGGCTGGCGCAGCAATGGCTCGACGTGGCGCGGCGAGAGCGATGGAACGACCGCGCGCGCCGCAACGCATGAGTGCGCCGGCGGCGCCGTCGCCGGCCACGCGCGTCGGCTTTGTGCTGAAAGGCTATCCGCGCCTATCGGAAACCTTTATCGCGCAGGAGATCCTGGCGCTTGAACGCCGCGGGCTTGATATCGCGATCATCTCGCTGCGCCACCCGACCGATCGCCGCCGCCATCCGGTCCATCAATCGATCGCCGCTTCCGTGCTGTATCTGCCGGAATACCTGAAGGACGAGCCGCGCCGCGTTTGGGCCGCATGGCGCCGCGTCCGGCAGCTGCCCGGTTACCGGGCGGCACGGCGCGACTGGCTGCGCGATCTGCGGCGCGACCCGACACCCAACCGCATCCGGCGCTTCGGCCAGGCGCTGGTGCTGGCCGCCGAGGCGGCGCCCGCGATCGGTCATCTGCACGCGCATTTCCTGCACACGCCGGCCTCGGTGGCGCGCTACGCGGCGCTGCTCCGCAACCTGCCGTGGTCGGTTTCGGCGCATGCCAAGGACATCTGGACGATCCCGGCGTGGGAGAAACGCGAGAAGCTGGCGGCGGCGGAATGGGCGGTGACCTGCACTGCCCAGGGGCGTGACCATCTGGCGGCGCTGGCCCCGGCGCCAAACACGGTGGCGCTGTGCTATCATGGCATCGACCTTGAGCGGTTTCCGCCGCCGCAAGCCGTGGGTACGGATGCCGACGGCAGCGAGGCGACGCGGCCGGTCATGCTGCTGTCGGTCGGCCGCGCCGTCGAGAAAAAGGGGTACGACGACCTCTTGGCGGCGCTCGCGCTGCTGCCGTCCGATCTCGCGTGGCGGCTTGTGCATATCGGCGGCGGCGTGCTGGCAAAGCGGTTGCAGACGCGGGCGCGGCGCCTCGGCCTCGAGGGTCGCATCGAATGGCGCGGCGCGCTGCCGCAGCCCGAGGTGCTGGCCGCATGCCGCGCTGCCGACTTGTTCGTGCTGGCCGCGAAAGTCGCGCGCGACGGCGACCGCGACGGCCTGCCGAACGTGCTGATCGAGGCACAGAGCCAATCCCTGGCCTGCGTTGCGACGCGATTGCCGGGCATCGCCGAACTGATCCTGGATGGCCGCACCGGCCTGCTTGTGCCGCCGCGCGATCCGCGCGCCCTGGCGCAGGCGCTCGCTGCCCTGATCCGCGACCCGGAGCGGCGCCGTCGGCTCGGGGCGGCTGGCGCCTTGCGCGTCGCGCAGTCTTTTGACATGCGCATCGGCATCACCGCGCTGGCGAGGCTGTTCGGACTGCCCGCAGAGGCGCCGGCACAAGCGGCCGAGTGACCGCCCGATGCGCATCGCCTTCTATGCGCCGCTGAAGCCTGCGGACGACCCAGTTCCCTCGGGCGACGGGCGCATCGCCCGGCTGCTTCTCGCGGCTTTGCAAGCCGCCGGGCATGTGTCGTTTGTCGCGTCGCGGCTGCGCAGCTACGACGGCGACGGCGAGCCGCGGCAGCAGGCGCGGATCGCCGAACAGGGTCGGGCGGCCGCCGAGCGGCTCGTTCGGTCGTGGCGGCGCACGCCGCATGCGGCCCCGCAGCTGTGGTTCACCTACCATCTTTATTACAAGGCGCCGGACTGGCTCGGCCCGGCCGTCGCCGCCGCGCTCGGCATTCCCTACGTCGTCGCCGAGGCCTCGTTCGCGCCGAAACGGGCGGGTGGCGTCTGGGACCTGGGACACCGCCAGGTCGCGCGCGCACTCGGCCTCGCCGACGCCGTTCTCGGCCTCAACCCGGCGGACCGCGCCTGCGTGCTGCCGCTGCTGCGCGACCCGCGACGCTGGATCGCGATGCGGCCGTTTCTCGACGCCGGCGCCTATGCCGCGCCGCGGCGCCCGGCGGGGGCGGCGCCGCGGCTGATCGCCGTCGCGATGATGCGCAACGGCGACAAGCTCGCCTCCTACCGGCTGCTCGGCGCAGCGTTGGCGCGGCTGCTCGATCTTCGCTGGTGCCTCAATATCGTCGGCGCGGGAGCCGCGCGCGCCGCTGTCGAGGCGGCGCTGGCGCCGCTCGGTGCGCGCGTGCGCTGGAGCGGCGCGCTCGACGCCGCGGCCGTCGCCGAGGCTCTTGCCGCCGCCGATCTGTTCGTCTGGCCGGCAATCAACGAGGCTCTCGGCATGGCCCTGCTGGAGGCGCAGGCCAGCGGCCTGCCGGTCGTCGCCGGCGCCAGCGGCGGCGTCGGCGGCATCGTCGCCGCCGGTGCAACGGGGCTGCTGGTGATGCCCGGAGATCCGGCGGCGTTCGCCGCCGCCGTGCGCACGCTGCTCGTCGATGCCGAGCGGCGCGCGGTGATGGGCGAGGCGGCGCGACGCAAGGTGCTGCGCGAGCACGACCTGCCGGCGGCGGCGCAATGCCTCGCCGCCGCGCTGGCGCCGTTCGAACGCGCGCCGGCGGCATGACCCGCCGGGTTCTATTCTATGTCCAGCACCTGCTTGGCATCGGGCATTTGCGGCGCGTTTTGCGCATCGTGCCGCATCTGGCGCGGGCCGGCATCGCGGTGACGCTGGTATCGGGCGGCGAGCCGCTGGACGAAATGCATGAGGCCGGCGCGGCGCACGTCGTGCAGTTGCCGCCGCTGCGCTCGCCCGATGCAACGTTCAAGCGGCTCGTCGATGCTGCCGGGCGGCCGGTCGACGCGGCGCTCTGGCACGCGCGGGCGGCGGTGCTGCTCGACGCGCTGACGACGGCCTCGCCCGACGCGGTTCTGTTCGAGACTTACCCGTTCGGCCGCAGCAAATTCTGGCCGGAGATCGATCGCCTGATCGCGGCGGCGCGGGCGCTGCGCGCCGATACGCCGTTGATCGCGTCAGTGCGCGACATCGTCGTCGTCGGCGACAAGCCGCAGCGCCGACGCGACATCGTCACCCGCGTGCGGGACGGCATCGACGCGGTGCTCGTGCACGGCGATCCGGACTTCATCCCGCTCGAGGCGAGCTTTCCGGAGACCGCCGCAATCGCCGACAAGCTGATCTACACCGGCTATGTCGGCGACGGCGAGACGGCGACGGGTACGGATGGTTTCGACGGAACGGGCGAAGTCCTCGTTTCGGCCGGCGGCGGCGCTGTCGGTGGACATCTGCTGCGCACCGCGATCGCCGCGCGCCGCGCCGGCTGCCTCGCCCAGCTGAGCTGGCGCGTTCTCGCCGGACCCAACCTGCCGGAGGCGGAATTTGCGGCTCTGGCCGCCGATCTGCCCGAGCGCGTCGCGCTCGAACGCTACCGGCGCGATTTCCCGGCGCTGCTGCGGCGCTGCCGCGTGTCGGTCAGTCAGGGCGGCTACAACACGACGCTCGACATCCTCGCCGCCGGCGCCGCCGCCGTCGTCGTGCCGTTCGCCGGCGGCGACGAGACCGAGCAGGCATTGCGCATTACCGCGCTGGCGGCGCGCGGCGTCGTCGAAACGGTCGGCGAGGAGCAGTTGTCGCCGCAGACGCTGGCGGCGGCGATCGGGTGCGCCGCGGCGCACCCGCCCGGCCGGATCGCGCTCGATTGCGGCGGCGGCGCCCGCACCGCCGAGTTGGTCGCGGCACTGATCGACGCGCGAGCGAACCGCGCGAGGAGCGTCATCGCGGCGGCAAACCGGCAATGAGCGGGCGGGGCGCGCAGTGGGACGATTTGGCGGCCGAACTCGATCTGTGGGGCGAGGCCGGACGCGCGGCGAGGCTGTGGTGGCGCGACGATGATGCAGTCGCCGCGACGCCGCAGTTGCACGCGCTCCTGCGGCTCGCCGGCGACGTACCGCTGGCGCTGGCCGTGATCCCCGCCTTCGCCCGGCCGGAGCTGGCCGCGGCTTTGGCCGGGCGGCCGCAGGTCGCCGTGCTGCAACATGGCTGGCAGCACGTCAACCGCGCCGACAACCGCGGCCGGAAAAGCGAATACCCGGCGGGGCGTGCGGGCGCGCCGGTGGCGGCCGAGATCGGCGCCGGGCGGAAGCGGCTGCGCGCATTGTTCGGAGCGCGCGCGCTGCCCGTCTTCGTGCCGCCATGGAACCGCTTCGACGACGAATTTTTAACAATGCTGCCGGCCCACGGCATCGCTGCCCTGTCGGGCATGGCCACACCACGCCTGGCGGCGCCGCGGTGCCCGGCGCTGCCGCCCGGCGTTGCGCTGCTCAATGTGCACCTCGACCTCGCGGCCTGGCGAGGCGACCGCGGCTTCATCGGCGAGGCACCGGCGCTCGCGGCGCTGCTTGGCCGGTTGCGCGCGCAGCGCTGCGCAAGCGGCATCGATGAGCGACCGATCGGCATCCTCACCCATCATCTGATCCTCGATTGCGCGACGGCCGGCTTTATCGCGCGGCTGATCGCGTTGAGCCGGTCGCATCGTGCGCTGCGCTGGGCGGCGGTGGCCGATCTGCTGTAAAATGCGGCATGGAGTGGCGGCGGTTGGCGATGCAGGAGGCAGCGGACGGCGATGACGAAGACGCCCGCGCAGTGCGGTACGCCTACCCGACCGCGGCGATGATCGGCGACTACCTGCGCGCCGCCGCCGGGTTGCTGGCTGCCGGAGTGATCTTCGCGGCGCTGCCGTTCAGCGCGGCGAGCGCCGTGGTGCTCGGCGGGTTTGCCTTGATTTTTGCAATTTTTGGCTTGCGGACCGCGGTGCGTCACGGGACAAGCCTGCGGATGACCGACACCCAACTGCAGGCACAGGGGCTATCGCGGCGGACGATCGAGTGGGCCGAACTCGACCGCCTGAAGCTTGCCTACTATTCGACCCGTCGCGACCGCAAGGACGGCTGGATGCAATTGGAACTCGGCGCCGGCGCCGCCCGGCTCGGCATCGACAGCCGCATAGAAGGGTTCGATCGTCTGGTGCGGCGGGCGGCCGAGGCGGCCGCGACGCGACGCATCGAACTCAACGACGCGACGATCGCCAACCTGCGCTCGCTCGGCCTCGACGGCGCCGCACGGTGGTCCGGGCGATGAGCGATCTGCTGCGGATCGAAGACCTGCATGTCCGGTTCGCGACGCCCGGCGGCTTTATCGAGGCGATCAAGGGCGTCAGCCTGCGCGTCCGGCCCGGTGCGACGGTCGCGGTCGTCGGCGAATCGGGTTCCGGCAAGTCGGTATTGAGCCAGAGCATCCTGCGCATCCTGCCGCGCAACGGCGAAATCAACCGCGGCGCCATCCGCCTCGCCGATCCGCGCAACGGCGGCAACCTGGTCGATCTGGCGCAATTGCCAGCCGACGGGCCGGCGATGCGCAGCATCCGGGGCGGCCAGATCTCGATCATCTTTCAAGAGCCGATGAGTTCGCTGTCGCCGCTGCATACGATCGGCGATCAGGTCGGCGAAGCGCTGCGGCTGCACCGCGATGTCAGCGGCACCGAAGTCAAGGCGTTGACGATCGAGATGCTCCGGCTGGTCGGTTTCCCTGACGGCGAGCGGGCGTGGCGCAGCTATCCGTTCGAATTGTCCGGCGGCTTGCGCCAGCGGGCGATGATCGCGATGGCACTAGTCTGCCGCCCGGCGCTGTTGATCGCCGACGAGCCGACGACCGCGCTCGATGTGACGATCCAGGCACAGATCCTCAAACTGCTCGTTGAATTGCAGCGCGATCTCGGCATGGCGATGCTGCTGATCACGCACGATCTCGGGGTGGTCGCCAACGTTGCCGACGAGATCGTCGTCATGTACCGCGGCGAAGTCATGGAGGCCGGCACGCTGGAAGACATTTTCGGCCGCGCCCAGCACCCTTATCTCGCGGCGCTGCTGCGCGCAGTGCCGCGCTTCGATATGAAGCCGGGCGAACGACTGCAGCCGATCCGCGAGATTCCGCCCGGCGATGCACCGCATCTGATGGCACAGGTGCCGGCCTGGCCCGCGACGGCAACCGGCCCGTTACTGGAATGCCGCGACATCCGCAAGAGCTTCGGTTTGCGTCATGGCCGACTGTTCCGCGCCGGCACCGGGATGCGGGTCACCGCGGTCGATGGCGTCACCCTCGCCATCGCGCGCGGCGAGTGCCTCGGCCTCGTCGGCGAGAGCGGTTGCGGCAAGACGACGCTGAGCAAGATATTGCTGCGCGCGCTGAGCCCGGATTCGGGATCGGTCGTGTTCGGCGACCGCGGCGTCGCCACCGACGTGCTGGCGCTCGAAGGCGAGGCGCTGAAGCGTTTTCGCCGGCGTGTCCAGTTCATCTTCCAAGACCCGTTCGGCTCGCTCGATCCGCGCATGCGGGTCGCCGACATCATCGCCGAGCCGCTTGTCATCCACGGCGTCGGCGATGCGCGCAAGCGGCAGGAGATCGTCGCCGAATTGATTGCGCTCGTCGGCCTCGACATGCGCGATTTGCGGCGCTACCCGCACAGTTTTTCGGGCGGCCAGCGGCAGCGCATCGGCATCGCCCGCGCGCTGGCCCTGCGGCCTGAGCTGGTGATCTGCGACGAGCCGGTCTCCGCGCTCGACGTATCGATCCAGGCGCAGATCCTCAATCTGCTGATGGATCTAAAGAAAAAACTCGGCCTCACCTACCTGTTCATCTCGCACAATCTGGCGGTCGTCGATTACATTGCCGACCGCATCGCGGTCATGTGCGCCGGGCGCATCGTCGAGACGGCACCTCGGGGCGTTCTGTTCCGCGATCCGGTCCACCCCTATACCGAGGCGCTACTGGCGGCGATACCGCTCCCCGACCCCGACCACCCGCTCGATTTCGTGCATCTGATGCAGGACCGCGCCTCCGATCCGGCGGCGTGGCCGGAACCCTTCCGCCGTCACCCCGGCGCTGCCGCGCGCCAGATCGAGGTCGGCCCCAGCCACTGGGTCGAGGCCAGCGCGATGCCGCGGCGGCGCGAGATGCGCACGGCAAGCCTCGCCGGACCGGGTAGATGAGCCGTGCCTCGACCGTTCGGCAAGACTGCGCAGCGGTGCGGCCGAATGATCGACGCGGCGCCGGGTTGACCCGGCGTGCCTTGGGCTGGCTGCTGCTCGCCGGCTTGTTGCCGCGTCCGGCCCGCGCGGCATTGCAGGAGACGCCGTATTTCTCCGATGCGGTGAGGGCTGGCAAACTGCCCCCCGTCGCGCAGCGCATTCCCAAGGAACCGGCGCTGGCCGAGCTCGAGACGCTCGGCCGCCCGGGCGGTGATTTGCGCATGCTGATGGCCAGCTCTAAAGACAGCCGGCTGATGGTCGTCTACGGCTATGCCCGCCTCGTCGTCTACACCCCGGCCTTGGCGATCGTGCCCGACATCCTGGAAAACGCCGAGGTTCAGGATGGCCGCGTCTTCACGCTGCATCTGCGCCCCGGCCACAAATGGTCGGACGGAAAGCCGTTTACGGCCGAGGATTTCCGCTTCTGGTTCGAGGATGTCGCGGGAAACAAAAAACTGTCACCGGCCGGGCTGCCGGCGGCGCTGTTGCCGAAAGGCAATGCCCCGCAATTCGAGGTCCTGGACCCGCAAACCGTGCGGTACAGCTGGTCGCACCCCAACCCGCTGTTCCTGCCGGCGTTGGCGGGGGCCTATCCGTTGTACATCTACGCGCCGGCGCATTACCTGAAGAAGTTCCACGAAAAATTTGCCGACAAGGCCAAACTGGCCGCCCTGGTCGAGGCGGCGGGTGTCCGCGACTGGGCCGCCTTGTTCCTGAAACGCGCCGCCATGTATCACAACGAGAACCCCAAGCTGCCGAGCCTCGAACCCTGGATATTGAAGACCAAACCGCCGGCCGAGCGGCTTATCTTTGAACGCAACCCCTATTACTATCGAGTCGATGGCGCCGGACATCAACTGCCCTACATCGATCGGGTTATTTACACGATTGCCGACCCGAAAATCATCCCGGCCAAGACCGGCACCGGGCAGAGCGACCTGCAGGCGCGCTATCTGAGCTTTGACGATTATACGTTCCTGAAGGCCGGCGAGGCGGAGAACGGGTATCAGGTTCGGCTGTGGCGCACCGGCCCCGGCAGCCAGCTGGCGCTCTACCCCAATCTCAACGTCGATGACCCGGTGTGGCGCAAGCTGATGCGGGACGTTCGCTTTCGCCGCGCCCTGTCGCTCGCGGTCGATCGCCACGAGATCAACGAAGTCATGTTTTATGGTCTCGCCCTCGAAGGGCAGAACACGGTGCTGCCGCAGAGCCCGCTCTACCGCCCGCGCTACCGCGAGGCCTGGGCGTCATTCGATCTGAAGGAGGCCAACCGCCTTCTCGACGAGATCGGTCTCAAACGCTCGGGCGAACTGCGGCTGCTGTCGGACGGGCGCACGGCCGACATCATTGTCGAGGATTCCGGCGAATCGACCGAGAAATCGGATGCGCTGGAGCTGATCCGCGATTCCTGGCGGCACCTCGGGATCCGGCTGTTCACGCGTCCGATGCAGCTGACGCTGTTCCGCGAGCGGGTATTTTCCGGCAAGACGCTGATGGCGATCGACAAGGGCATCGAGAACGGCCTTGCCACCCCCGACATGTCGCCGGCGGAGTTTGCCCCGACCAGCCAGGAACAGCTTCAGTGGCCGAAATGGGGCCAGTATTTCGAGACAAAGGGCGAGGCCGGCAAGCCGCCGGACGAGCCGGCGGCGAGCCGCCTCAAAGACCTCTATGAGGCGTGGCTCGATGCGACCGACAGCGCCCAGCGGGCGCAGATCTGGCACGAGATGCTGGCGATCTGGGCCGACCAGACCTATACGATCGGGACCGTCGCAGGGGTCGAACAACCGGTCGTCGTCAACGACCGCCTGCGCAATGTACCGGTGCACGGCATGTACAACTGGGACCCCGGCGCGCAATTCGGCATCTACAAGCCGGATGGGTTCTGGTTTGCGCCGGCCGCCTCGCCGTCGGCATCGGCAGACGCTGACGCGCCGCCGATATTGCGGTAATATCGCGGCAACCGCTACTGCCGCCGCGTGGTGTTGTCAACGATCAGAGGCGGCAACGGGTTTTCGCCGCCCGCGCCGACAAGGGAAAGGAAAGCGCCGTCGAATGTTGGGTTATCTCGTCCGTCGGATTCTTATCATGATCCCGACGCTGATCGCCATCAGCATCGTCATTTTTGTGATCATCAATCTGCCGCCGGGCAATTATTTTACGACCTACATTGCCGAACTGCAGAGCCAAGGTGAACACGCCAACCTTGCCAAGATCGCTTTCCTGGAAAAGGAATACGGTTTCAACAAACCGCTCTGGGAGCAGTATTTATATTGGGCGGGTGGCCTGCTGCACGGCAACATGGGATTTTCGTTCCTCTACGACGAGCCGGTCAGCCGGGTGGTCGGCGATCGTCTGATGATGACGTTTCTGGTTTCGTTTACAACAATCCTGTTTACCTACTTTGTGGCATTCCCGATCGGCGTATATTCGGCGACGCACCAATACAGCCTGTCCGACTACGCATTGACCTTTCTTGGTTTTCTCGGGCTGGCGACGCCAAGCTTTCTGTTCGCGCTCGTACTGGTCTATCTGGCGCATGTCTGGTTCGGCATCTCGATCGGCGGGCTGATGGATCCGCGCTATCTCGACAAGCCGTGGTCGTGGGGCAAGGCGTTGTCGGTATTCGCGCATATCTGGATCCCGGTCATCGTCATCGGCACCGCCGGCACCGCCGCGATGATCCGCCGCCTGCGCGCCAACCTGCTCGACGAACTGCAGAAACAGTACGTCGTAACCGCCCGTGCCAAGGGCCTGCCGCCGTTGAAGCTGCTGTTCAAATACCCGCTGCGGCTGGCGCTCAACCCGTTCATCTCCGACATCGGCTCGCTGTTGCCGCACGTCATTTCGGGTGCGGTTGTCGTCTCCGTCGTCATGTCGCTGCCGACGACAGGGCCGATGCTGCTCGATGCCTTGCGCAGTCAGGATATGTACCTCGCCGGTTCGTTCCTGATGTTCATGGCCTTCCTGACCGTCGTCGGCGTATTCCTGTCCGATCTGGCGCTGGCCGCGCTTGATCCGCGCATCCGCTTTCACACGACTGCCGGCTGATGAGCGAACTCGACCTGACCGCCGGCCCGGCGGCGCCCGAGAAGGCGCGGGAAGCGGCCGGGTTGGCGCCGGCACTGCCGCATTACGTCTCGCGCGAGCCGTTCGATCCCTACGCCGTCGACCGGATGACGCCGGCGCAGGAGCGTTTCTACCGCGCCTCGCCGCGGCTGCTGATGTGGTGGCGCTTTCGCCGCCACAAGGTCGCAGTGGCTTCGGGCTTTCTGCTGCTCGTGTTCTATGTCGCGATCGTTTTCTGCGAATTCCTGGCGCCCTACGCCCTCGACAGCCGCCATACCGACTTCATCTACGCGCCGCCGCAGAGCGTCCACATTTTCTACGACGGGCGGTTGGTCCGGCCCTATGTCGAGGGCTTCGACTACCACCTCGACATGACCGATCTGCGCCGCGTCTACATCGCCGACCCGAAAAAGCCCGAGCCGATCCGCTTCCTGTGCCGCGGCGACCCGTATTCCTGGTGGGGCGTCGCGGCCGGCGACATCCACCTGCTCTGCCCCTCTCGCGGCGGCACGCTGTTTCTGCTCGGCACCGACCGGCTCGGCCGCGACATGCTCTCGCGCATCATCTATGGCGCGCGCATCTCGCTGACGGTCGGCCTCATCGGTGTCGCGGTCAGCTTCACCCTCGGCATCCTGGTCGGCGGCATCGCCGGCTATTACGGCGGCTGGACCGATCTGTTGATCCAGCGCGGCATCGAGGTCGTGCAGTCGTTCCCGCATCTGCCGCTGTGGATGGCATTGGCGGCAATCCTGCCGGTGACGTGGAGCCCGGTGCTGGTTTATTTCGGCATTACGATCATCCTCGGCATGATCGAGTGGACGCATCTCGCGCGCGCCGTGCGCGGCAAATTGCTGTCCTTGCGGGAGGAGGATTTCTGCACCGCCGCGGTGCTGATGGGCGCGCGTCCGGCCCGCATCATTGGGCGGCATCTGTTGCCGAGCTTTATGAGCCACCTGATCGCCTCGGCAACGCTGACAATCCCGAGCATGATCCTTGGCGAAACGGCGCTGTCGTTTCTGGGGCTGGGCCTGCGCCCGCCGATCACCAGTTGGGGCGTGCTGTTGAGCGAGGCGCAGAACATCAGCGTCGTCGCGCTCTACCCGTGGCTGATGCTGCCGGTCATCCCGGTCATCCTGACCGTGCTGGCGTTCAACTTTCTCGGCGACGGGCTGCGCGACGCCGCCGACCCATATCATTGAACCGCGGATAGGCCTACTTCCCGCGGTAGGTGGCGACGCTGTCGTTGTCATCGAGCACGACATGCACGCTGCGGCCGTTCTTGACGGCCTGCGCCGACCAGCCGTGCTCGCGTTCGAGGCCGCGCACGTTGCTGTAGCCCTTTGCATTCAGCTGCTCGCGCGCGACGGCGGCGCTGAAGCGGCCGTAATTGGGATGGCCGCCGTCGGGGCCATGCGTGCCGTAGACATAGCCGTTCCAGCCGACCGACCGATAGGAATTGTAGCCGCCGGTCATGACATGGCTGACGTTGTAGTCGCGCGGTTCCTGCATGTTGCGGTAATGCTGCGCCGAGGCAGCCGACCCCGTCGCGATCAGGACGCCAAGTGCAATTGCCCCGTATGCTGCGGCCGCCATCGTTTCCGGTCCAATTGTCTGCCGTTAGCGGAAACGCCTCCGGCCGCCCGAGGTTCGCGGCGGCGGCGTGCCACGATCGCCTGAGGGAGGTGTTGACGGGATTGCGATGTTACGGCAGTTAACATCGCAATCAATTGTCGCGGTTCGGATGCTCGCAATGACCCTCGCCCCGCTTCTCGCCGCACCGGCGGTCATCCAGGTCCATGCCATTGCGGCAATGGGCGCGTTCGGGTTCGGCGTCGTACAGCTCGCCGCGCCGAAAGGGACGATCCCGCATCGCCTGGTCGGCTGGATATGGGTAGCGCTGATGCTGACGATCGTCGTCAGCTCGTTTTTCATCCATACGATCCGGCT
>DATJSO010000282.1:0-6155 GCA_035504075.1 Allostellaceae bacterium | reverse complement strand
CCGATCCGACCGTCGATTCGCAGATCATCGCGCTGAAACAGACCGGCGCCGACACGCTGTTCGACATCTCGTTGCCGAAATTCGCCGCACAGGCGATCCGCAAGGTCTATGAGATCGGCTGGCATCCGCTGCACATTGTCTCGTATCCGACGTCCTCCATCCCGCTGGTCTTGAAGCCGGCGGGTCTCGAAAAGTCGGTCGGCCTTGTCACATCGCAGTTTTTAAAGGACCCGGGCGATGCGCGCTGGCGCGGCGACCCGGAGATCACGGCCTATGTCGATTTCGTCAAGACGCGCGTGCCCGGCGCCGATCCCGACGATTGGTCGAACGTTATCGCCTATTATATGGCCAATGCGATCGTCAAGACGCTGAAAAGCTGCGGCGCGGAGTTGACGCGGCAATGCGTGCTGCAGCGCGTCAGCCACATGCAGCACGTGCATGTGCCGATGCTGTTGCCCGGCATTACGTTGAACACGACGCCGACCGATTATCATGCGATCAAGGCAATGCAGCTCGCGCGCTTCGACGGCACCAAATGGGTGCCGCTCGGCGGCCTGATCGGCGACTGATAGCAGTTGAGCCGGCCATCCCAGACCCGCGGACCAAGCCCGCGGCTGACGACGATGGAGATTGCTTCGAATAATGTGGGACGGCTCCCGGGTGGGCGACGAAGAAGCCGCGGGGCCGGGGCCCCGCGGCTTCTTGTCGACAGTCAGCGGTTGTTGGCGCCGTTGTTCTGGTTCCAGTCGCCGTTTGCCGAGCTGCCCGACTGGTTCATCCCGGAATTGCCGTTGCCGTTGTTGTTCAGCGATGAGCCTGACGGCTGGTTCGGCCCGACGACAGCGGCGAACTGGTCGGGGGCGACCTCCATGACGACCGGCTGCCCATCCGGCGCCTGCGCCCGAATCACGAACGCCTGCGGCATGATGCGGATGTCCTTGAACCCGTTCTGCGCCAGCGACTGCCGGATCCTCTGCTGCGTATCGTATGACACGCCCCGGTTCTGCCAGTTCTGGTTTTCGGCAGACCGGTTTTCGTTCGCGCCGTAGTTGGTGTTGCCCTGGTTGCCGTAGGTGCCGTTCTCGTTCGCGCTGTATTGGCCATTCTCCCCGTTCGCGCCACTGTTCGTGCCGTTATTCATCCCGGTCTGGGCAAACGCCGGCGCGGCGAGCAGGGCGAGCGATAAGACGACGGGTGCGACTGCAAAACGCATGGACATCCTCCTGTTGTCGAGGCTGCTCCGTTTCGGAACACACCCGGCCAACGGCGGAAGCCGCACCCGATCCCGCAAAAGCCGAGGGCGCGAAACGCCGCCCCGCGCCGTCGCGCAAACGGCTACGCCGCCCCCTGCTTTTCGAGGACGCGCGACAGGCGACCGTAGACGCGCCGCGCATTGCCCTCGAAAATTTTTGCCTTGTCGGCCACGGACAGCGGCAACTGGTCGATATAGCGCTTCGTGTCGTCGTAATGGTGCCCGGTTTCCGGGTCGATGCCGCGCACCGCCCCGATCATTTCCGAGGCGAACAGGATGTTGTCGGCCGGGATGACCTTTGCCAGCAATTCCTGCCCCGGCAGGTGGTAGACGCAGGTGTCGAAGAACACGTTCTTCAGCATGATCTCGGACAAGAGCCCCAGCTTGGCGTCCTGCGCCAGGCCGCGGAACCGCCCCCAATGATAGGGCACCGCGCCGCCGCCGTGCGGGATGATGAACTTGATCGTCGGGAAATCCTTGAAGACGGTCGAGGTCATCAGCTGGTTGAAGCCGGTGGTGTCGCCGTTCAGGTAGTGCGATCCGGTCGTGTGAAACGCCGGATTGCACGCCATGCTGACATGGACCATCGCCGGGATGTCGTGCTCCGCCATCTTCTCGTACACCGGATACCAGTAGCGCTCGCCCAATGGCGGGTCCTGCCAATGCCCGCCCGACGGGTCGGGGTTGAGGTTGATGCCGACAAACCCGTACTGGTTGACGCAGCGGTCGATCTCGGCGAGGCAGTTCTTCGGGCTGACGCCGGCGCTCTGCGGCAGCATCGCGACGCCGACAAAATTCTTCGGGAACAGCGTGCAGACGCGGTGGATGAGTTCGTTGCAGGCGGCCGCCCACGCTTCGCTCGTCGCGGCGTCGCCGAGATGGTGGCCCATGCCGGCGGCGCGCGGCGAAAAGATCGTCAGGTCCGTGCCGCGCTCGCGCTGTACCTTGAGCTGGCCGCCGACGATCGTTTCGCGGATCTCGTCGTCGGTCATCGTCGGGCGCGGCGGCGGCGCCTTGCCGGCTGCGTGCGCGTCGACTTGCTCCCGGCGCCAGCCCTCATGCTGGCGCGGGGCCGTCGTATAGTGGCCGTGACAATCGATGATCATGGCGGCGCCTCCCTCGCAGTGTCGGTGCGAGCAAAGCATCCGGCGCGGCGGCCGGTCAACCGCGGCATCGACGCCCGCCGCCACGGTACGGCGAGATTGCCGAATTCGCGCGATGCTGATAACAAAACATAAATGAGTGGTACGTTTGAATGTGCTGCCCCGGGCGCGTCCTTGGCGCGCCTGAGGCTGCTTATTGCAGGCGATTAAAGAGGAGCAGCATTGAGCGACGGTCCGTTGGCGCCGGCGGCGGCGGCGATCGCACCCGGCGGCGCACTGCCGCGGCATTTGCGGCAACTGGAAGCCGAGGCGATCGGCATCCTGCGCGAGGTCACGGCCGAGTTCCGCAATCCGGTCCTGCTCTATTCGATCGGCAAGGATTCAAGCGTTCTGCTGCATCTGGCGCGGAAGGCATTTTACCCGGCGCGCCTGCCGTTCCCGCTGCTGCATGTCGATACGACGTGGAAGTTCCGCGAGATGATCGGGTTTCGCGACGCGACGGCGCGGCGGCTGCAGCTCGAGCTGATCGTGCACACCAATCAGGAAGGATTGGAGCGCGGCATCAACCCGATCGCCTCCGGCTCGTCCCTGCACACGCAGATCATGAAAACCGAAGCGTTGAAGCAGGCGCTCGACCGCCACGGTTTCGACGCGGCGATCGGCGGGGCACGCCGCGATGAGGAAAAAAGCCGTGCCAAGGAACGCGTCTTTTCGCTGCGCGGCGCCGGCCATACCTGGGATCCGCGGCGCCAGCGCCCGGAATTGTGGCGGCTCTACAATACGCGGTTGTCCCCGGGCGAGACGATGCGCGTCTTTCCGCTGTCGAACTGGACCGAAATCGACGTGTGGGACTACATCGCCGCCGAACAGATCGACATCGTGCCACTCTATTTCGCGAAGGAACGGCCGGTTGTGCGGCGCGACGGCACGTGGATCATGGTCGATGACGATCGGCTGCCGCTTAATGCCGGCGAGGCGCCGGAGATGCGCCGCGTCCGCTTCCGCACGTTGGGCTGCTATCCGCTGACCGGCGCGATCGAATCCGACGCCGCGACGCTCGCCGACATCATCGCCGAACTGCGCGCCTCGCGCCTGTCTGAGCGGCAGGGGCGGCTCATCGACAACGACGACACGGCATCGATGGAACGCAAGAAGAAACAGGGATATTTCTGATGCCGGACGATCAGATCGGCGGCCGCCTGCCGCTCGCCGCGACGGCCGACCGGGGGCTGCTGCGCTTTTTGACCTGCGGCTCGGTCGATGACGGCAAATCGACGCTGATCGGCCGCCTGTTGTACGAGGCCGGCGTCGTGCCGAGCGACCAGTTCGCCGTGTTGCAGCAGGACTCCCGCCGCTTCGGCACCGCCGGTGACGACCTCGATTTTTCGCTGCTGCTCGACGGCCTCGAAGACGAGCGCCAGCAGAAGATCACGATCGACGTCGCGTACCGCTATTTCGCAACGCCGCGCCGCGCGTTTATCGTCGCCGACAGCCCGGGGCACGAGCAGTACACCCGCAACATGGCAACCGGCGCCTCGACCGCCGATGCCGCCGTTTTGCTCGTCGATGCCCGGAAGGGCGTCTTGGCGCAGACCCGCCGGCATTCGCTGATCTGCTCGCTGTTCGGCATCCGCCATATTGTGCTGGCGGTCAACAAACTCGACCTCGTCGGCTTCGATCGTACCCGCTTTGATGCGGTCGCCGCTGATTATGCGCAATTTGCGCAGCCGTTCGGCTTCGCCTCGCTGAGCGCGATCCCGCTGTCGGCGCGGCACGGCGACAACCTGACCCGCCGCTCGCAAAGAACGCCCTGGTACGCGGGCCCGTGCCTCCTCGAGGCGCTTGAGGACATCGATGCGAGCGCGGCGTTGGAGGCGCTGCCGCTGCGCTTTCCGGTGCAATGGGTCAACCGGCCGAACGGCGAATTTCGCGGCTTTGCCGGCACGCTCGCCGCCGGCGCCGTGGCGCCGGGCGACGCGGTGCAGGTGGCGGGGTCGGCGCGCGCGTCGCGGATCAAGGAGATCGTGACGTTCGACGGCCGGCCCGGCCGCGCCGCCGCCGGCGAGGCCGTGACGCTGACGCTTGAAGACGAGATCGACGTGGCGCGCGGCGACCTGCTTGTCGCCCCCGACGCGCCGGCGGAATTCGCCGACCAGTTCGCCGCGCATCTCGTGTGGATGAAGGACGAGCCGCTGGTGCCGGGCCGCGCCTACTGGCTGAAACTCGGCACCCGCAGCGTGTCGGCGACCGTGACCGCGCTGAAGCATCGGATCGACGTCGACAGCGGCACGCACGTCGCCGCCCGCACGCTGGCGCTCAATGAAATCGGCTATTGCAACATCGCGAGCGCCGTGCCGGTCGCCTTCGATCCGTATGCAAAGTGCCGCGACACCGGCAGCTTCATCCTGATCGACCGGTTGACGCAGGAGACCGCGGCCGCCGGCATCGTCGATTTCGCCTTGCGCCGGGCGACGAACGTGCATTGGCAGGACCTCGCGGTCGGCCCGGAGCAGCGCGTCCGGCTCAACGGCCACCAGGCGGCCGTTCTGTGGTTCACCGGCCTGTCCGGCGCCGGCAAATCGACGATCGCCAACCGCCTCGAACAGAGATTGCTGGCGCTCGGCTGTCATACGATGCTGCTCGACGGCGACAACGTCCGGCACGGCCTCAACCGCGATCTGGGCTTTACCGATGCCGACCGGGTCGAAAACATCCGCCGGGTCGGCGAGGTGGCGCGGCTGATGAGCGAAGCCGGGCTTATCGTCATCTGCGCCTTCATCTCGCCGTTCCGGGCCGACCGCCAGATGGCGCGCGAGACCGCCGCGCCCTACGTATTTCTCGAAGTCTTTGTCGATACGCCGATCGAGGAATGCGCCAGGCGCGACCCGAAGGGGCTCTATGCCAAGGTGCAGGCCGGCGAGATCCCGAACTTCACCGGCATCGGCTCGGCCTATGAGCCGCCGGAAAATCCCGAGCTGCGTTTGCCGACCGTCGATCGCGACCCCGACGCGCTCGCCGACGAACTCGTCAGCGAACTGCGTCGCCGCGCCATCCTCGGCTGACGGCCGCCGGGCAGGCCGACGCGGGCATGTCCGAACGCGGCCGTGACATAGCGCGGCGGTGGAAACGGGAGATCGACGAGGAAATCCGCCGCGCCGCCGCGCATGATCGCGGCTCCGGCCGGTGGCGAGCCGTGCCGTGGATCGCGCTATGGGTCGTCTGGCTGGTGCTGCTGCTGGCGCTGGTAGTGCGGGTCAATCCCCTCGATTAGCCTCGGCCCTCGTCGTGCGCGGCCGATCGCATGCTTTCTACGCGGCCGTTTTGAGGCGCCGCGACAACGCCGCTTCGACCGCGGCGTGGTCCGCCACCACGGCGTCAACCAGTCCGCAGGCCTCGGCAACCATGCCGTCGCGCGCCAGCGTCTCAAGCTCGCTGCAGCGCACCGCAAGCGTTACCGCGCCGATATTGGCGCTGCTCGATTTCAGCGTGTGACTGGCCCGGCCGAGTGCAACGAGGTTGCGCGTTTCCGCGCCCTGCTTCAGGTCGTCGACTAGCCGCGGCGCATTTTCGCGGTACAGCGCGATCGTGCGCTCGACGATGTCGGGCCGGCCGCTCTGTTGCAGTTCGCGCAGCGCCGCCAGCGCGCCCTCGTCCAATACGGCGTCCGGGCTGACGGCGCACACCGCCGGCGCAGCGGCAGACGCCGCCGCCGCTTCGCCCGGTGCTGGTTGCGCCAGAACGGTTTCCAGCACGGAACAGAGCTGGCAGCGGGTGAACGGCTTGGCCAGGTATTCGTCCAT
>DATJSO010000281.1:0-51152 GCA_035504075.1 Allostellaceae bacterium | reverse complement strand
GTCGGCTCGGACATCGCGCATGCGGTGCCGCTGACCCTTGTTGCCGGCATCGGCCACCTGCTGCTCTCGACGATAGATTTCCGCGTGCTCGGCCTGCTGTTGCTGGGTTCGCTCCCCGGCATATTTGTCGGCAGTCAGCTCGCGGTCCGCATCCCCGACGCGGCGTTGCGTGCCGCGCTGTCGGGCGTCCTGATCGTCGTCGGCAGCCGGTTGCTGCTGTAGGTGGCTGCGCTCACACCGGGCGGTCGCCGGCAATCGTGACACGGTGGCCCGAGCGCGTGTGCGGCCAGTAATCCCACATCGCGTGGTGCTGCACGCAGCGGTTGTCCCAGAATGCGATCGAGTTCTCGCGCCAGCGGAAGCGGCACTGGAACAACGGGTTCGCCATATGCCGGTAGAGGTATTGCAGGATGCCGGTGCTCTCGTCGCGCGGGATGCCGTTAATGTAGCGAGTGAAGCCTTCGTTGACGTAAAGCGCCTTGCGGCCGGTCACCGGATGGGTGCGCACGACCGGATGGTCGGCATGGGGATAGCTCTCTTTGTCCTTGACGCCGTAATTGGCGTACTGACCGCGATAGTGGTCGCCGTCGTGCCGCGCCGTCAGCCCGTCGAGATAGGATTTCATGCGGTCCGACAGCGCCTCGTAGGCGGCGTACATGTTGGCGAACAGCGTATCGCCGCCGCGCGTCGGACAGGTGCGGATATAAAGGATCGAGCCCATCGGCGGCTCGGGGTCGCACGAGACGTCGGAGTGCCAGCCTTCGCCGTTGGCGCGCGGGCTGTCCTTGTCGGCATGGATGATCATCAGCTCCGGATGCCCGGGCGCGGACGGCGCCGCCGGATGCAGGTGCAGATTGCCGAAGCGGCGGCCGAAATCGAGGTGCTGTTCCTCGGAGAGGTGCTGGCCGCGAAAGAAGATGACGAGGTTTTCCGCCAGCGCGCGGTGGATCTCGTCCATTTGCCGGTTCGAGAGGTCCCGCAGATCGACGCCGCCGATCTCGCCGCCGATGATCGGCGTCAACTTATCGACGGTGATCGTCTCATAGGTCGCCGCCTCGTCGGGCACGTATTTGATGCGCGGGCCGTTGCGGCTGCGCAGCGAACTCGTCATGGCCGGCTTCTCCCGCATCCGATACGGTAGTCGATCAATGCTATCACGAAACCCCACTTAGCGCGCGGCTTCGATACGCGCCATGTCGGCATCGCTGAAGCCGAAATGATGGCCGATCTCGTGGATCAGCACATGGCGGACGACGCGCGACAGGGGTTCGCCGGTCGCATCGCAATAGGCGAGGATCGGCCGCCGGTACAAAAAGACCATGTCGATCTGCGGCTGCGGATCATTGATGCTTTTGTCCGGCAGCGGCACGCCGCGATAGAGACCGAGAAGATCGAGAGGGTCGCGGAGCCGCATCGCCGCCGCCGTGTCCGCATCGGGAAAATCCTCGACGCGCACGACCACTGCCGCGACCTCGCGCAGGAAGCGATGCGGCAACCCGCCAACGATCCCGCGCGCCAGCGCATCGATATCGGCGAGCGAGGGGGCAAGCGCGCGGGTCACGCCGCGAATCCGGCTTGACCCGCGCCGCGACGCCGCTCACTTGCTGAATCGCGGAGCGGATATTGGAGGATGCGATGGTCGAGAGGCTGACGGGAGCGGCGCGGCAGACGGCACTGCGCGGATTGGCCGGCTGGAGCGAAGTCGAGGATCGCGACGCGATCCGCAAGAGCTACCACTTCAGCAATTTCTCCGAAGCCTGGGGATTTCTGTCGCGCGTAGCGCTCGCCGCCGAACGGATGGATCACCACCCCGAAATCTTCAATGTCTATAACCGGGTCGAAATCATGCTCTCGACCCACGATGCAGGCGGCCTGTCCGAACGCGACATCGAGCTCGGGCGCATCATCGACGAACTGGCGCCCGAGCGCGACCGGCGCCCGCCGGCGCCGTAGCCGACCCACAGCGCCGTGGCGGGGTCTAGTGGCGCAGAAAATAGACACGGCGCAATTGCTCGCGAAAGCTGACGCTGGCGGCGATCGCGGCGTGGAAATCCTCTTCGCCCAGCACGTAGGCTTCGAGCGGGTGCATCGCGACAACAGTGGCGTTGCGCGGATTTCCGCTGAGCAGCGCCGATTCACCGAAGAACTCGCCGCTGCCGAGACGGGCGACCTCGCGGCCGCCGCGCTCGACCTTGACTTCGCCCTCTGAAATCAGAAACAGCTCGTGCCCCGTTTCGCCTTCACGGATGACGATCTCGTCCGTCATATAGTGCCGCTTTTTCATGCGCTCGGCGACATGCGTCAGCTCGTTCGGGGTCAGCGCCTTGAAGGCGTCGACGTCTTTCAGGAATTCGCAGATGCGCAGCGCGTCGTTGAGGATGATGTCGGAGACGATGCGGCCATCGACCATGTGCAACAGCCGGTCGGCGAGTTCGATGATGCGGTGGTCGTGCGTCACCATCAGGATCGCGGTGCCCTCTTCGACGGTCAGCTCCTTGAACAGGTGCACGACATTGCGCGTCGAATCGGGATCGAGCGCGGCGGTCGGCTCGTCCGCCAATATGAGCTTTGGACGGTTGGCCAGCGCGCGGGCGATCGCCACGCGTTGCCGCTGCCCGCCGGACAGCGCGCGCGGCTTCTGGTCGATGCGGGCGCCGAGGCCCAGCCGATCGAGCATAGCGACGCCGCGCGCCCGCATGTCGGCGGCGGTACGGCGCCCGGCCAGCTGCAACGCCATTTTGACGTTCTCATAGGCGCTGAGCGCCTCGAACAGATTGTGCATCTGGAAAATGAAGCCGATCTCGCGGCGCACGCGGACGAGCCCCGCCGGGTCGAGCCCGGCCAGATCGTGACCAAGCACCTCGACCCGCCCCTCCTGAAGCGACCGGAGCGCGCCGATCAGGGTCAACAGCGTCGTCTTGCCCGAACCCGACGGGCCGGTCATGACGACGAGCTGCCCGGGCGGAATCTCGAGCCCGATGTCGAACAGCACCTGAAAGCGCGATTCGCCCTCGCCATAAAAGAAGCTGACGCCTTCGGCGCGCGCCAGCGGCTGCCCCGGCGCGAGGCGTTCGCAGAGATCGCGCGCACCGGCATCGGCCATCAGAATACTTCTGCCGGATCGAGCGCGACGACCCGCCGGATGGCGAACGCGGCCGACAACAGACACATGCCCAGCGTCAACGCGAAGCTGATCAGGGTCTGCATCGCGGTCATGTGCAGCGGCAACAGCGCAACATCGCCGATGACTCGATAGACGACGAGACACAACAGCCACGCAGGCACATAAGCGGCCGCCGCGGACAGCGCTGCCTGCGCGAACACGACCCGGAGGAGGTAGAAGGTATTGTAGCCCATGCCTTTCAACGTCGCGTATTGCGGCAGCTGATCCGCCAAGTCGGTATAGATGACCTGATACGAGATCAGCATTCCGACAATAAAGCCGACCAGCGCCCCCATCCAGAAGATCGGGCCGGCCGACGACAGGTTGGCCTGGAAATCGGTTTCGAACTCTTCGAGTTGCCGCTTGCTGAGAATGCGCACTCCGGCCGGCAACGCGGCGCGCAAGCCACGCTCTACCGCACCGACATCGGATCCCGGCCGCAGCTTGATGACGCCGAACTCGATCGGCAGGGAAGCGGCGCTTGCCCGATTGTCCGTCAGCAGCCGCGCGTAGCTCGCGGCGCTCATCATGACCGTGCCGTCGCTCATGAAATCGGGGCCGAGCGCAAAGCTGCCGACGATCTGCACCGGATGGCCGTTGAGTTCGGTCGCGCGCGCCCCGCTCGCCATGCCGAGGAACGGCCGCGCCAGCCGATCGACGATGACTGCGTCAGGCGCTTTGAGCCGCGCGCTATCTGCCCTGACCGCGGGTAGCAGGAACGGCGGATCGTCGGGATCAAAGGCGAACACCTGCACGAGGTACGATTTGCCGTCTGCCGGGCTCTTCCAGAAAAAATGCAGCCAGGAGGCGTAAAGCGGCGTGACGCTGGCGACGCCGGCCACGTTCGGCGCCTTGGCGAGGTCGGCACGCGGGAACGGGTCCTCGCTGCCGAACCGGTATTTCGTCGCGTGCATGACGATAATGGCGCCGTCGAGTTGCCGAACGACGCCGAGCGACGCATCGAAAAATCCTTGCTTGAAACCGAGCTGCACGAGCATCAGCAGCACGGCGAAGCCGATGCCGGCGACGGCGCGAGCGAGGCGCCGCTTGTTGGACAACAGGTTGCGCCAGGCCAGCGGTACCGAGCGGGTCGAGGGCGCGATCGCGATCGTCATCGGCGACTGTCGTCAGAAGATGTCGGCCGGGTGGGCGCGGCGCAGCCGGCCGAGCGAGAAAAGCGCCGACGCGGCCGCCATCGCCAGCCCGGTCGCGAACACCGCGCCGAGTTCGGCGGGGCTCAGCGTCGCCGGCAGCAGCGTCTCCCGGCGGATCACGATGTAGAGAGCAAACGCCGCGCCCAACGCCGGCAGAAACGCAAGAAGCATGATCAGCACGGCCTCGGCGAGTACGATCGCATTGAGTGCCCGGTTGCGGTAGCCGATCGCCTTCAGCATCGCGAATTGCGGCAATTGGCGCGCGACCTGCGTCGCCAGCGTCTGATATAGGATCATGATGCCGACGATGAAGGCGACGACCAGGCCGGACCCGAAGATGATCCCGGTGCCGGTTTTCGTCGTCCAATAGGCAACCTCCTGTCGGGTCAGGCCGGCCCGAGTGAGGACCTGCGTGTCGGTCGGCAACACCGCGCGCAGCGCCGCAGCGACCTTGTCGGGATCGGCGCCCGGCCGCAGCGTCACGAGGCCGAAATTGACCTGCCCCGATGGCCGGCGGGGGAAGATGCGAAAGAAATTCTCCGGATCGACCAGCGCAACGCCAAGGCCGAGAAACCCGGTGCCGAGCCTGTACCGGCCGCCGATCGTCATTGGCCGGCCGTCGAGGGTGATCTTTCGCCCGACCGTCAGCGGTCCGAAAATCGGCCGGGTCGAACCGTCGACGAGGATCGTGTCGGCGCGCGCCAGCACGGCGCTCCGGCTTTCGATGCCGGCGGCGGCAAAAGCACGCGAACCCGGGTCGAAGCCGATGATCGAAATGTCGATGCGCGGCCCGCCCGCTGCTCCCTGCCATTTGGCGTCGCCGAGGTAGACCGGGGTTGCCTGCGCCACACCCGGCACCTTCAGCGCCACGGCGAGCGCTCGCTGCGGAAATTGCCAGGACTGCGCCATAAACACGTAGTCTTTCGACACGAGCAGCAGATCAAACCGCATGTGATCGTAGATCAGCATGCCGCCCTGCGGCACCGCCAGAAAAAAGCCGAGCTCGATAAAGATCAACAGAATCGCGACAAAGACTCCGCCGATCGCCAATGCGGTGCGGCCCTTCTGATGCGCAAGCACTCTACAGGCGACCTCAAACGGCACCGGGCGGCAATCCTCGTCGTTACGGCCGCTGCACCATAGCGCAGCGGCGACAACCGCCCTATGCCGGATCGGCGCAAGGGTGGCGCAAAATTGCCGCCGCGCTAGATTTCAGCCAGCATCGCTTCGGCGCTGGAAACGCCGTATTCGCCCGACGGCTCGACATGCAAGGCCTTGACGATACCGTCCTCGACCAGCATCGCGTAGCGCTGCGAGCGCATGCCCATGCCGGCGCTGGTCCGATCGAGTTCGAGGCCGATCGCTTTCGTGAAATCGGCGCTGCCGTCGCCGAGCATGACGATCCGGTCGGCGCCGTGCTCCCTGCCCCACGCATCCATGACGAACGGGTCGTTGACCGCAAGGCAGGCGATCGTATCGACGCCCTTTGCCTGCAGCTGGTCGGCATTGTTGACATAGCTCGGCAGGTGACGCTGCGAGCAGGTGCGGGTGTAGGCGCCAGGAACTGCAAACAGCACGACCTTTTTGCCCTTGAAGAAATCGTCGCTTGCGATCTGCTGCATGCCGTCCTTTGTCAGGTACCGCAACGTCACTGACGGCACCCGGTCGCCTGCTTTGATCGTCATCATCTGCCTCCGTTCGTTGGATCGACACGTAGCGTCCGTCGAGACGCTCGCACCGCGAGCTCCTCAGGATGAGGAATTCGGGGAGTCCGCCATCAGAAATACCCTCGTGCCGAGGCGCGCCGGGACGAAAACCGAAGCGCCTCTCAACGCATCTGGTCGATCAGGAATATTGCCTTGCCGGGGATCCGCCGCTGTCGCAGCAGCGGCGCCACCCTCGGCAGCTCGCGCCAGCCATGCTCGGCAATGCGCGGCTTCAGCGAGCCGTCGGCGACGAGCGATGCCAGCAGTGCCAGATCCGGGCCGAAGCGCTCCTCCGGTTCCGACGTGAAATAGTGGAAAGCCTGGATGCGGGCGTTCTGGTGCTCGCCGAATTCGCGGAAATCGATCTCGGTCGGCTGGCCCGACGAATTGCCGAACGCGATAATCGTGCCCTTCGCCTCGATATGCCCGATCGCCGCCTTCAGCGAGGCGCCGCCGGCCGCTTCCAGGATCAGCGCGAAGCGGCCCTGCGCCGCGTCGATGCTTGCGACGATTTCGGTGGCGCCCAATCCCTCGACGACCTGCGCGCGCTCCGGCCCGCCGACGACGGCCGTCACCCGCGCGCCCGAACGCACCGCCAGTTGCACCGCAAGGTTGCCCACCCCGCCGGCGGCGCCGGTGATCAGCACGCGCTTGGCCAATAGCGGCGCACCGTGGCGCAATGTGCGCAACGCCGTCAGCCCGGCGACCGGCAGCGCCGCCGCGGCACCGAACGGCACAGGATCGGCGATCGGCGCGATGCGGTGCGTCGGCACCGCGGCGTGTTCGGCCCAGCCCTCCCAATCGCACAGCGCGACGACCCGGGCCCCCGCCGGCGGTCCGCTGCCGTCGGCGGCGGCGCGCAGCACGATGCCGGCAATGTCCTGCCCCGGCCGCCACCCCGCCGGGCGCGCCTGGAACAGCCGCAATTCGCCACGGTTCAGGGAGAACGCATGCACCGCGACGAGCGCCTCGTTCGGCTTCGGATCGGGCTCCGGCACCTCGCGGATCGCGACCGGCTCCGGGCTGCCCGGCGTGTTGACGACGGCGAGCATGACGCCTCCCGTTGGCAAACCCCGCCCCTGCCACGATGGCGGTGAGGGCGCGGTTTACCGCCCAGTCAATTGAGCCGCAGGTCGGTGATGTGGCGGGGGTCGGGCTTCAGTTCACCCTTTTCGACGCGGGTCACGATGTCGGTCAGAATGCGGTTGGTCGGCGTCGGCAGGCCGATCTCGTCACCCTTGCGGCAGACGAAGCCGTTCAGGAACTCGATCTCGGTACGCCGCCCCTTGACCATGTCCTGGCCCATCGACGGCCGGTGTTCGCCGCCGCCGGCGCGGTTCGCCTCTGCCAGCCGGTGCTCGTCGATCGTGCGCTGCGCTTGCGCGTCGCCCTCGCCGGCGCGGGCGATCGTCTCCGGGTCCATGTGGCTCACTTCGTCAAACGTGTAGCCGAGCGCGAAGCCGACGCGGATCGCCTCGCTGCCGAGCCGGTTCGAGAAATGCCGGATCGCGTCGTTGCGGGTCATGTCGCGCGTAATCATGCCGGTGCAGGCCGACAGCCCGTTGCCCATCACGTTGGTGACGAGCTTCGACCAGCGCTCGCCCCACAGATTCTCGGTCACGAAGGCGCTGTCGGCATTGGCGAGCAGGCCGCAGACCTCCTTGGCGCGGTCGGTGATGCGGCCGTGCACCTCGCCGACCCGGAACACCGTGTGCTTCGTGCCGTGCTTGCCGCCGGCGCGCGCGACGTGGCCGGGTTCGTTCAGCGCGACGGTGATCGAGCTGGCGATCGAGCCGAGCGTTTTGCCCCAGCCGACGACGCCCGCGATCGTCTCCTCGTTCATGCAATTCTGCAGCGACACGACATAGCCGTCCGGCGCCAGGTATTGCTTGATCAGCGTTGCCGCCCAGGCCGTGTCATAGGATTTCGTGCAGACAAACGCGATGTCGATCGGCTTTTCTTTCGCCAGCTGCTGTGCCTCGGTGACATGCAATGCGCGCACCGGCACCGTGAACGGTTCGACATCGCGCAGATGGGTGATTGTCAATCCGTGCTTTTTCATGTGCTCGACGTGCTCGGGCCAGAAATCGATGAACGTCACGTCCTCTCCGGCCTTGACCATGTGGGCGCCGGCATAGCCGCCGACCGCCCCGGTGCACACGACCGCAATCCTCTTCCCCGTCGCCATCAGCCTTCCTCCGCATTGCGCCGGCACGCCGCCGCCGAAAACTCGCGGCGCGATCCTAGTACGAGCCGGGCCGGCGGGGAAAGCAATCCCGGCCCGCCCGCGCGGCTGACGTATTGGCCGGCGCCACTGCGATGCCCAGATGACGAACGCCGATCTCGCGACGAGGTGATCGATGGCGCAAACGCTTCGCCCGCATGTATTGGTCGTCGGCGCCGGACCGGGCGGCTATGTCGCCGCGATCCGCGCCGGCCAACTCGGCCTCGACACCGTCATCGTCGATGCCGAACGGCCCGGCGGCACATGCCTGCTGCGCGGCTGCATCCCGTCGAAGGCGCTGATCCACGCCGCCGACAAATTCGCGGCGATCAGCGCCGCCGCCGGCGGCGATGCGCTCGGCATCGCGATCGAGGCGGCGCCGCGCCTCGAACTCGCCCGCACCGTGGCGTGGAAGGACGGCATCGTCGATCGCCTGTCGAGCGGGGTTTTCGGCCTGCTGAAGCGGGCGAATGTGCGCGTCGTCGAAGGCTGGGCCCGCTTCGGCGACGCCAAGAGCTGCACGATCGAGACGAAGGCCGGCCCGGTCGCGATCGTCGCCGAGCACGTGATCCTCGCGGCCGGCTCCCAGCCGGCGGCGTTGCCCGACCTGCCGTTCGGCGACGACGTGATCTCCTCGACCGAGGCCTTATCGCTGCCCGAGTTGCCGCGGCGTCTCGCCGTCATCGGCGCGGGATACATCGGCCTCGAATTGGGCATCGCGTTCAGAAAGCTCGGCGCGGCCGTAGCGATCGTCGAAACGGCAGACCGCATCCTGCCGCGCTACGACGAGGCGTTGACCCGTCCGGTGCGGCGCTGGCTCGCGCGGGCCGGCGTCGAATTGCATCTCGGCGCCAGGGCGACCGGGTTCCGCGACGGCCACCTCTCGATCGAGACGCCGCAGGACGCCCGCACGTTGGCGGCCGACAAGGTTCTCGTGACGATCGGCCGGCGACCGCTGACGGAGGGCTGGGGCCTGGAAGAGATGGCGCTCGACATGGCGGGCCCGTTTGTCAAGGCAGACGACCAATGCCGCACGGCGATGCGCAACGTCTGGGCGATCGGCGATCTCGTCGGCGAGCCGATGCTGGCGCACAAGGCAATGGCGCAGGGCGCGATGGTCGCCGAGATCATCGCCGGGCACCGCCGCCATTTCGATCCGGCGTCGGTCGCTGCGATCGTGTTCAGCGAGCCGGAGATCGCCGTCGCCGGCATGCTGCCGGACGAGGCGACGGCGGCCGGCATCGACGCCGCGACGAGCCTCTTCCCGTTCGCCGCCAACGGTCGCGCCCTGACGCTCGAAGCCGGCGCCGAGGGCGGCTTTGTGCGCATCGTCTGGCGGCGCGACGACACGCGCATCCTCGGCATCCAGGCAGTCGGCCGGCAAGTCGCCGAACTCGCCGGTGAATTCGCGCTGGCGCTCTCGATGGGCGCGGTGCTCGACGATGTCGCGCATACGATCCACGTCCACCCGACATTGGGCGAAGCGGCCGGCGAGGCGGCGCTTGTCGGCCTCGGCCAGGCATTGCACGTTTGACGAAGCTGGTGACCGCCGCGGCATGCTAGTGCATGTTCACCGGCGCGAGGTGCAACATGCAGACACCCAACACCTATCGCCAAGGCCCGGACGCGCGCGGCCATTTCGGCCTTTACGGCGGGCGTTATGTCGCCGAGACGCTGATGCCGCTGATTCTGGCGGTCGAACAGGCCTACGGCGGCGCGAAAGACGACCCGGCCTTTCATGCCGAACTCGGCTATTACCTCGAACACTATGTCGGTCGTCCCAGCCCGTTGTATTTCGCCGAGCGGCTGACGCGGCATTTCGGCGGCGCCCGGCTCTATTTCAAACGCGACGAGCTGAACCACACCGGCGCCCACAAGATCAACAATGTGCTGGGGCAGATCCTGCTGGCGCGGCGCATGGGCAAGCGCCGCATCATCGCCGAGACCGGCGCCGGCCAGCACGGCGTCGCGACGGCGACCGCCTGCGCGCTGTTCGACCTGCCGTGCGTCGTTTACATGGGCGCCACCGACATCGAGCGGCAAAAGCCCAACGTCTTCCGCATGCGGCTCCTGGGCGCCGAGATCGTGCCGGTGCATTCCGGCACCGCGACGCTGAAGGACGCGATGAACGAGGCGTTGCGCGATTGGGTCGCGCATGTCGACGACACGTTCTATGTGATCGGCACGGTCGCCGGGCCGCATCCCTACCCGGCGATGGTGCGCGACTTCCAGTCGGTGATCGGCCGCGAAACCCGTGCGCAATTGCACAAAGCGGAAGGGCGGCTGCCGGACACGCTGGTCGCGTGCATCGGCGGCGGCTCGAACGCGATGGGCCTATTCCACCCGTTCCTCGACGAGCCGTCGGTGCGCATGGTCGGCGTCGAAGCGGGCGGCCACGGCCTCGACACCGGCCTGCACGCCGCCTCGCTGAACGGCGGCCAGCCCGGCGTCCTGCACGGCAACCGCACCTACCTGCTGCAGGACGACGACGGCCAGATCCGCGACGCGCATTCGATCTCGGCCGGCCTCGATTATCCCGGCATCGGGCCCGAGCATGCCTGGCTCAATGATCTGGGTCGGGTCGAATACGTCGCGATCACCGATCGAGAAGCATTGGACGCATTTCAATTGTGCAGCCGGCAGGAGGGCATCATCCCGGCATTGGAGCCGGCGCATGCGCTGGCGCATGTCGCCAAGCTGGCGCCGACCCTGCCGCGCGACCATCTACTCGTCATGAATTTGTGCGGCCGCGGCGACAAGGACATCTTCTCGGTTGCCGACCACCTCGGGGTCAGGCTGTGACCCGGATCGAGCGGCGCTTCGCGCAGTTGCGCGAAGCGGGCCGCGCCGGCCTGGTGATCTACCTCACGGCCGGCGATCCCGATCCGGAAACCTCGCTGGCGCTGTTCCGCGGCCTCGCGGCGGCGGGCGCCGACCTGATCGAGCTTGGCATGCCATTTTCCGACCCGATGGCCGACGGCCCGGCGATCCAGGCAGCCGGCCAGCGCGCGCTGAAAGCCGGCATGACCTTGCGCCGGACGCTGGCGATGGTGCGCATATTGCGCGAAACGGATCCCGATACGCCTTGCGTCGTGATGGGATATTACAACCCGATCTACCGTTACGGCGCCGCAGCCTTCGCGTGCGACGCGGTGGCGGCCGGTGTCGACGGTGCGATCATCGTCGATCTGCCGCCCGAGGAGGATGCCGAATTGGCCGGCCCGGCGCGCGAGGCCGGTCTCGCGATCGTGCGCCTGGCGACGCCGACCAGCGACGAGCAGCGGCTGCCGGCGATCATCGGCAATCTCGATGGGTTTCTGTATTACGTCGCGATCACCGGCATTACCGGCACCCGCTCCGCCAATGCCGCCAGCGTGCATGATGCGGTCGCGCGGCTGCGCCGCTTCACCCGGCTGCCGATTGCCGTCGGCTTCGGCATCAAGACGCCGGCGCAGGCGGCCGAGGTGGCAAAGGCCGCCGACGCGTCCGTCGTCGGGTCGGCGATCGTCGATCGCCTCGCGCTCAACCTCGACCCCGACGGCCGCGCCAAGCCGGGTCTCGTCGATGCCGTGCTCGCCGACGTCCGCGCGCTGGCCGCCGGCGTCCGCGACGCGCGGCGTTAGCGCCGGAAGCTGGATTTCGCATGCTCGACCACGTCACGATCGCCGTTGCCGATCTGGCCCGCTCGCGAGAGTTCTATGACGCGGCGCTGAAGCCGCTGGGGATAATGCGGCTTTACGCCGAGGCCGAGACATTCAGCGGCTACGGCATCGGCCGGCGCGCCTTTTTCTGGATCGGCCGGCGCGAGACCGTCGGCGCCGGCGCCCACGTCGCGTTCGCCGCGCCCGACCGGGCTACGGTCGATGCGTTTTACGCGGCGGCGATCGCGGCCGGGGGTCGCGACAACGGCCCGCCCGGTTTGCGGCCGCGCTATCATCCCGATTATTACGGCGCCTTCGTGCTCGATCCGGACGGCCACAACATCGAGGCCGTGTGCCGTTCTGCCGCCGCATGAACTGGCTGTCGAATTATGTCCTGCCGAAAATCCGCGCCTTCGCAAAGAAGGACGTACCGGACAATCTGTGGAAGAAATGTCCAGGCTGCGAGCAGATGCTGTTCCACCGGGAATTGGCGGCGAACCACGAAGTGTGCCGGCAGTGCGGCCATCATTTCCGCATCGGCAGCGAGGCGCGCTTCCGCCTCCTGTTCGACGACGCGGCGTACCGCCGCATCGCGCTGCCGAGCGTCGCAGCCGACCCGCTGCGCTTCCGCGACAGCCGGCGCTACAGCGAGCGGCTGCGCGAAGCGCAGGCCGCGCTCGGCGCCGGCAGCGAGGCAGTGGCGCTGGCCGAGGGCGAGATCGGCGGCATCGCCGCCATCGTGGCGGCATTTGATTTTGCGTTCATGGGCGGCTCGATGGGCGTCGCGGTCGGCGAGGCGCTCGTCGCGGCGGCCGAGCGCGCCGTCGAGCGGCAGGCGGCGCTGATCGTCGTGCCGGCCTCGGGCGGTGCGCGCATGCAGGAGGGCATTCTGTCGCTGATGCAGATGCCGCGCACCGTCCTCGCCGCCGACATGGTAAAGGCGGCAAGGCTGCCCTATCTCGTGGTCCTGACCGACCCGACAACCGGCGGCGTCTCCGCCTCGTTTGCGATGCTCGGCGACGTGACGCTGGCCGAGCCCGGCGCGATCGTCGGCTTTGCCGGCGCCCGGGTCATCGAGGAGACGATCCGCGAGAAATTACCCGAGGGTTTTCAGCGCGCCGGATACCTCTACGAGCACGGCATGGTCGATCAGGTCGTGCCGCGCGGCGAGTTGGCCGCCACGCTGGCGCGCATCCTTGGCCTGCTGCGCCAGCCCTATCAGGCGGGCGCCGCTCCCGCCGCCCCCGAAGGCAGCCAGCCATGAGCGATGCGCCGCTCGGCAGCGACAGGGTGCTGGCGCGGCTCACGCAGCTGCACCCGAAACGCATCGACCTCTCGCTCGGCCGCATCGAGCGGCTCCTGGCGGCGCTCGGCAACCCGCAGGACAGGCTGCCGCCGGTCATCCATGTCGCCGGCACGAACGGCAAGGGCTCGACCGTTGCGACGGCGCGCGCCTGCCTCGAAGCCGCCGGGTTTCGCGTGCATGTCTATACGTCGCCGCACCTCGTGCGCTTTCATGAGCGCATCCGGCTGGCCGGGACGCTGATCGACGAAGATGCGCTGCTCGCAGTGCTGGAGGAATGCGAGCGAGCCAACGCGGGCCGGCCGATCACCTTTTTCGAGATCACGACGGCGGCGGCGTTGCTCGCCTTCGCCCGTATGCCGGCGGATTTCACGCTTCTGGAGGTCGGCATGGGCGGCCGGCTCGACACGACCAACGTCGTGCGGCATCCGGCGGTTGTCGCGATCACCCCGATCTCGCTCGATCACCAGGCGTTCCTCGGCGATACGATCGCCCAGATCGCCGGCGAGAAGGCCGGCATCCTGAAAGCGGGCGCTCCGGCCGTGATCGGGCCGCAGCAGGCGGACGCCGCCGCGGTCATCGCGATGCGGGCCGCCGCGTCGGGCGCGCCGCTCTACCGCTGGCAGCAGGAGTGGACCTGCACCCCGTCGCCCGCAGGGATGCGCTATGAGGGCGCGCGCTGGCGGCTCGACCTGCCGCTGCCCGCGCTTCCCGGAGCGCACCAGATCGCCAATGCCGGCACCGCGCTCGCCTGTCTCGAACAGCTGCCCGGCGTCGCGCTGCCAGCGCCGGCGCTGGTCCGCGGCCTGCGCGATATCGAGTGGCCGGCTCGGCTGCAGCATCTGACCCGCGGCCCGCTTGTCGCGTCATCGCCGCCCGGATGGGAGATCTGGCTCGACGGCGGCCACAACCCGGCGGCCGGCGAGGTGCTCGCGGCAACCGCCTCCGGCTGGCGTGACCGGCCGCTGCATCTCATTGTCGGCTTGCTGAACACGAAGGACGCCGCCGGGTTTCTCGCGCCGCTCGCGCCCGACACGCGATCGCTGCATGCGGTGACGATCCCGGGCGAGGAGAATCCGCTGCCGGCCCCGGCGATCGTCGCGGCGGCGCAGTCAGTCGGCATCAGCGCGGCGGCAAGCGAATCGATCGAGACGGCGCTGCGCGCCGTCGTCGCGGCAGAAAAGATGCCGGCGCGCGTGTTGATTTGCGGTTCGCTGCACCTGGCCGGCGTCGTCCTCGCGGAAAACGGGTGAGATCATGGACGAGAGGCGCGTGTGCGCGGCGGCTGCGGCAATTATCTTGATCGGCCTTGTCAGGGCCGCCCCGGTCGCGGCCGAAACCCTGTGTCCGCAGCCCTGGTGCCGCAAGGCGGAGGCACTGCTGCAGCACTGGCTCGGTGAGCGCCCGGCCCGAAGCGGCGACGTTATCGCGCCGTCGGCCGACATTGATCCGCAGATGGCGCTGGAGCCGCCCGGCCCGCAGGGCGTATTGCGCATCATCCGACCGCAGGCTTCGCCCGAGCGGCAGCAATGACGGCCGAGGCACGCGCGGCGCGCTGGCTCGCGGCCTGGGACGAGCAAGGCGTCCACCGCACCGCGACCGCTGGGGACACAGCCGGTGCCGATTGGCTGGCGGCCGAAGCAGCAGCGCTCGGCGCCGAGGTCGCTATCGAGGAATTCGCGCTCGACCGGCTCGACCCGGTCGAAACTTTTCTTGATATCGGCGACCGGTGCATCGCCGCCGTGCCGGTGTTCGACGCGCCGGCGACCTCTGATTCCGGCGTCGGAGGCCGGCTTGGGCTGGATATCGCGGTCGCCGAATTCACGCCGCGCGCCGTCTACGGCGGCGAATACGAGCGGTTGCGCCGCGCCGGCGGTCACCGCGCCCTCGTCATCGTCTGCGCCGGCGAGGCTTCGGGCATGGGCCTCCTCAACGCCGAGAACTTCCGCGCGCCCTACGGCGCGCCGGCGATCCACATCGCGAGCGAAGCATGCGCCACGGTGCGCGAAGCGGCCGCCCGGCACGCGCCGGCGCGCCTCGTCGCCGCCAGCCGGCGCTCCGTCGCCGTCGCGCGGAACGTCGTCATCCGCCTTGCCGGCGGCGCACCGGAAGCGGAGCCGCTCATCGTCATGACGCCGCGCAGTTCGTGGTGGCAATCGACCGCCGAACGCGGCGGCGGCATCGTCTGCTGGCTCGAAGCATTGCGCGCATTGCTCGCCGCATCGCCGCGCCGCCCGGTCATATTCACCGCCAACAGCGGCCATGAACTCGGCCATCTCGGCCTCGATGATTTCGTCGCTCGCCGGCCCGGCTGCGAGGCGCGCGCGATCTGGCTGCATTGGGGCGCCAATCTCGGCGCTGCCGGCGGCGCGCTCGCGGTCATGTCGGCAAGCAAGGATCTGCGCGAGGCTGCGGCCGCCGAGTTGACGCACGCCGGACAGTCCCATGCGCTGGCACCGCCGCACCTCGTCCCGAGCGGCGAGACCCGCGACATTCACCGCAAGGGCGGGCGTTACCTGACGCTGGTCGGCAGCAACCCGTTGTTCCACCTGCCGCAGGACCGCTGGCCCGACGCTGTCGATGTTGCCGCCGTTGCCCGCATCGCCGCCGCCGCCTCCCGCATCGCCGTCGCGCTAGCGGCAGATCACCGGATTTGAGGTCGGACGGGCCATCGCGGAACTTCAACTGGTCCTTGGCATTAGCGACTGCGGCGAGTTTTTCTGCGGTTTGACGTGTGCAGAGCGTCCTCGTATCGCTGCTGTTCGGCCTGATCACCGGCGCCTGCGACGCTTCCGGCTACCTGCTGCTGCAGCAGCTGCTGCCCGCCAACATCACCGGCGATCTGGTGCTGCTCGGCGCCGATTGGGCCGCGCATTCCCGTCACGAGGAATTCGGCCGCATTCTTGCGATTCCGTTTTTCCTGGCGTTTGTATGGCTTGGCCGGCAGATGGCGGGTGAATTGCGGCGCCGCGGCCTGCCGGCGATACGCCTGGTGCTGCTCGCCGGTCTCGGGTTGCTCGCCGCCTTCATGACGCTCGGCCTCATCGACGGCCCCTTCAGCGAGCAGAATGCCGCAAACACGCTGACCGTCGGCATGATCGGTGTCGCCGCGATGGCGCTGATGAACGTCGTCGCCCGCCTTTGGCGCGTGCTCGAATCGGGCAGCACGGCGATGACCGGCAACTCGGTCAAGCTGCTGATGGACCTGGCTGAATTGTCGCTGGGCCTGCGCAAGCAGGAGCCCGACCTGCTTTATGACACGCTGCGCCTCGCGGTGGTCGTCACCGCCTTCGTGGCAGGCTGCGCGCTTGCAGCATTGGTGTATCTGCGGGCGGGCCCGTGGTGCACGGCACTGCCGTTCGGCTTTGCGGTTTGCATTACCGTGCTGTGTCTGAAATATCCCCCGTGACGGAGATGCGATTGCACGGCCCGGCCGCGCTCGCTAACCTGCCCGAATCGCGGTGCCGGAGGATGCGATGGCGGGAGAAAGCTGGTCGTTGCGCGGCGAGTATATGGAAAGCTGCAATTGCGACTATCTGTGCCCGTGCATCTACACCAATCCGCAGGGGCCGGTAACCTACGACCATTGCACCGCGGTCTTGGCCTTCCGCATCGACGAGGGACGCGCGGGCGCCGTCCGGCTCGACGGGCTGAAATTTGCGCTCGTGATCCGCTCCGGCAAGGTCATGGCCGACGGCAATTGGGTGTTCGGCGCGGTCGTCGATGCGGCCGCCGATCCGCCGCAGCGGCAGGCATTGGCGGCGATCGCCGGCGGCGATGCGGGCGGGCCGCCCGGCGTCGTTCGCAAGAACCTCGTCGGCGATTTCCGCGGCATCGAATACAAGCCGATCGAATTCACCGCCGCCGGGCTTGGCCGCCGGCTCGCGATCCCCGACATCGTCAGCTTCGAGATCGCCGGCGTGGCGTCGCGCAACGGCAGCGGCGAGCCGTATTTCATCGACAATGCCGGGCACCCGGCCAATCGGCGCTTGGCGCTGGCACGCTCGACAGAGACCCATGTCCATTGCTTCGGCCTCGACATGGACCTCTCCGGCCGCGGCAACAACGGCCATTACGCACCGTTTGCGTGGGCTGCCTGAATGCGCGCCGCGGCGCTTCGGATCGCCGTTATCGGCGCCGGCATCGGCGGCCTCAGCGCCGCGGTGGCGCTGCATCGCGCCGGGTTCCGGGTCGATGTCTACGAACAGGCGCCGGAACTGACCGAGGTCGGCGGCGGCATCAACATGGGGCCGAATGCGATCCGCGTGTTGCGCCGGCATGGGCTGCAGGCGGCGCTCGATCGCGACGGCGTGCAGCCGTTGTCGACCCATCAGCGGCGCTGGCAGGACGGCCGCACGCTGCAGCGGGCGCCGCTCAACCCGCGTTGCGAAGAACTCTACGGCGCGCCGCATATGACGTTCCACCGCCGCGACCTCTTGGCGGCGATCGCCTCCGGATTTCCCCCGGAGCATGTCCATCTCGGCCACCGCCTCGCCGGCTTCGCCGATCGGGGCGACGATGTCGAGGCTTGGTTCGACAACGGTGCCCGCGTCGCGGTCGATGTGCTGGTCGGCGCCGACGGCATCCATTCGAGCGTGCGCGGGCGGTTGTTCGGCGAGGAGGAACCGGTCTTTGCCGGCTGCGTCGCCTATCGCGGCCTCGTGCCGATGGAACGCGTCGCCGATCTCGACATCGACCAGGGCAACCAGTCCTGGCTCGGGCCGGGCGGCCATCTCGTGCACTACCCGGTGGCGCGCCGGCGCCTGTTGAACTTTGTCGGGTGGACGGAGCACGACACCTGGAACCGCGAGGACTGGACCGACCGCGCGACGATCGAGCGGGCGCTTGCGGCGTTCGCCGACTGGCATCCGCAGATCCGCCGCATCATCGCCGCGGCGGACACCTGCTTCATCTGGGCCTTGTTCGATCGCGATCCGCTGCCGCGCTGGTCGGTCGGCCGCGTGACGCTGCTCGGCGACGCCTGTCATCCGATGTACCCGTTCATGGGCCAGGGTGCGGCGCAGGCGATCGAGGACGGCGCGGCATTGGCCGCCTGCCTGTCGGACCGGAGCGACGATCCGGCAGCGGCGCTGCGGCACTATGAAGAACTTCGCCTGCCGCGCGTCAGCCGCCTGCAGGCGATGTCGCGCGCCAACAAGATCCGCTTCCACATGCCCGACGGCCCCGAACAGGCAGCGCGCGATGCGGAATGGGCGCATGCCACCGACCGCTCGCCCGATGCCCTGCGCTGGCTCTACGAGCACGACCCGGCGGCAATCTAACCCGCCGCGGCCGATCCCGGCGGCAGCGCGCCCGGAATCGCGATTTTAGATATCGCTTGCCGCCGTTTGCCTTCAGCGAGAGGCGGTGACCGCGTCGGCGGTTTCCAGCACCGCGTTCAGCAGCACGTCGCAGCCGGCGGTTAAATCGTCGGGCTTTGCATCCTCTATTTCATTGTGGCTGATGCCGCCGACGCAGGGCACGAAGATCATCGCCGCGGGTGCGATGCGCGCCATGTAGACGGCGTCGTGACCGGCGCCGCTGACGATGTCCCGATGGGCATAGCCTTGCGCTGCGGCGGCCTCGCGCACCCGGCCGACCAGGGCCGGATCGAACGGGGTCGGCGGAAAATACCAGAACTCCTCGACCGCGACGGCGAGGTTCTGCGACGCGGCCGCCGCCACGCAGGCATCGCGCAATTCGCCGTCCATGCGGGTCAGCACGGCGTCCTCCGGATGGCGGAAATCGACCGTAAAGAACACGCGGCCCGGGATCGTATTGCGCGAATTGGGGCCGACCTGCACAAAGCCGACCGTGGCGCAGGCGTCGGGCGCGTGGGCATGGGCGATGCGGTTGACCGCGTCGATCATGCGGGCCGCGCCGACCAGCGCGTCGCGCCGGCGCGGCATCGGGGTCGGCCCGGCATGCGCCTCCTGACCCGTGACGGTCACCTCGTACCAGCGCTGCCCCTGCGCGCCGGTCACAATGCCGACCGGCAGCCCGGCTGCCTCGAGGATCGGCCCCTGCTCGATATGCGCCTCGAAATAGGCCGCCACCGGCCGGCCGCCGACCGGCTCGGCGCCGGCGAAGCCGATGCGCTGCAGCTCGGCGCCAAGCGTGACGCCCGTCACATTGTCCGGGCGACCGAGGCCGTATTCGAGGTCGAAGACGCCGGCGAAAGCGCCGGAGCCGACCATCGCCGGTGAAAATCGCGAGCCCTCCTCGTTGGTCCAGGCGACGATCTCGATGGGCGCCTCGGTCTCGTAGCCGAGATCGTTCAGCGTGCGCACGACTTCGAGGCCGGCCATGACGCCATAGGCGCCGTCGAAGCGGCCGCCGGTCGGCTGGGTATCGAGATGGCTGCCGGCCATGACCGGCCGCAGTTCGGCACGGCGGCCGGGCCGGCGGGCGAAGATGTTGCCGATTCGGTCTACCGTGACGGTACAACCGGCCTCCTCGCACCAGCGGATGAACAACTGGCGTGCATCGCGATCGAGATCGCCGGCGGCGAGGCGGCAGACCCCGCCCTTCGCGGTGGCGCCGATGCGGGCCAGCTCCATCAGGCTCGCCCACAGGCGCCCGCCATTGATCTTCAAATTGCGCATGCCGGCCTCCTGCTCTGCCGCGATTTGAGACAGGATGGCGGCCGGCCGGTCAAGCCCCGCGGCGCGATGCGCCGCCGCCGACGCCCGGCGGCTTCTCCCGCGGGATCGCGCCGGTTATAGTCCGATGTTCGCATTTCTCCGTCAGATTGAGGGCACCGGATGCCTCGCACGACCGCCGCGCTTCTACCGGCCCTGCTGCTCGTAGCCGCGCTGCTGGCGCCGCCGGCACGCGGGCAGCCCGGTACGCCCAACGTCGTGCCCGAGCCGGGAGCGGCGGGACCCGCCTTCATCGATTCGGCCGGCCGGCGCGTCACGCTGCCGGCGGTCATCCGTCGCGTGTTGCCGGCCGGACGCAATGCCCAGGTGCTGGTAGAGGTACTGGCGCCCGACAAGCTGGCCGGACGCGATGCGGCCGGCGAATTGTCGATCGGTTGGAACGCCGCCGGCATGGCGGCGGCGGCGCGCCGGACCGGGGCCGATCTGATCCTCGATGCCAGCCCGATCACGCTGGCGCGCGTCGCATTCGCCAATGAGGTGCAGCGGCTGAGCGGTGTTCCCTATGTGCTGGTTGACGACAGCTTTGACCGCATGCCGCGGATGCTGCGCGCGATCGGTGCGATCCTCGGCGTCGAGGATCGCGCGCAGGATCTCGGGACTTACGCCGACCACGCCATTTCCGACCTGCGCGGCCTACTGCTGATTACTCCGGCCGACAGCCGTCCGCATGTCTATTTCGCGCTCGGGCCCGACGGGCTGACGACTGCGCTGCCCGGCTCGCCCGCCGATGCGGCGCTGGAGGAGGCGGGCGTCATCAACGTCGCCTCGCCGCTCGGCCGGGACACCATAGCGCCGGTAAGCACCGAGCAGCTGCTCGCCTGGGACCCGGGCGTCATCATCGCCGAGGACCGCAGCGCCTACGATTGGCTGCGCCGCGCCCCGTCTCTGCGCGGCGTCGCGGCGGTGCAGCACCAGCGCGTCTACCTCGAACCGACCGCCCCCTACGGGTGGATCGAGGACCCGTCCGGGATCAACCGGCTGATCGGGCTGCACTGGTTGTCGACGCTGTTCTACCCGACGGCAACGCAGGAAGATCTGCGGACGGATGTCTGCGATTTCTATGACCGCTTCTACCGCATCAAGTTGACCAATGCCCAGCTCGAGGCGATGGTCCGGGCCGGTGGCGTGCCGCCGGTCGAAAGCGGCCGCAATCTGCCCGAGCCACTGATCGGCCTTGGTGCGGCGCCGCCCACCTCGCTCGGCGAGATTGCCCCGGTGTTGCCCGCCGCGCCCGGGCCGACGAGCACGCCGACACCGACGCGCGGCGCAGCAGCATCGCCGAGCGAGTTGACCGGGGTTCCGGGTCTGCCCAATACTGCGCCGAGCGCGGCGTGCACGGTCCCGACGGCGCCGAGCCCGCTGCCGCTGCCGGGGCTTGCGCCGGTGCCCGGCATGCAAGCCGCGCCGAACCCGTAAGAGGAGCAGAACGGCAGCTCAGGCGCGAGCATCCTTGACGGCGCCGCGGCGCAGTTCAAGGGGCGGACGTTCGCCAATCAGCAGGGCCGCGAGGCTGCGCCGCTCGTTGCCCTCGCGGTCGAGGCGTTGCCGCAGATCGGCGATGACGTCGTCCTTCTCGGCCAACCGCTCCCGCAATAGCTCGACCTCGCGCCGCAATGTCGCGATATGCCGACGCGGGTGCGTCCGGGCCGGCGGGTCGCCGAATTCGTCTGCGAGCAGCGCGCGCAATTCCGCCAACCCCTCGCGCCACACCCGCTGATGCGGCGGCGCCGCTGCGGCAACCTCGGTCAGCAGGGTCCGCCCGGGCACCTCAATCACAGCCGCTGAATTCGCCAATTGAGCCCCCAACCGCAGCGATACGCGAACCCTTAACGCTGGCGAGTTGGCGCGGTTCCCGATCGGGTCGCCTGTATCGGTCAATCGGCCGCCTGTTGCTCCGCCGCGATCGGGCGCCAGCGCAGCACCGGATGGCGCGCCGCGGCGGTCTCGTCGAGGCGGCGGCGCGGCGCGAGGCGGGGCGCGGCATGAAAAGCTGCGGCGCCCGCGCTGCGGGCACGCTCGGCGAGGCCGCGCATGACCGCGATGAAGCGGTCAAGCGAGGCCTTGCTTTCAGTCTCGGTCGGTTCGATCAACAGCGCGCCGTGCACGACCAGTGGGAAATACATCGTCATCGGATGAAATCCCTCGTCGATCATCGCTTTCGCGACATCGAGAGTCGTGACGCCGGTGTCGCTGAGGAAACCGTCGTCAAACAGCACCTCGTGCATGCAGGTGCCGGGATAGGCGACGGTCAGCGCGTCGCGCAATCCGGCCCTTACGTAGTTCGCGTTCAGCACTGCGTCCTCTGCGACCTGCTTCAGCCCGTCGGAGCCGTGGCTCATCATGTACGCGAGCGCCCGCACAAACATGCCCATCTGGCCATGGAAGCCTTTCAACCGGCCGATCGCCTGCGCCGCCGGTCCCGCGGCGTGCTCGACCAGCTGCGCGCCATCGGCCGCGTGCACGATCCATGGCAGCGGCGCAAACGGCGCCAGTGCCGCCGCCAGCGCCACCGGGCCGCTGCCGGGCCCGCCGCCGCCGTGCGGCGTCGAGAACGTCTTGTGCAAATTCATGTGCAGCGCGTCGATGCCGAGATCCGCCGGCCGCACGCGCCCGACGAGCGCGTTGAAATTGGCGCCGTCGCAATAAAAGAAGGCGCCGGCGGCGTGCAGCGCGGTCGCAATTTCCAGGATCTCGTCCTCGAACAGGCCGCACGTATTCGGGTTGGTCAGCATCAACGCCGCGACATCGCCGCCAAGGCGCGCCTTCAGTGCAGCGAGTTCAACCCGGCCGCGCCGGTTGTTGGGGATCGCCTCGATCGCGTAACCGCAGGTGGCGGCGGTCGCCGGGTTCGTGCCATGCGCCGATTCCGGCACCAGGATATTGCGGCGCGGATCGCCGCGTGCCTCCAGCGCGGCACGGATCGCCATGACGCCGCACAATTCGCCCTGCGCACCGGCGGCCGGCGACAATGCAATCGCCGGCAGGCCGGTCAATGTCTTCAGCCAATGCGCCAGCGTGTCGATCAATTCGCGCGCGCCGGGCACGGTCGAGAGCGGCTGCAGCGGGTGGATATCGGCAAACCCCGGCAGCCGCGCCAATTTTTCGTTGAGCCGCGGGTTGTGCTTCATCGTGCACGAGCCGAGCGGGTAGAGGCCCGTGTCGATCGCGTAATTCTTCTGCGACAGCCGCGTGAAATGGCGCACGACCTGCGGCTCGCTGAGACCGGGCAGACCGATCGGGCGCCGGCGTTCGAGACCGTTGAGGCGCGGCGCCAGCGGCCCCCGCTCCGGCAGATCGACGCCGCAGCGGCCCGGCGAATCCTGCTCGAAGATCAGCGGCTCTTCGATCTGCAGGCCGCGATTGCCGCTGATCGTCTGGATTTCCGGCGGCGCGGCGGCGGGGTGGGCGCTGACGGCTTGGCTCCAGTCGTTCATTGCAAGGTCTCCCGGAGCGCCGCGGCGAGGCGCTCGATATCGTCTTCCGTCACCATCTCGGTCGCGGCGACCAGCATCAGATCGGCCATATCCGCGCGCTCGGGATGGAACCGGCTGAGCGGGATGCCGCCCAGGATGCCCCGTGCCGCCAGCGCCTCGACGATCGGCCCGGCCGGGCGCGGCAGACGCACCGTGAACTCGTTGAAGAAGCTGTGATTGACCAGCTCGACACCGGAGATCGCGGCGAGCCGCTCGGCGGTCATGACCGCCGTCGCATGGTTGAGCCGCGCCAGACGCGCAAAGCCCGTTTCGCCGAGCAGCGCCAAGTGGATCGTGAACGCGAGCGCACACAGCCCGGAATTTGTGCAGATGTTGCTCGTCGCCTTGTCGCGTCGGATGTGTTGCTCGCGCGTCGCCAGCGTCAGCACCCAGCCGCGGCGGCCGTCGGCGTCGCGCGTTTCGCCGACCAGCCGCCCCGGCATCTGCCGCACAAAGGCGTCGCGGCTGGCAAAAAGGCCGAGATAGGGTCCGCCGAAATTCAGCGCGCTGCCGAGCGATTGCCCCTCGCCGGCGACGATGTCGGCGCCCATGTCGCCCGGCGGCCGGACGGCGCCCAGCGACAAGATTTCGCTCACGACGACGACGAGCAAGGCGCCGGCGCGATGGCAGATCGCCGCCAGTGCCGTATAGTCGCGGATCTCGCCGTAGAAATCGGGATTCTGCACGACAATGCAGGCGCAATCGTCACCGATGAGGGCGCCAAGGTCCTCGCCGCCGCCCGGCGCCGGGTCCTGCGCGACGATCGTCTCGCCGGAAAACCGGGCATAGGTTTCGCACACCGCGCGGTAATGCGGGTGCAGCCCGCCCGACAGCACAGCCTTCTTCCGCCGCGTCAGGCGGCCGGCCATCGCGACGGCCTCGGCGCAGGCGGTCGCGCCGTCATAGAGGGAGGCGTTGGCCACGTCCATTCCGGTCAGCAGAGCGACCTGCGTCTGGAATTCGAACAGGTATTGCAGCGTGCCCTGCGCCACCTCAGGCTGATACGGCGTGTACGAAGTCAGGAACTCGCCGCGCTGGATCAGATGATCGACGGCGGCGGGCACATGGTGGCGATAGGCGCCGCCGCCGAGGAAACAGGCTGCCGCCCCGGCGCTCAGGTTCTTGGCCGCCATCGCAGCAAGCCGGCGCTCGACTTCGAGTTCGCCCATCGCCCGCGGCAAATCCAACAGCCCGTCGCGGCGCGCCGGCCGTGGCACATCGGCGAACAATGCGTCGATCGACGGCGCTCCGATCGCCGCCAGCATCTCGGCGCGGTCGGCGTCGGTCAGCGGCAGGTAACGCATCAGCCCTGCTCCGCGACGAAAGCTTGGTACGAGGTTTCGTCCATCAGCGCATCGAGCTGTTTCGGGTCGGCGAGGCGAAGCTTGATGAACCAGCCTTCGCCCATCGCATCCTCGTTGACGAGCGCCGGGTTGCCGAGGATCGTCTCATTGACCGCGACGACCTCGCCCGAGACCGGTGCGTAAAGCTCGCTCGCCGCCTTCGCCGATTCGACGATCGCGGCCTCTTTGCCCTGCTCGAGCTGGCGGCCGATATCGGGCAGCTCGACGTAAACGACGTCGCCGAGCTGTTGCTGCGCGTAATCGGTGATGCCGATCACGGCGACATCTGCGTCCTGACGGACCCACTCGTGGTCGTTTGTGTATCGCGTCACGCTCATAGGCATCCTCCTGGGGATTTTTGCCGCGGATCAGGCGCGGTAATAGCGGGCAGGCACAAACGGCAGCGCCGCGACACGCGCCGGCCGCGGCACGTCCCGCACGACGAGCGACAACGGCGTGCCGGGCGCGGTATGCGCCGCTGCAACGTAGCCCATTGCAACGGGCGCACCGACCGACGGCCCGAAGCCGCCGCTGGTGACCCGGCCCAGCGGCGCGCCTGCCGCATCGAGGATCGCGGTGCCCTCGCGCGCCGGGGCGCGGCCGTCGGGGCGCAATCCGACGCGCCTCCTGCCCGGCCCATCGGCGAGCTGCTGCACGATGATTGCGGCGCCGGGAAAGCCGCCTTCGGCGCGTCGCCGCTTGCCGATCGTCCACGGCAGCGCGGCCTCCACCGGCGTCGTCGTCTCGTCGATATCGTGTCCGTAGAGGCACAGCCCGGCTTCGAGGCGCAGCGAATCGCGGGCGCCGAGACCGATCGGCGCGACTTCCGCCTCGTTGAGCAGGATGTCCGCGAGAGCAACAGCGTCGTCGCCGGCCACCGACAATTCAAATCCGTCTTCCCCGGTATAGCCGGAGCGCGTCACGAAGCACGATATGCCGCAAACCGAGACTTCGGCCCCGGTCATGAACGGCAGCCGTTCGACGCCGGCGGCGAAGCGAGCCAGCACGGCGGCGGCAGCCGGACCCTGCAGCGCCAGCAAGGCGCGCTCGAATCGCGGCTCGATCGTTATGGCACGGTCGAGGTGCGCCTCGAGATGCGCGAGATCGGCCTCCTTGCGAGCGGCGTTGACGACGAGCAGCAGCCCGTCCCCGGTGCGGGTCGCCATCAGATCGTCGAGGATGCCACCCTGTTCGCTCAGCAGCAGCGTATAGCGCATCTGCCCCGGCGCCAGTGCCTGGAGATCGCCCGGCACCAGCCGTTCCAACGCCGCCGCCGCGCCGCCGTGCAGGCGGATCTGGCCCATATGCGAAACGTCGAACAGGCCGGCCTTTGACCGGGTATGGAGATGCTCGGCGATGATGCCGGGTCTGTATTGCAGCGGCATCTCGTAGCCGGCAAACGCGACGATGCGGGCGCCAAGCGCCACGTGCAGGTCATGGAGCGGCGTCCGCCGCAGCGCGGGAGAATCGGCAGAGTCAGCCAATGGCGCACCTCCCACTCGGGAACGCGCATCGCGTCCCTGGAGATGCCCCCTCTGTCTTCTACCCTGAGAGATTCACCGCCGCTGTACCCGGCCGGGGCAGCGATGCGGCTTACTCCTTCGGTGAGCGGCCCCGCCACTCCGGCCGGCCCGCCGCTTTCCAGAGCACCCTTCCGCCCGCAGTCCTTTTGCCTGAGAGTTTCCGGGGCGGTTGCTCCTTCGGCGCCGCCGCTCGGGCGTCAAGCCCGGCGCGGCCTCTCCTGCGGGCGTGCATTCGGCGGTCGCCTGTTTAGCACCGCACCGCCTGCCGCGCTAGAAATTAGATCCCGACCTCCTTGCTGATGTCGGCGCCGATCATCTGCCGCAGCGTTCCGATATCGGCCCACGGGTCGGCTTTAAGCTTCACCAGGCGCTCGGGCACGGTTGCAATGGTGAAGGCGTCGGGCCGGACACCGCGCTCCACCTCGTCCCACGACAGCGGTGTCGCGACCGGGGCACCGGCGCGCGCGCGCGGCGAATAGGCGCCGATCGCCGTGGCGCCGCGGCCGTTGCGCAGGTAATCGATGAAGATGCGCCCGGTGCGCGCCCGTTTAGCCATGTTCGCCGTGAAGCGGTCCGGGTAGGCGTTGACGAATCGCTCGGCCACCCATTTCGCGAACTCCTTGATCGCCTCCCATTCCAGCCGCGGCACCACCGGCACGACGACATGCAGACCCTTGCCACCGGTGGTCTTTACAAAACTTTGCAGACCGATGCCGATCAGCGCCTCGCGCATCTCGATCGCCGCTTCGGTTACCCGCTGCCACGGCAACCCTTCGTCGGGGTCGAAGTCGAAGGTGATGCGGTCCGGCGTTTCCAGCTTGTCGACGGTCGATCCCCAGGGATGGATTTCGAGGATGCCCATCTGCGCCATCGCGACGAGCCCCGCGGCGTTCTCGATCACAAGATGATCCTCGGTCTTTGTCTTCTCGGTGATCGAGATGCGGCCGAGAACATCGGGAACGCCGGTCGCGAAATGCTTCTGGTAGAAGCACTGGCCGGCATAGCCTTCGGGACAGCGGACGAGGCTCAGCGGGCGATGCGCCAGATGCGGCAAAGCCCACGGCCCGACCGTCTGGTAATAGCGCGCCAGCGCCAGTTTCGTGATACCGGCTTCCGGGTAAAACATGCGGTCGGGATGGGTCAGCCGCACGCCGGCGAAATTGAGGCTGCCGTCGCGCGCCGCGATCGGATCGGCGCCGCCCTCCTCGTCCTTGGGATGCGCGGCGCCGCGCTTGTGCGTGCGCTTCGGGGCCTCGTCGAGTTCGGCCGGGCGAGGATTCTTCCCGAGCGCCGCCGGATCGTAGATGACCTCCTGCGGCGGCTTGTCCTCGCGCAACCCCAAAAAGGCAGAGTGACGCAGCATGTTGTCGTCGGTCCACCCAGTATAACGCACCGCGGCGACAAGTCGCGGCTCGGTCCAGTGCACGCCCTTGGTCGAAACGCCCTTTGGCACCGGTGCGGGCGCGTCACGCCGCTCGATCGCATCCAAGCGCGGGCGCAGCTCGGCCAATTGCGCGTCGCTGAACCCGGTGCCGCAGCGGCCGGCATAATGCAACCGGCCCGTTCGATCGTAGTAACCGACGACGAGTGCGCCGAAGCCGTGGCGCTGGCCGGCCGGCTCGGTAAAGCCGATGACGACAAATTCGTCCTGGTTCTGGCATTTGATCTTCAGCCAATCGGCGCCGCGACCGGCACGATAGGGGCGGTCGCGCCGCTTCGAGACAATGCCTTCAAGCGCGTACCGGCAAGCCTGCGCGAAAAAGGCCGGGCCGCTTCCGTCCTGGTGGTCGCTGTAGCGCAGCGTGCCGCCCGCCCGCGGCGGCACGATCGCGGCGAGCGCCGCCTTGCGGTCTTCAAGCGCGGCGCCGGTCAGATCGTAGCCATCGAGATAGAGCAGATCGAAGGCGTAGAACACGAGGTCGCCGGTGTCGGCCTGCGACAGAGCCGCCTGCAACGCGGCGAAATTCGATGTGCCGTCGGGCAACAGCGCGACGACCTCGCCGTCGATCAGCGCCTGATCGAGCGGCAGTCGCAAGAATGCCTGCGCCAGCGTCGGGAACCGGGCCGTCCAGTCGAGGCCGCCGCGGGTGATCAGCCGGATGTTCCCGCGATCGATCCGCGCCAACAGGCGGTAGCCATCATGTTTTATCTCGTGCAGCCATTCGTCGCCCTCCGGCGGCCGCTCGGCGAGCGTCGCGAGCTGCGGCGCGAGCCGATCGGGCAATCCGCGCTTGCGGGCGCCGCGCGGCCGCGCCTCGCCGGGCGGCGCGGGCTTGGGGTCGCCGGCGACCTCGCCCGTTCCGGAATCCCACACCCGGTCGCGCGCGGCCGCGATCGCCTCCATCGAGCGGCCGGTCGCGGCGCTGAGCGGGTTGTCCTCGACGACGGCGGCATTGCTGTCCGGCAGCGCCGCCGCATCGCGTTCCTTGATCAGGAGCCAGTTTTCATGCCGTTCGCCGGCCGCCTTGCCGCCCATCCGCACCAGCGCCCAGGCGCCGTGCAGCTTCTGCCCGTCGAGCCGGAACTTCAGCGCGCCCTTCTTCACGGCCGCTGCGGGATCGCCATCGAGCGGCGTCCAGGTGCCGCGGTCCCACAGCATGACCGTGCCGCCGCCGTATTGGCCGGCCGGAATGACGCCTTCGAAACCGCCATATTCGATCGGGTGGTCTTCGACATGCACCGCGAGACGCTTTTCGCCGGGATCGAGGCTCGGCCCTTTCGGCACCGCCCAGGACAGCAGCACGCCGTCGAGTTCCAGCCGGAAGTCGTAGTGCAGCCGCCGCGCGCGGTGCTTTTGAATGACGAACGCGAGCGGCGCAGCCGCCGGCTTGCCGCGCCGCCTCTTTCCGCCGGCCGGCTCCGGGGTTTTCCGGAAGTCGCGCTTGCGCTGGTATTCCTCGAGGGCCATCGGGGTCCCGTGCCTCCAGGCAAAACGGACTTCGTTGCACGCCGGTTCCCGCTATGCCCCGAGCTGGTCGGCGAGATCCTCAAAACCGTTTGCGACATAGGTGAAGGCGTGCTCGGCCTTGAAATCGCGGCTTTGCTGTGCGCCATGCTCGTAGGGGCGGCTGATAAAGGCGGTCTTCAGCCCGTATTTGGCGGCGTTGACGAGGTCGTTGTTGTGCGCTGCGACCATCATAACCGCCTGCGGGTCGCCGTTGCCGAGAAATTCGACCGCCGACCGGTACATCTCGGCGTCGGGTTTGTAATGCCGCACGAGGTCGGAGCCGAGCACGGTGTCCCACGGCAGCCCGCAATGCTTTGCCATGTCGGTCAGCAGACGGACCGTGCCATTCGACAATGTTGCGATAACGTATTTCTTCTTGATGCGCGTCAGACCTGGCACCGAGTCAGGCCACGGCTTCAGCCGGTGCCACGTCAAATTCAGCCACGCCTTGTCTTCTTCGTTGAACCTTGCCGCGATGCCGAATTTGTCGAGCAGGTTGTCGAGCGCCATGCGGTGCAGCGCGTCGAGATTGGTCCACGGCAGCTCGCCCGTCCGCACCCGGTTCATCGACGGCGCATACAGGCCGCGCCATTCGTCGGCGAAGCGCTGCCAGTCGATACCGGTGATCACCTTCCTCGCGGCAAGCGCTTCGCCGTCCGCGGTGACCGCCGCGCGCCAATCGACGACTGTGCCGAACACGTCGTGCACCAGTGCCTGTATCTCGGTCATCTCCGCCTCCAACCCTTGCTCAATCGGCGTTGAAATCCATCAGGTCGCGCGCCTTGTCGGCGAGGCCCAGGACGCGGCGATAATAATGCTGGAAGCGCCGATCCTGCGTCTGGCCGCGCACGTAGCGAATGTAGATCTGCTGAATGATGACAGCGAGCTTGAACGCCGCGAACACCTGGTGCCAGCCGATCGCACCGACATCGAACGCGGTGCGCGCGGCATAGCGCTCGATCGCCTGGGCGCGCGACGGGAAGCCGGGACGCCAGGTCGGCATCGCTGCGATCTCGCGCCATTCCGGCGGATCGTCCGGCTCGACCCAATAGTTCAGCACATAGCCGAGATCGGCCAGCGGATCGCCTCGCGTGCACATGTCCCAATCGAGTACCGCCTCGATCCGGCCGGGATCGGCGGCATCGACCAGGCAGTTGTCGAGCCGGTAATCGTTATGCAGCAAGGCCGCCGCGCCGCCGGTAGGCGGCAGCTGCGGCAGCTTACGGCCGAGCCAATCGACGACCGGCGCCCACAGGCCGGCCGAGCGTTCGGCGGCCTCGCCGCCCTGCGCGGCGTGCCAACGCCGTGTCCACCCGGCGAGCTGACGTTCCGCATAGCCCTCGGGCCGGCCGAGATCGCCAAGTCCGATTGCTTCCGCCGGCACCCGATGCAGATCGGCCAGCGCATCGACCAGCGCCTCGCCGATCCGCCGGTTGAGTGCCGGCCGGTCGGCGAATTCGCTCGGAACATCGTCGCGGACGACAAAGCCGCGGCGGCGCTCCTCGACGATGAACACGGCGCCGATGACGCTCTCGTCTTCGCACAGCAGCAGACTCTGCGGCGCCAGCGGAAAGCGCTGATGCAGCACGGAGAGCACGCGATGTTCGCGCCGCATATCATGCGCGCCCGGCGGAATGGGCCCCAAAGGCGGCCGACGCAGCACGAATTCCGCCGGCGCGCCGGCGGTATCGAAGCGCAGCAGATAGGTCAGGTTGGCCTTGCCGCCGCCGAACTGGCGCACTTCGAGCGGCCCGTCGGCACCGGCCAGACGTGTTCGCAGATACGGTTCGAGGCGGCCGGTGTCGAGAGCTTCGTCTGGCCGTTCGTCGATCAGTTCGGCTGCTTCGAGCGGTTGCATCGGTGTCTGCCCAGGGTCCGCCTACAAGTTCACCGGCTTGCGGCACAGCGAATACCACAGCCCGAGATTCTGCTCTTTCCAGGTGGCGTTGTCGCAATCCTGCCTGAGATGCTGCTCGCCGTGCGCGTCGCCCGGCACCGGAGTTCGCGGATGGTCGGAACAGGCGCTGGCCAGCAGCGGCATCACGACGGCAAGCGCCAAAACCGCCGCTCTCCTCACCTGCATCCTCCTCCGGCGGCCGAGCAGCCGGCCTCGACGCCTATCCGACGGCACCGGCATGCCTTCACCAGCGGCAGGCGGCCGCGCTGCCGCACCAGCGTTTCAACTCGATGTCGAGCGGCAGATAGGCGAGCGAGACGCTGAACGACAAGGGCATCAGCCGTTGGTCGTCGGTCATCGTCAGCAGCGCCGGCCGCGGCGCATCGTCGGGATCGCCGTCGTCGCTGCTCTCGCCCTTGAAGCCGGCGACCGGCATCAGCGTCAGCCGAAGCTGCAGATTGGCGTCGCCGGGCTGTTTCGGCAACACCCGTGCGACGATGTCGAATCGCCGCGCGCCGTCGTAGACCGGCACCGAAAACGGCCCGCGATTGCCCAGCCGCAGCACGTCGCGGATCGCGGTCAGCGCGCTCAGCGGATCGACGACATTGGTGCGAAAACGGGCGGGCAACGGGGGTTTTTTGCTGCTGTCGCCGGGCCCTCGATCGGCGATGACGGCGCCGCCGCGCAGATCGAACCGCATGACGAGCCGCCTGTCGTGCTTTTTGCGCAGCGCATAACGTGCCTCGTATTGCTGCGGCTGCGGGCGCGTCGACGCGTCCCGCCCCTCACTGACGGCGGTGCCGCTGAACCGGGTGAGGAGCCGCGGCAAGCCCTCGGTGCGCATATCGATCGTATCGCGGTAGACAGTCGCACCGTCGTGCAGTTGCAGCCAAATCTCGCCGGCCGGCAACCCGGCCCAGTAGGCCTGATAGAGCGCCGCGACATCGACGGCGCCAGCCGGCCGGGCAGCGGCCAGCAGCCCGAAGCCGATCGCAGCCAGCCAAGGAACGCGCGGCACCAATCGCCTCCCCCAGTTTGTCAGCCCGATACAATCGGCCGCTTCTGCAGCACGACGACATCCTGGTTGTTTGCCCAGGCGCCTTCGCTGAGGTTCAGGATGCGCACGCCCGGTTCGCTTTCGATAAGACGCGCCACCCACGACGGCGCCGACAGGCTGGTGCCGTAGGACTGCGCGCCGTCAGGCGGCATCGCCGGATCGTACGGCCGGTAGGCAAAGCCGCTGTCGCTGTAGCCGCGCATGTTTTCCTGCCATTCGCCGGAATAGAAGGTCGCGCGGAAGAGATGCAACGTTCTGCGCCCATGCGTCGTGAAGACCAGCAGGCCATCAGGCGCCAGGGCGTCGATAAACCATCGTATCGCCCGCTCGTATTGGTTGGCGCCGACATGGGTCACCAGCGAACCGACAAAAATGAGGTCGAACCGGTTGCTTGCGGCAACGCTGAAATCGGCCTGAGGATTGATCGAAGTCGCAGCGAATTTGGCAACGACAAACGCTTCTTTCTGCTTGTTCAGATCGCCGACGAACAGCTGCGAGTCGGGCAGGAAAGCCTGCAAATGCCGGGTCACCCGGCCGCCGCCGCACGGCAGATCGAGGATCGCGGCGAATCGGGTCTTTTGCACAGAGATCATCGCCGCAGCGATCAGGTCGATCGCCGATCGGCCGACAGACAGATAATGTTCGAGCCCGCCGGCGACGAACATGTCGTCATGCTCGGAGACATCGCTGCAGACTTCGCGGCTCAAATAATCGATGTAGCGCTGCCGCACCGACTGAAGAGTGGAAAGAAAATTTGAGTTGAGCAGGGCCAATGTCGCCTGCGCCGAAGGAATGGGCCGGGCGGATTGCAAATCTGCTGGCGGCACGGGCGCCCCTTTCAGCTGCGAACCGCAGTCGGCGCCGAACGCGCAGCGCCTGCGCGGTGTGGCGCGCAGCGTGGCGGCCGCAGACAATGCGACTGTCGGTGCTCCATCGCGCCCATCAGCTCGACCCTGCAACCGCTGAGATTGCCGCCGCGGCGACCGGCGCGGCGCGGTATTCCGGTACGACGCGGCGCAGCAGATCGAGGACGCGGCCTTCGTGGCCGGCCCGCGCCTGTTCTTCGAGCTCCTCAAGCGAGCGGACGAGCACGGCATAATCGGCGGTGCGCGGCGCCGCCAGCCGCAGCGCCGGGTTGCGCGTCGGGATCGGCGCTTCCGCCTCATGGAACAGCGCCTCGTGCAATTTCTCGCCCGGCCGCAGCCCGGTATAGGCGATGCGGATGTCGCGCTCGGGCCGCAGCCCGGCGAGGCGGATCATCTGGCGCGCCAGATCGACGATCTTGACCGGCTCGCCCATGTCGAGGACGAAAATCTTGCCCCGCTCGGCTTCGCGCTGGCCGGCGGCCTGGGTCGCCGCCGACGCTTCGAGCACCAGTTCGACCGCCTCGCGAACGGTCATGAAGAACCGGCTGACATCGGGGTGCGTCACGGTCAACGGGCCGCCGGCAGCAAGCTGGCGGGCGAACAGCGGCACCACCGAGCCGGTCGATCCCAGCACATTGCCGAACCGTACCGTTACAAACCGGGTGCCGGCGACACCGCGGCGCGCCTCATGCAGATCGAGCGCCTGGCAAAACGCCTCCGCCAACCGCTTCGTCGCACCCATGACGCTCGCCGGATCGACCGCCTTGTCGCTCGAGACCAGGACAACGAGCGCTACGCCCAAGCCACGCGACGCTTCGGCGACGTTGCGGCTGCCGATGACATTGGTCAGTACCCCCTCGATCGGGTGGGCTTCGACCATTGGAACATGCTTCAGCGCAGCGGCGTGAAACACGATCTGCGGCTGTTCGCGCGCCATCACCGCATCGATCCGACGACGGTCGCGCACGTCAGCGAGCACCGGCTCGACCGAAAGCGCCGGGTGACGCTCGCGCAGTTCGCCGTCGATCGAGTAGAGCAGGAACTCGCTGCTGTCAACGAGCGTCAGCCGCGCCGGCGCCAATGCCGCAATCTGGCGTACCAATTCCGAGCCGATCGTGCCGCCGGCGCCGGTCACCAGCACCCGCCGTCCGCGGATCAGCCGCGCCATTGCGTCGCGGTCGAGCACCGCCTGCGGCCGCCCCAGCAGATCCTCGATCGCGATCGGCTCGACGACGCGCGGCATGTCGGCGCGGGTCTGGCGGAATTCGGTCAGCCGCGGCAAACGAGCCAGTGGGATCGCCAGGGCGTCGGCGCGATCGAGCAACCGGCGCACCTCGCCGCCGGCGAGGCCCTGCGGCGTGATGATCAGCTTCTGCGGCCGTCGGCCGCGGCGGTCGAGCGCCGTGACGACGCTCTCGAGCGCGTCGATCGTGCCGAGCACCGGCACGCCGTAGATCTCGCGGCCAACCCGCGTGTGCGTGTCCGACAGCATGCCGACGACGCGGAAGAGCGCGTTGCGGTCGCGCACCATTTCCCGGATGAACGTGTCGGCACCGTCCTTCGTGCTGATCAGCAGCACCGGGATGCGCTCGCCGCGCGCCCGCTCCAGCACGTGATCGAGACCGCGGTCCTTGAATACGCGGTAGCCGAGCCGCGGTCCGCCCAACAACGCGACCAGCACCAGCCAGTCGATCAGCAGGAACGAGCGCGGCAGCGTATCGAGGCGGGTGAACAGAAACATGACCGGCAGAAAGATCAGCTCGGTCAAGGTTGCCGCACGCGCGATGTTGAACAAGTCGGGCAGCGAGGCGTAGCGCCAGACCCCGCGATAAAGCCCGGTCACCAGAAAGACGATGGCGGCGATCGCCGTGAAGACGATGCCGTAGAGCAACGTCAGCCGCGGATGGATCGCCAGCACCCCCTCGCCGAGGCGAAGCGTCAGCGCGACCGCAAACGACAGCGCGGCCATCGCGATGTCGTGCAGAAAGGCGAAGAAGGCGCGGCTCGATTTCGGCAGGAGCGGCAAGCGCGACAGCCCGGCGGTTGGCGTTGCGACGCGCCTCTATAGCAAAATTACGGAGCGGCGGGAAATCGCCGGGGCTATTTCGACAGCCGCGTCTGCCGCGTACACTGGCGTGATGGACCGTCGCCGCCTTTACCTTCTGATGCGCCCGGAAAATCCGGCGGGCGCGGCACGAATCTTTCGCGCCGTGCATCATGCGATGGCGGCGCTCGGCATCGCGATCATGATGACGCTGACGGTGCGCCCGATCGAATTGGCGTACGGCAACGCGCTCGCCGGCGGTTTCTACGTCGTCGCGGCATTCTTTCTCGCCGAATACATATTGCGTCTGATCGCCGCGCCGGCATCGCCCGGCGGCGGGCACCGCGGCGCGCTCGGCGCCCAGATCCATTGGGCGCTGTCGCTCGGCGGCCTGTTCGACCTGGCCGCCGGGCTGCCCGGCGTCATCGCGCTCCTCTACGGCCCCGACGCAACGCTGTTCGGCTTCATCTGGGCATTCAAATTCGTCCGCTATTCGCCGGGCCTCGCGAGCCTCGGCCGGGTCATCAGCCACGCCCGGCACGCGTTGCTATCGGTGCTGCTCGGCTTCTGCATCGTGCTGCTGACCGCCGCCAGCATGGCCTACCTGCTGGAGCGGCACGCCCATCCCGGCGATCCAGCAGCCTTCGCCTCGATCCCGGCGGCGCTGTGGTGGGGAATCGTGACGATGACGACGACCGGCTATGGCGACGTTGTGCCGCGGACCGTCGCCGGCCGCGCGTTGTCCGGGGTCGTCATGGTCGGCGGCATCCTGATCTTCGCGCTGTGGACCGGCATTCTCGTCAACGGGTATGCCGAGGAACTGCGTCGGCGCGACTTTCTGCGGACCTGGGAGCTTGTTGCCAAGGTGCCGTTTTTCCACAATATCGGCGCCACGCTGATTGCCGAGGTGGCGCGCCTGCTGCGGCCGAGCGATTACACCGACGGTACCGTCATCATGCGTCGCGGCGAACCCGGCGACTGCATGTACTTCGTCGTCGAGGGCGAAGTCGAAGTGCAACTGCAATCCGGGTCGATTCTGCTCGGCCCAGGGCAATTCTTCGGCGAGCGGGCGCTGGTGACCGGCGAGCCGCGCAACGCCACGGTCGCCGCCGCGCGGCCGTGCACGCTGCTGGTGCTCGACATCGTCGATTTTCACGAATTGCTGGCTCGCCAGCCCGAGCTCGCCCGCATCATCCGCGAGGAAGCTCACAAGCGGCTTGGCGACGACATCCCGCGCCCGCTGCCGGCGATCGCCGCCGACGCGTCGGCCGGTTAGCGCGATTGCCGGAGGCCGTTCGACCGGAAGCCGCGGGTCAGGCGCCCTCGACGATGAAGGCGCGGGCCTGCGCGTTGGCCTGGCGGATCGGCAGCGCCTTCTGGTATTCGGGCGAGTTGTACCAACGGCGCGCCGCGGCGGCGTCGGAGAACTCGATGACGACGATGCGTTTCGGCGCTGGGCTGCCCTCGATCAGTTCGGCGGGGCCGCCGCGCGCCAGAAACCTGCCGCCGTATTGCGCGATGCTGGCAGCGGCGAGCGGCCGGTAAGGCTCGTAGCCCGCCGGGTTTGTGACATCGACCTCGGCAACAAAATAAGCCGGCATTTTCGTTCCTCTGTCGGTTGTCGCGGCCCGCGCTCGTCGCGTGCCGAATTCAAAACCGCAATTCCGCGTCGCCGAGCGGGGCAAAATAGCCGTTGACGACGTCGTCGCCGATGTCGGCGAGGTTGGCCGGTCGCCAGCGCGGCCGTCGGTCACGGTCGATCAGCGCGGCGCGCACGCCCTCGTAGAAATCGTGATTGCGCATGACGTGCTGGGTCAGCCGGTATTCCAGCGCCAGCGCCGCCTCGATGTCGAAGCCGCGTCCGAGGATCAGTTGGCGCAGTGTGATCTTCAGGCTGGTCGGCGATTTGGCCAGCAGCCCGGCGCGCGTCTCCGCCGCCCATTCGGCGTCGGGGCCGGCACCCGCCGCCTCCGCGGCGAGCGCATCGAGGATCGCCTCGACCGTCGCGCCGGCAAAGGCGCGGTCGATTGCCGCGCGCCGGCCACGGAGCGGCGGCTCGCCGGGGTCCTCGCAGAAGGCGGCGAGCGCTTCTTCGATGCCGTCCGCCGCCGCCAACGCGGCGATCAGCGCCGGCACGCGCTCGCGCCGCACGAAATGCGTCGCAAGGCCGCAATAGAGCGCGTCCGCCGCACCAATCCGCGCGCCGGTCAGCCCGAGCCAGCGGCCGACATGACCGGGGCACAGATTGAGAAACCGCGTCGCGCCGACATCGGGAAACAGGCCGATCCCGGTCTCCGGCATCGCGAACAGCGCGTTTTCCGTCGCGATGCGCCAGCCTCCGTTGACCGACACGCCCATGCCGCCGCCCATCGCGATGCCGTTGAGGATCGCAACATACGGTTTTGGATAGCGGTGGATCCGGCGGATCAATTCGTACTCCTCCCGGAAAAACCGGGAGGTCAGCGTCGCATCGGCGGAAATGCCGCGGCCCGCTTCGTAGATCGCGCGGATGTCGCCGCCGGCGCAGAACGCGCGTCCCGCCGCGCCCTCGATAAGCACCCCGCGGATCGTCGGATCGACGGCCCATTGCCGCAGCATCGGGTCGAAGGCGCGGTACATCGCCAGCGTGAAGGCGTTGAGCGCGGCTGGCCGGTTCAATGTCACCGTCGCCAGGCGGCCCATGCGCCCAAACAGGATGTCATCCGCTATTGCCACCCATCACCTCGGCACCGCTCACGGTCGGGAAGCCGACAATGGACGTACTCATATTCACAGCGGGATGACCAGGAGCGTGTCGATTTTCTGGCCGTCGAGCACGACGGTGCGCTCGATGAAGCGGAAGGGTTCGCGGCTCACGTCGATCCTGTCGAGGTAGCGGCCGATCGCGAACAGCGTCGTTGTGCCGTCATGCATGATGCGCACGGCGAAAAAATTGGCGCGCGCCTCGGCGATGCCGCCCTCAACGGCGCCGACGCGCGCCGGACCGATCAGGTGGCGGTAGCGGTGCGGCTCGAACATGCTGGCGCGGCGCAACGCCATGATCCGGTCGACGAGCATGCCGTGCGAGGCGCAATAGATGATGCCGTGGCGCAGCCCGGCCTCGTGGCTGTCGCGGCTGGTGATCAGGTAGCGGCAGTCGGCGGCGAAAAAATGAGGCCATTCCTCGAGCCGGTCATCGTCGATGCAGTCGGCATAGGCGGCGTTCAGTTCGTCAATGCCGAACCGCAGCGCGATCTTGTCCATGCGCGCGCTCACGCGCCCGTCAACGCGCGGTATTTCTTCCAGAAGCCGCGGATCGCCGCCTCGCTGGCGCGGAAATTCTGCGACTGCGCCTCGTGCCCGCCCATCATGACGACGCCCTCGCCGGCATCGTTGTAGTGCAGCGCGCGCTGCACAAACCCGCCGACGCAGCCATCCTCGAGCGCGATATAGCCGGCCGGGCCGACCAGGTTGCCCTGGCGCAGACGGCGCTCGGTCATCGCCGCGTCGTCATCGGCAAAGCCGAGATGGATCCATTCGAGTTCGGAGCGGTCGACGCCGCGCGGCCTCAACACACGCACCGCGATCGTGTTGCGGATCTGCTGCAACACCGTGTTCGGGAATACGGTCAGGATCTGCACCGACACCGAGTCGCCGTATTCGTCGATCGATTCGACGACCGAATTGTCCTGCAGTTTCAGGTCGGTGTCCGAGCGCAGCGCGGCCGCCTTGTATTCCGCATCCTCGGCGGCGTAGTCGAGCTTAGCCTGGCTGAAATGGTTGCCGCCGCTGTCGTCGATATTGATGCTGCCGGGCTGCGACAGGCGGTTGATGCGGAACGTCGTCAGGAAGGCGTGCAGGATCGAGGCGTGGTAGGTGTCCTTGACATTCTCGGCGTAGAGTTTCCAGTTGTTCGGCAGAACCTGCGTCGAGCGGCCGATGATCGTCGAGGGACGGTTCAGCACGCGCCGCATGCCGCCGACGACAAGCGGGCCGAGATAGGTTTCGAGGTCGGCGACCTCGTCGCTGAACGTGGCGAATACGAGGCCGGAGAGTTCGGCGACGCGCAGCCGCTGCAGATGATGCTCGTCCTTCCTGAACTCCGGCGGCATGCCGCCCTGCCGGCGGACGCCGCGCTCGAACGCGACGCCGGTCAGACGGCCTTCGAGATCGTAGCTCCAGCCGTGATAGATGCAGGTGATCTCGCGGCCGTGGCCCTTGTTCGTCAGGCACAACAGGTTGCCGCGATGGGCGCAGCGGTTGACAAACGCATTGACGGCGCCGTCCTGGCCGCGCGCAACGATGACGGCGACTTCGCCGACCGTCGTCGCAACCCAGTCGCCGGGGTTGGCGATCTCCGCCGCGAGGCACAGATAGCTCCAGGTCGCTCCCTTGAAGATCCGCTCCTGCTCCAGTCGGTATTGCTCGGGGTCGGTATAGAGGCGGAACGGCACTTCGCTGATGCCGTTCGATGGCCAATTGACGCCGCTGCGGAAATCGACGTCTTGCACGGACATGGCGGCTCCTTTCGGCTCGGGCGCTCGACGGCCGGCAATATGCGCCCGCGGCCGCCGCACGTCCACTCGGGCGCCGAAAGCCGCATTCCCACCGCCCGGTCGTGATACTCTGCGCACAGCTTGGGCGCGCCGGTGTCGCGCAGCCGGAAGCAAGGGGGGGAAGCAATGGCGCAATCGGCGCAAACGGGCGCGGCGGCGCGGACGATCGAGGATTTTGTCGGCCAAACGATGGACGAGGCCCGGATGGGTCCGATCCACTGGCGGGTTTTGGCGCTGGTCACGGCCGGGCTGTTCGTCGATGTGATGGATTTTTCGATCCTCGGCGCTCTCGTCCCCGACATGCTGAAAAGCGGCTTTGTGACGCCGGCGCAGATTGCTTCGATCGGCAGCACGACCGCGGCGGGGCTGTTGATCGGCGCGTTGGGTCAGGGCGAATTTACCGACCGGTTCGGCCGCAAGGCGGTGTACCAGTTCAACCTGCTGCTGTTCGGCCTCGCCACGATCGGCGCGGCGCTGGCGCCAAGCTATATGTGGCTGCTGGTCGGGCGGTTTCTCGCCGGCGTCGGCCTCGGCGCCGAAGCACCGCTGTGCTACGCCTATGTTGCGGAATTCTCGCCGCGGCGCATCCGCGGTCGGATGCTCGCCTTCATGCAGTTCATCGGCGGCGCCTGGCCGTGGCCGATCGGCACGCTGTTCGCGCTCGGCTTTCGCGACATGATCGGCTGGCGCGGCATCTGGGTCGTCGTCGGAATCGCCGCGCTGATCATATTCGTGCTGCGCTTTGCCCTGCCGGGTTCGCCGCGCTGGCTGGCGACGCATGGGCGCGGGCAGCAGGCGCTCGACCTGCTGCAACGAATGCGGTTGCCGACGGTGCCGCTGTCATCGCTGCGCGTCGACGCCGCGAGCGACGCGCACAGCGACCCGTTCCTCGTCGTGTTCCGGCAATATCCCGGCCGGATCGCCGCCGCGATGGTGTGCTTTTTCACGTTTTTCGGCATCGCGCTGGGGCTCGGCGCCTGGCTGCCCAGCATCCTGATCGCACGCGGCCTGACGATCACAAAATCCTTGAGTTACACCTTCGGCATCACGCTCGCCTTCCCGTGCTCCAGCGCATTGATGATGTACGCGCTGGAGAAATTCGGCCGCAAGCCGACCGCCGTCGCGGCGTTCCTGTTGGCCGGCATCTTCGCCGTCGCCTTCGCCAGCGCGACGTCGAACACGATGGTCCTGGTCGTCGGGTTCGTCATGATCTTCTTTATCCAACTCGCCGGAAATTCATCGCAGACCTTCATCTCCGAGGTGTTTCCGACCAATGCCCGCGCCTCGGGCTTCGGCCTCGCGCAAGCGGCCGGGCGGGTCGGCGCGATCATCACAATACCGTCGATCCTCCTCATCCAGCACGCCTACGGGCTGACTACCGTGTTCGCGTTGCTGGCGGGCCTGCTGGCGATCGCCGCCTTTGCGGTGACGCGGGTCGGCCCCGAGTCGCGAGGGCTCGCGCTCGACGAAGTCGCGCCGCCGACCGCCTGAATACCGGCGGCGATCAAGCCCGGTATTGCGCCGCCGGGTGCGGCGGTGCGAGGCGCCCGCGGCCGGCGCCAAACAATTTCTCGCGCAGCGTGCCGGGCGCGTAACCGCGTTTGTAGACGCCGCGGCGCCGCAGTTCGGGCACGACGAGATCGACGAAATCGGCAAAGCTTTCCGGCGTCACGGCGTAGGCGAGATTGAAGCCGTCGATGCCGGTCTGCGCGACCCAGCGGATCAGCGTCTCGGCGATTTCGTCCGGCGCGCCGACAAACAACGGGCCGCGTCCGCCGATTGCGACATGCTCGGCGAGTTCGCGCACGGTCCACACGCGGTCGGGATCGTCCAGCGTGAACGAGGCGAGCGAGGAGCGCATCGCCTCCGTTTCGATATAACGCAGCTCCTGATCCGGCCGGTAGCGCGAGAAATCAACGCCGGTCCAGCCGGAAAACAGGGTCAGCGCCGCCTCGGGGTCGGCGTAGCGGCGATATTCGGCGTGCTTGTTCCGCGCCTCCGCGGCGCTGCTTCCCGTGATGACGGTGGCGAGCGTAAAGATCACCAAGTCGCCCGGATCGCGGCCGTTTTCGGCGGCGCGGCGACGCAGATCGTCGACCTGCGGCGCGACGACCTGCGGCGAGGGGCCGTTGATGAACACGCATTCGGCATGCGCCGCGGCGAAGGCGCGCCCGCGCCCCGAGGCGCCCGCCTGGTACAGCACCGGCGTGCGCTGCGGCGACGGTTCGCTCAGATGAATGGCGTCGAGCCGGTAGAATTGGCCGTCATGCAGCACCCGACGCACCCTTGCGGGATCGGCATAGCTGCCGGAGGCGCGGTCGCGCTGCACGGCATCATCGGCCCAGCTGCCCTCCCACAATTTGTACATGACCTGCATGTATTCGTCGGCGATCTCGTAGCGCTGGTCGTGGCCCGCCTGAGCGCCAAGGCCCATGCCGGCGGCGGCGCTATCGAGATAGCCGGTAACGATGTTCCAGCCGGCGCGGCCTTTCGTCAGGTGGTCGAGCGTCGAGAGCCGGCGGGCGAGCGTATAGGGCGGCTCGTAGGACAGCGTGCAGGTGACGCCGAAACCCAGATGCTCGGTCGCCGCGGCCATCGCCGGCACCAAGAGCAGCGGGTCGTTGACCGGCACCTGCACCGCGTGGCGCAGCGCCGCGTTAGGCGAGCCGCCATAGACATCATAGATGCCGAGGACATCGGCGAGAAACAGCCCGTCAAAGCAGCCGCACTCCAGCGTCGTCGCCAACTCGATCCAATAGCCGAGATCGTTGTACGCGGTCGATCGGTCGCGCGGATGCGCCCACAGCCCGGGCGACTGGTGCCCGACGCAATTCATCGCAAAGGCGTTGAGCCGGATCTCCTTCATGCTCACCGAACACCGTCAACCGCGCCGGAGAAGGGACAATCCGCGAAAGTGCCACGCCCACCGCCGGCGTAAAAGCTGACGATCCACAAGGCCCGGCCGGCCGGCGCAGACTACCCGCCCGGTTGCGGCTCCGGGGCTTCGAGGCCGGAATGGCGTCCGGAGGGTGGCACCGAACTGCGCCGCGGCCGCTCTTCCGGAGCGGGCGGCGGCCCCGAATCACGCACGATACGCTCGCCCTTGATGACCCGGCGGATCTCATCGGCCGACAGCGTCTCGTATTCGAGAAGCCCCTTGGCCAGCGCATGCAATTCGTCGAGATGGCCGGTCAGGATCTCGCGCGCGGTGCGCTCGCCCTCGTCGACGATGCGGCGGATCTCATCGTCGATCAGCTTGGCGGTGGCGTCCGACACGTTCTTGCGCTGCGTCACCGAATGGCCGAGGAACACCTCCTCCTCGTTTTCCGCATAGCGCAGCGGCCCGAGTTTCTCGCTGAACCCGAACTCGGTGACCATCCGTCGCGCGAGGCCCGTCGCGCGGCGGATGTCGTCGGCGGCGCCGGTCGTGACCTTGTCCTCGCCGAAGATCAGTTCCTCGGCGACGCGGCCGCCGAACAGGCTCGCCATCATCGCCTTTATCTCGATCTTCGACTGGCTGTATTTGTCGCGCTCCGGCAGGAACATCGTGACGCCCAATGCCCGGCCGCGCGGGATGATCGTGACCTTGTGCAGCGGTTCGTGCGCCTCGGCATAGAGCATGCAGAGCGCATGGCCGGCCTCGTGATAGGCCGTCAGCTTCTTCTCGTCCTCGGTCATGACCATCGAGCGCCGCTCGGCACCCATCATGACCTTGTCCTTGGCTTGTTCGAATTCGGTCATGCCGACCGAGCGCCTGCCGCGGCGCGCCGCCATCAGCGCCGCCTCGTTGACGAGATTGGCAAGATCGGCGCCGGAAAACCCCGGCGTACCGCGCGCGATGACCTTGGGATCGACATCGGAGCCGAGCGGCACCTTGCGCATATGGACTTTGAGGATTTTCTCGCGCCCGACGACGTCCGGATTGGGCACGACGACCTGGCGGTCGAAGCGGCCCGGCCGCAGCAGCGCCGGGTCGAGCACATCGGGACGGTTCGTCGCCGCGATCAGGATGACGCCTTCGTTCGCCTCGAACCCATCCATTTCGACGAGCAGCTGGTTCAAGGTCTGTTCGCGCTCGTCATTGCCGCCGCCGAGCCCGGCGCCGCGATGCCGGCCGACCGCATCGATCTCGTCGATGAAGATGATGCAGGGTGCGTTCTTCTTGCCCTGCTCGAACATGTCGCGCACCCGGCTGGCGCCGACGCCGACGAACATCTCAACGAAATCCGAGCCGGAGATCGTGAAGAACGGCACATTGGCCTCGCCGGCGATCGCCCGCGCCAGCAGCGTCTTGCCGGTGCCCGGCGGGCCGACGAGCAGCACGCCTTTCGGGATCTTGCCGCCCAGGCGCTGGAATTTCTGTGGGTCCTTCAGATATTCGACGATCTCCTCGAGTTCCTGCTTGGCTTCGTCGATGCCGGCGACGTCTTCGAACGTGATGCGGCCGACCTTCTCGGTTAAGAGGCGCGCCCGGCTCTTGCCAAAGCCCATTGCCCGGCCGCCGCCGCCCTGCATCTGGCGCATGAAGAAAATCCACACGCCAATGAGCAGCAGCATCGGAAACCAGGAAACGATGACGCTGAACAGCGATGGAACGTTCTCGTCGAGCGGCGCGGCGGTAATGCGCACGCCCTTGTCGATCAGCCGGTTGACAAGGTTCGGGTCGGTCGGCGCATAGGTGCTGAAGGCGCGCCCGTCGCTGAAATGGCCGCTGATGCTGTGGCCCTGGATCGTCACGTCGGTAACCTGGCCCTTGCTCACGTCATTGACGAAATCGGAGAAGGCCAGGGTCGACTGCGGCCCATGGGTCGAAGACGTCTGGAACAGGTTGAACAGCGCGACAAGCAGCAGACCGATGACGATCCACAGGGCTAAATTCTTGCCGAAATTGTTCACGCCGCGGGCCTTTCTCTACCGCCTCGGCGCCGGTCGGGGGAAGTTCGCGCCGGGCTTGCCACAAGGGAGGAAGATAGGATGCGCCATCGATTAAACAACTGTAAAGCCCGCGCTCGTGATGCCATTTGGTGATGATAAGGCGAACGACGGCAGCGCTCCCACGCCATCGCGCCGATAACCGAGATGCGGCACTGCGACGAGACCGGCGGCGTCCCACAGTGCCGGCAGCACCGGATGAACAAGCGGCGGCAGATCGCAAGCGGGGGATCGCCCGGCCAGAGTCGCGGCGCCGCTTTGGCCGAGGTAGCCGAGGGTCATTGGCCGGGCGGCGGCCGGCACGGTGACGGCAAAGCGACGGTCCCATACGAGATTTGCGCCGGGTTCAAGGCCAACCGGCGCCGCGGCCGCAGCCAGTTCGCGCAGCACCAGGAGGCGGCCGCGCCATCGCACAAAGCGGCAGCCACCGAGTGTGCGGGCGCGGTCCGGCATGCCGGCGAGGCCGGCGCGCAACCGCGCGAGCCGCGCCCGCCGCGGCGGATAATGCCCGCCGCCGATACCGGCCGCGAGGCGCGCCAGCAACCGTTCGGCGCCATCGCCGCCGGCCGTTGCGAGCAGCTCCACGCCGACCACCGCGAAACCCGCCGGATGCAGCGCCACGGCCCGCCCGATCAGCCGGTCGAGCGCCGCTCCGCGCTCGATCCGCGCACGGCCGCATGCCTGCGTCCGTTCCAGGATCTCGTCCGGCGGCACGGCCCATCCGCCAAGGCGCAGGCGGACCCGCTCAAAGGCCGGGTTCAGGTTGCTCGGGTCGTGCAGAAACGGCTGGCCAGCGTCCGCAAGAAACGCCGCCAGGCGGGTCCGCGGCACCGCCAGGAGCGGCCGCACGAGCCGGCAGCCGTCAAGTTCGCGGACCGCCGACATCGCCGCCAGCCCGTCGACGCCCGAGCCGGCGCCGCGGCGGATCACATGGGTCTCGGCCTGGTCCTCGCGATGGTGCGCGACGAAAAGGTGCAGCACGCCGTGCGCCCGGCACCACCCGGCGAGCAGCGCGTACCGCGCCGCGCGCGCCGCCTCCTGGATGCCGCGCGCCGGCCTGTCGCCCGGCCGCACGAGGATTTCGTGCGGAATGCCGCGCGCCGCGAGCCAGCCCGCCACGAGCCGCGCCTCCGCGGCGCTTTCCGGGCGGAGACGATGATCGACGGTCAATCCGATGGCCCTGCCGCCGCGCTCTTCGGCCCAGCGCTCGGCGAGCAGCGTCAGCGCCATACTGTCGGGGCCGCCCGACACGCCGACGGCGACGTGCGGCCGGGCCTCAAACCCGCCGATTGCCGCCAGCGCCGCGCTGAGCTCCGACACGGTCAGCGGCGCGGCGTCAGCAGCCGAGGCGGCGTCGCTCCGCAATGACGCGCTCCCTGACCGCGGCGCCGGCGCGCGGGAAATCATGGTCCAGCTGGGTGAATGCCAGGCAGGCATTCTGCTTTTGATTGGCACGCGCCAGGGCCATGCCGAGCTTCAGCAGATCGTCCGGCGCCTTGAGGCCTTTCGGATATCGCTTGTAGCCTTCGGCAAAGGCGCTGGCTGCCTCAAGATAGCGGTGGCGCGCATAATACGTCTCGCCGAGCCAATATTGTGCGCTGCCAGCCAGCCGATCCTTCGGATGGCGCTCAACGAATGTCTTCAATGCCGCCTCGGCGGCCGGGTAGTCGGCCTTGCGCACCAGCTTGAAGGCGTAATCAAACTGCTCCGCCGGCGAGCCGCCGGGAAGCGTCGCGGGCGGCGCCACGTTCGGCGGCGGCGCGGCGGTCGCTAAGCGTGGCGGTGGCGGCGGCGTTGGCGGCGCGGCGCCGGGCGGGGTCAGCGTGCCGAAAATTGGCGTCGGTTCGCTTGAAGGCTCGCCGGGCGGGGCACCGGCGCCCGGCGGCGTCAGCGTCGCAGGCATCGGCGCCGTGTCGGGCGCAGTCGGCGGAAACGGCGGTGCGCCGGGGGGCGCAGCGGCCACATCGGGTTGGCCCGATGGCGGCGGAGGCGGCGGCGGCCCCGTCGGGCCCGCCGCGGCGGCCGCGCCGGGCGCCTCGCCGAGCCGCATATCGACATCGCTGTTGACCTGCTCGATACGCTGACGCAGCTGTTCGACCCGGTTGCCGATCTCCTCGACGCGCCCGGTCAGATCCCGCATCTGCTGCTCCAGGCGCTCCATGCGGACCTCGATGTCAACGGCCGCCCCGCTGTTTGGCGCCCCCACCGGCGGGGGCGGCGCTCCCTGGTAGACTTGCCGCTGCAGCATGTTGAGATCGCGTTCGAGACGGTCGATCCGCTCCTCGGTCGTCAGATCCTGGCCCCACGACGGAGCGGCAGCGGTCAGCGCGGCAACGCCGAGAACAAAGGTCAAACAGGCGCACGGCAGCAGCTGTCGCCGGAACATTCGGATGAGGCCCCTACAGATCGCCGGCCGCGTCGCCGCTGTGATGCCGTCGCCCGTCGCCCGCCGCGCGCATGCGAAGATTGCAGGCTGGGCGAAAGCTCGCGTTAGTAGGAGCGGTTTTAGGCAAAACGAGGGCGCAGTGCGTTTTTGTCACGCGCCGGGCCGATTGACGACAGTAATGGCGACGCGGTTTTGGGCATAGGCCTCCTCGGTCGAGCCGGGAACGATCGGGCGCTCCTTGCCGTAGCTGATCGTCTGGATGCGCGAGGGCGATATGCCGGCGGCGACGAGCACGTTCTTTGCCGCGTTGGCGCGGCGTTCGCCGAGCGCCAGATTGTATTCCTCGGTGCCCCGCTCGTCGCAATGGCCCTCGATCGTGACCGTCACGTTTTCGTAGTGGCGCAGCCATTCGGCCTGGCGCTGCAGGATCTGCTGGCCCTCGGCGGAGATTTCCGAACTGTTGAAGGCAAAAAACACGCGGTCGCCCGCGGTCTGCGCCAGGTCCTGCTGCGATCCGGGCCCGAACGTCGAGCTGCTGATGCCGCCGGGTCCACCCGGGCCGCCGAACCCGGGCGCGCCCGGCGCCCCGGCCTCGGGTGGCGCGTTGCTGCTGCACGCGGTGAGCAGCAGCAGCGCACCGGCAACCGCGACGAAACGTGCAACCATCGCAAATCCCCCTCTGACGATGATGCCGGCCGGTTTCGGTCGGACACACCCGCCGTGCGCGCTCCGGACCCCAATGCCGCGAGCGCGAGGCGGCGGACTATATCGCTCCGCGTTAGCGAAGCAAGGGCGACCACGCCGGGTCCGACGCGCCGCCCGGCGTCGGCACCTCGCGCTTGTTGTAGCCGGTAAGGTCGATCGTAAAAAGCTGCGGCAGGCTGCCGCCGCCGCTGGCGTTCATCGGCCCCTCGCGGAAATACATCAGCACCCGGCCGTTCGGCGCCCAGGTCGGGGCTTCGACCAGATAGTCCTGGGTCAGCAGCCGCTCGCCCGACCCGTCCGGCTGCATTACCCCGATATAAAACGAGGTGCTGTCGATCTTCGTGAAAGCGATGAGGTCGCCCCGCGGCGACCAGACGGGCGTGCCGTATTTCCCGGAGCCGAAGCTGATGCGGTGCACGCCGCCGCCGCTCGCGCTCATCACATAGAGCTGCTGCGATCCGCCCCGGTCGGAATTGAAGACAATCCGGCCGCCGTCCGGCGAATAGCAGGGCGAGGTGTTGATCGCATCGCCGCTGGTCAGGCGCGCTACCTGCCGGCCGCCCCGGTCGAGCGTGAAAATATTGCTGGCGCCGCCCTCGGAGCGGCTGAAAATCAGCCGGCTGCCGTCGGGTGAAAAGCGCGGCGCGAAGGTCATGCCGGGAAAATCGCCGATCGACTGGCGTTCCCCGCTATCGAGGTTCAGCAGAAACACGCTCGGCTGGCCGGTCGCGTAGGTCAGATACGCGATTTCCTGCGCCGACGGCGCGAAGCGCGGCGTCAGCACGAGATAACGGCCATCGGTCAGATAGCGGTTATTGGCGCCGTCCTGGTCCATGATCGCAAGGCGCCTGACCCGGCTCTGGGCCAGGCCGGATTCGGCAACATAAACAATGCGGGTGTCGAAATACCCGCCCTCACCGGTGATGCGCTCGTAGATTGCATCCGCGATCTTGTGCGCGACGCGACGCCAGTTGGCCGGCGTCGTCGTGTAGGCGAAGCCGGCAAGCTGCTGGGCCGCCAACACGTCCCATAGGCGGAACTCAACCTGCAGCTGCCCGCCGCCCTGCTCCTGCACCGAGCCCGTCACCAGCGCCTGCGCACCGAGCGGCTTCCAATCGGCGAAATCCGGCTGCGAGCCTGCCGACACGATCTGTAGAAAACTGTGCGGGTCGAGCGGTCGGAACAAACCGGAACTCTGCAGATCGTTCGAGACGACGCCGGCGATGTCGCCGCCGGCCGCTCCGCCGCCGGCGAACGCCGGGATTGCGATCGGCACCGGCTGCACCTGGCCGCGGGTGATGTCGAGCCGCAGATCAGCCCGCGCCGGCGATCGGGGCAGCAACGCAAAAGCGGCCGCGGCAACCGCGCCGCCGGCGAACCCCCTACGCGTCAAACTCATAAAAGATCCTTCGGGTTGAAGAACAGGTCGAGGTTGTGCCATGCGTCGTACTTGTCGGCCGGCACCGGCAGCGGCGAACAGCGCGGGTTCAACACGGCGCGCTTGGCGCTGTCGGCGGCGGCGCGGAAGAAGGGGTCTGTCGCATAACGGGCGGTGTCGACGATCGCCGCCTCGCGCACGGTCCCGTCCTGGTTGACGACCGCCTTGACCTCAATGTTGAGGTCCTTGGCGTCGCGCGCGCCGGCCGGCACGTCCCAGCAGCGTTCGATCTGCTCGATGATCAGGTCCTTCTGGCTCGCCGTCAGCGCGCTGCCGAGCGGCGCTTTCGGCTGCGAGGAGGCCTCCGCCGCGGCCGCGATCTGGCGCGGCGACGGCGGCGCATCGTCGGCCGCGGCATCCTGCTGCGTCAGGTTTTTCAATAACGCGTCAAAGCGGGCCGGCTGGGGCGTCGGCTTGTCCGGGGTTCGCTGATCCAGCTTGTCGAGCAGTTTGTCGAAGGCGCGGTCGTCGGGCCTGCGCGTTTGCGGCCGCGGCATCTCCCGCTTCTCCAGCGCGGCGAAATCCGGCTTTGGTTGCGGCACCGGCGGCGGCGCCTTGGTCTCGATCGGCTGCGGTTTCGGGGGGGGCGGGGGTGGCGGCGCGGCAGCGGGCGGCGTGGCCGCAGCCGGTTGCGGACGCAGTTCAGGCTTTGGCTTCGGCGCCGGCGGCGCAATCGCCGGGATCGGCCGGGCTTCGCGGCGCGGGCGGTACGGATTGGGGTGGGTGGCCCGGGTCTCCGGCGCGATCGTAACCAGTTCGACCGCGATCGGCGTTTCCTGCGGCGGCGGCGGGCTGAACAAGCTCGGCAGGCCGAGCACGATGACCGCGATGAGGCCGACATGAAGCGCCGCCGACAACACCAACCCGCTCGACATGATCTCGGGCGTCGGCCGGCTCTGCGCCGCGCGCTGCGCCGCCCCGCGCTCGATCGTGATCGCACTCATCGCCGCCGCCCGATCGGCCGCCTCAGGGCCGTGCCGATGCGGTCTTCGGCGCCTCGGCGACGAGCGAGACCTTGTGGAAGCCTGCCGCAGTCACCAGGCTCATGACCTGCAGCACGCGCCCGTAGTTGATGTCCTTGTCGCCGCGCACGTAAAGCTGCGCATCGGGATCGCTGCCGGTGATCGCCTGCAGCTTGCCGACGAGGCCGTCCATCGGCACGCTGGCGTTCTGCACGAACACCTCGCCTTCGCGGTTGACCGTGATCGTCAGCGGCTCCTTGGGCTGGTTGAGCGGCGGCGCCGCGGTTTGCGGCAGGTCGACCGGTACTCCGACCGTCAGCAACGGCGCCGTCACCATAAAGACGACGAGCAGCACGAGCATCACATCGACAAGCGGCGTCACGTTGATCTCGGCCATTGGCCGGTAGCGCCGGCTGCCGCGCCCGCCGTTGCGCCCGTTGCCGCTGTAGATCGGCGAGGCCATGCTCAGGGCCTTTCGTCGAGCTGACGCGACAGGATCGCACTGAATTCAGACGCAAAAGCATCGAGCCGCCCGGCATAGCGGCCGAAATCGTTCGACAATTTGTTGTAGGCGATAACGGCCGGGATCGCCGCGACGAGACCGAGCGCCGTCGCAAACAGCGATTCCGCAATTCCGGGCGCAACGACCGCGAGGCTCGTATTCTTCGCCGCCGCGATCGAGGAAAAGCTGTTCATGATGCCCCAGACCGTGCCGAACAGGCCGACGAATGGTGCGGTCGAGCCGACCGTTGCGAGAAACGCCATAAACCGCTCGACCCGGTCCATCTCGCGCCCGACCGTCACATTCATGACCCGTTCGATGCGCTGCTGCAGGCTGGAGCGCATGTTCGCGGTGCCGAGCAGGCCGCGCGCCGCGCTGCGCCGCCATTCGCGCATTGCGGCGGCAAAGACGGCGCTCATCGGGTCGATCGGCCGCTGGCCGACGCGATCATAAAGATCGTCGAGCGAGCCGCCCGACCAGAACGTCTCTTCAAAGCTGGCGGCCGCCTGGCGCAGCCGCCTGAGGCGCAACGTCTTGTCGAAGATGACGGCCCACGACCAGAACGAGGCGGCCAGCAGAATGAACAGAACAAGTTTGACGATGCTGTCCGATTGCACGAACAGATCGACGAGCGACAGGCTGGAGGACACGGTGCCGGAAAGCGCAGAAGTTTCGATCGGATGCATAAT
>DATJSO010000280.1:0-2563 GCA_035504075.1 Allostellaceae bacterium | reverse complement strand
GACGTCTTGTGCAAAGCCGGTGTCGATCGAGTAATGATGCGCCAGCATCGGCCGGCCCTGCAGCACCAGCCGCTCTTCGCCGTGATCGACGACCCTGACCGGCGTCAGCCGGCCGTCTTCCGTGTCGAGCGCTAATGTCTGCTTGACGAGCGCGGCATTCCACAGGCTGTCGGGCATGACGCTCGGGTCCACCGTGCTGACCCGGCCGTCGACATCGACCGAGAGCGCGTCGCCCCGCCGCATCGCCGTGACCCGGTGCACGGTGCCGTTGTCGTCGGTGACCGAATTCAGCGCGACAAGCTCGCCATGGTCCCAGCGCTCGGTCTCGTGCTGGCTGAAGCGGTAAGCGGTAAAAAATGCGATCTTGACCTGCACATTCGTCGCAATGCCGACGATCGTCCATCCGCCCGCCCGCGACAGCCGCATTGTCGTCGTGCCGATCGGCTGGCCGTTGCGCATGACGGCGTAGGTAAGCGTCGTCGTATTGCCATCGGTTTGCGCTGCCGCGCCGCATCCGATCGTCGCCAATGCCCCGGCGGCGGCCAGCATTCGATACGCCCGCACTCGAATTCGCATGATTTCCCCCAAGCGAATGACCGATCGAATAGCCGAAACCCGTCATTTTCATGACCACTTCGCGGCAGCAGCAAGAAGCGCAGGGAATACAACCGTGCGATGCAGTAATTCGACGATCTTCCACCGGCGGCGCGGAACCGAACGATTGCACGCCGGGTTTTACGGACAGAGGGCCGCTTCAACAAGCGCTGGGGGCGGTGTGCGCGGCAAACGAACAGGCCGATATGCCCAGATACCCAATCGTCAGCCTGGTCGACCTGTGCACCCGATTCGCCTGGCCGGTCATTGCCGTCATCCTGGCGTTGGCCGCGTTTTCAGCAATCTACGCGACCCAGCATTTCGCGATCGCAACCGACATAAAGACCCTGTTTCCGCGCGACCTGCCGTGGACGGAGCGGGCCTTTCGCGAATCGGCGACATTCCCTGAAGAGGGCATGGTCGTCGTCGTCGATGCGCCGACCCCGGAACTCGCCAGCCAGGCCGCGGCGCAGCTGACCTTGGCGCTGGCCGCCGACCATCGGCATTTCAAGAGAGTCGAAGCGCTGCAGAGCAGCCCGTTCTTTGTCCGCGAGGGCCTGTTGTATCTTTCGGCGCCGGAGGTCGGCGCGATGACGGCGCGGCTCGATCGGGCGAAGCCGCTGATCGGCGAACTGGCGGCCGATCCGAGCCTGCGCGGCACCCTCGGCGCGCTTGATTACGGCCTGATCGGTGTCGCCAATGGCGTCCTGCCGCTCGATGCGCTGGCGCCGCCGATGAACCGTGCATCCGCCACGCTCGACGACGTGCTCGCGCGGCGGCCGGCACATTTTTCGTGGCAGGAGATGGCGAGCGGCTCCGCCGCGGCCGGCCCGTTGCGCCAGTTCATCGCCGTACAGCCGGTACTCGACTACCACGCCCTCGAACCGGGGGGTGCCGCCGCCCGGGCGGTCGCTGCGGCGGCCCGACGGCTCGATCTTGCCGGCGGCTACCAGGCGCGGGCGCGGGTGACCGGGCTGGTGCCGATGAACGATTCGCAGTTTGCCGCGCTGAAGGAGCACGCCGGGCTCAACGCCGCCCTTACGTGCGGTGCGGTTCTGCTGATCCTGTGGCTGGCGCTGCGGTCGTGGCGGATCATGCTGGCCGTCGTCATCAACCTGCTCTGCGGCCTGGTGATGTCGGCCGCGCTCGGGCTGTTTCTGGTCGGCCGGCTGAACCTGATCTCGGTCGCCTTTTTTGTGCTGTTTGTCGGCCTGGGCGTTGATTTCGGCATCCAGTTCGCCGTTCGCTATCGCAACGAGCGGCATGAGGTGGGCGCCCTGCGGCCAGCATTGGTCGCGGCAGCGCGCAAGGCCGGCGGCCCGTTGGCGCTCGCTGCGGCGGCGACGGCGCTGGGCTTCTGCGCTTTCGTGCCGACAGCGTATCGCGGCCTTTCGGAACTCGGCGAAATCGCCGGTCCGGGCATGATCATCGCATTCCTGACGAGCATCACGCTGTTGCCGGCGCTGCTCGCCGTGCTGAACCCGGCCGGCGAGCAGCGGGCGATGGGGTTTGCCGTGCTGGCGCCGGTGGATCGTTTCGTTGGACGCTATCGCATTCCGCTGGTCGCCGCGACGCTGGGCGCCGTCGTGCTCGCGGCGCCGCTCCTCTACTGGCTGCCGTTCGATTTCAACCCGCTGCACCTGCAGAACCCCAAGGCGCCGGCGGTCGCGACCTTTCTGGCGCTGCGCCGCGATCCGCAGCTCGGCGCCAACGCGATCGATATCGTCGAGCCCAATCTGCCGGCGGCCGAGCGGGCGGCGCAGCATCTCGCCCGCCTGCCCGAGGTGGCGCAGACGCGCACGCTCGCCAGTTTCATCCCGCTCGATCAGCAGAAAAAGCTCGCCGATCTGAAACTGCTGGCGGCAGCGATCGGGCCGATGCTGAACCCGCCGCAGCCGAAGCCGGCGCCGAACGACGCGGAAAATGTCGCGGCGATGCGCATGACCGCCGCCGAGCTGACGCGGATCGC
>DATJSO010000279.1:0-17088 GCA_035504075.1 Allostellaceae bacterium | reverse complement strand
CGACGAGCCGTTCGCCGGCCTGTTCACCCAGGGCATGGTGTTGCACCAGAGCTACCAGGGCAGTTCGGGGGAGTGGCTGTTTCCGAACGACGTGCGGGAGGATGCGGCAGGAAGCCTGGTCGACGACGAAGGTCGCAAGGTGACGATCGGCCGGCTTGAAAAGATGAGCAAGTCCAAGAAGAACGTCGTTGATCTCGATGACGTCGTCGATACCTACGGCGCCGACACCGCGCGCTTTTATCTGCTCTCCGACAGCCCGCCGGAGCGCGATCTCGAATGGACCGCGGCCGGCATCGACGGCATCTGGCGCTATGTGAACCGCCTGTGGCGGCTGGTGTCTGAACCGGAGGTCGCGCTGCCTCCCGCCGGCGGCGCGATGCCGGCGGAATTGTCGCCGATGCTGACGGCGTTGCGTCGCCTCACGCACCGAACGATCGCGGCCGTCACCGACGATCTCGACAAGTTCCGCTTCAACCGGGCGGTCGCCCGCATCCGCGAATTGACCAACGCGCTGGAGGATCTGCCGGCGGCCGAAGCCGGGGCCGGCGCCGTGCTGCGCGAGGGCATCGAGACCGTGGCGCAGCTGATCGGCCCGATGATGCCGCACCTGGCCGAGGAGATGTGGCAGACGCTCGGTCACACGACGCTGTTGGCCGATGCCCGGTGGCCGCGGGCGGACCCGGAACTGGCGCGCGAGGAACAGGTGACCGTCGCGGTCCAGGTCAACGGCAAATTGCGCGGCACGATCGATTTGCCGCGCGATGTCGCCGCAGCGGCGGCAACGGAAGCGGCGCTCGCGTTGCCGCAGGTGGCGCGCGTTCTTGCCGGACGCGAGCCGAAGAAGGTGGTCGTCGTGCCGAACCGCATCGTTAGCGTCGTGGCGTAGGGCTGTCGAGAAGTGCCGCCGATGCAAGCCAAGCGAAGCCGGCCCGACGCGCCTTCGCGATTGCGTCGCCGCCGCATTCCGCGCGATGACGTTAAACTTCGTCGCCAAAGGCGGTGCGTCTGCCTCGGCGTCGCCCTGTGCCTGCTCGGGCTCGTTTCCGGCTGCGGCGGCTGGGCGCCGCTCTACGCCGATCCGCAAACGGGTGTGGCGGCGGCCGATTTGCGGTCGATCCGGGTCGCGCCGATCGCCGAGCGCATCGGACAAAACCTCGAACTGGCGCTGCGCGGCGCCTTCAATCCAAGCGGCGAGCCGGCGCCGCAGCACTATGTGCTGAACATAACGCTGCAGGTCACAAAGCAGAACCTTGGCCTTACTACCCAGGGTCTGGGGACCCTCGGTCGCATCGACGTCTATGCCCATTTCATTCTTACCGACATTAAAAGTGGCAAACAGTTGCTCGCGGGCATCAGCCATTTCGACGATTCGTTTGATCTTTTGGCGAACGGTTATTCGAATGTGGTGGCACAAAGCGATGCCGAAACCCGCGTCGTCGCGGAATTGCGCGACAACCTGTTGACCCGGCTGACCGTGTTCTTCCAGCGTCGCGCAGCCTCGCCGCCGGCCGCCGGAACATGAAGCTGCCGCCGGCGCGCGTCGCGGCGTTCGTGCGGCGTCCCGACCCGGAAACCCGCGCCATCCTGCTCTACGGCCCCGATGCCGGGCTGGTGCGCGAGCGCGCCGAGACGCTGGCACGCGGTGTTTCTCCCGATCTGCACGATCCGTTCCGGGTCGCCGAACTGTCCGGCACGACATTGTCGGCCGATCCGGCGCGGCTCGCCGACGAGGCGGCGCAGATCAGCTTGATGGGCGGGCGGCGGGTCGTGCGGGTGCGCGAAGCGGGCGATGCGCTCGCCCCGCTGTTCGCCCGCTTCCTCGCCGCTCCGGCGGGCGATGCGTTGGTCGTTGTGGAGGCCGGCGATCTGCCGGGCAGATCGGCGTTGCGTCGTGCGTTCGACGATACGCGCGAGGCTGCCGCGATCGGCTGCTATCCCGACACGCCGCGCGAGCTTGCGGCGGTCATCCGCGATGCCTGCGCCGAGCGCCGCATCGCATTGAGCCGCGACGCCGGCGATTTTCTGGTCGCGCATCTCGGCGGCGACCGCCTGCTGACCCGCGCCGAACTCGAGAAGCTGACGCTTTATGCCGGCGATGGCGGCAGGATCGGCCTCGAAGACGCGCGCGCCGTTGTCGCCGACAGTGCCGCCTTGTCACTTGACGATGCGCTGCTCGCCGCCGCCGAAGGCGATGCGGCAGCACTCGATCGGGCGCTCGCCCGCGTGTTTCAGGAGGGCGAATCGCCGGTCGGCGTCATTCGCGCGTTGCTGCGCCACCTGCAGCGGCTGCACCTCGTTACCGCCCGCGTCGCGGCCGGCACGCCGCCCGACGAGGCGATCCGCAACGCCCGGCCGCCGATCTTTTTCAAGGAGCAGGACAGCTGGCGGCGTCAATTGCAGCGCTGGGACGAGGGGCGGCTGCGCCGCATGCTCGACGATGTCGCCGCAGCCGAGTTCCGCATGAAGCAGACCGGCGCTCCGGCCGAGACGATCTGCCGCGAGGCGCTGTTCGCGCTTGCCCGCGCCTCGGATGCAGCGCGGGCGCAGCGCTGATCGCCCCTACGGTACGCGGATGTTCTTGAATTGCCAGGGGTCGTCGCGGTCGAGATCCTCGGGAAAGAGGCGCTCGCGATCCTCAAGCGGCGTCCAGTCGCCCCACACGCCGACGACCTCGCCAAGATAAGGCCCGGCGATTTCCAGGATGCGCGCGAAATCCATCTCCTCCGGTTCGACGATGCCGCGATCGGGGTGCTCGATTGCCCAGATGAGGCCGCCCAGCACCGCCGCCGTCACCTGCAGCGAGGTCGCGTTGTTATGCGGCGCCACCCGCCGCGCTTCCGCGATCGACAATCGCGAACCGTACCAGTAGGCGCGGTTCTGCGGCCCCATCAGCAATACGCCGAGTTCGTCGATACCGTCGCTGATCTCGTCCATCATCAGCCGCTTGCGGCTTTGCAACTGCCAATTCTTGCCGGCCAGCTCGTGCAGGCTCAGCACCGCGTCGTCGCACGGGTGGTAGGCATAGTGGCAGGTCGGACGATAACGGACGCGCTCTCCGTCGCGCAGCGTCAGGAAGTCGGCGATCGAGATCGATTCGCCATGGGTGATCAGAAAGCCGTGATAGGAGCCTTCGAGCGGTGTCCAGCTGCGCACGCGCGTGCCGGCGCCGGGCCGCAACAGATAGATCGCCGCCTGGCTGCCGCCGTCGTGGCGCCGCCCATCGGCAGGAAAATGCCGCTCATGGGTGCCCCAGCCGAGTTCGGCCGGCTGCGATCCCTCGCTGAAAAACCCGTCGATCGACCAGGTGTTGACGAACTCACCCGGCTCCTTCGCCATCCGCGCCACCTGCGTGTCGCGCTCGGCGATATGAATGACCTTGACGCCGAGCCGCTCGGCAAGCGCCGCCCAGCCGGCGCGCTCCGCCGGCGCGGCGACCCTCGGCTCGCCTTCGCGGGCGATGTCGAGCAGCGCCTGCTTGACGAAATGCGACACGAGGCCAGGGTTGGCGCCGTGCGTCAACACCGCGGTCGGGCCCTGTGCGGCGTCGCGACGCAGCGCCAGTGCGCTTTCTCGCAATGCATAATTGGAGCGCGCCGCCGGCGGCAGCGCGGGGTCGGTGTAGCCGCCGGGCCATGGCTCGATGCACGTATCGAGATAAAGCGAATTTTTTTCCCGGCAGAACTCGATCAGCGCGACGCTCGACACGTCGACCGAGACATTGAGCAGACAGTCGCCGGGCCCGACCATCCGATCCAGCACGCGCCGGTAGTTTTCGCGGTCGAGGGCGGTCTCGATGAACGTGGCGCCGCAGGCGGCGGCGATTGCCGCGCCGCGTGCTTCGGCCGTGACAATCGTGATCTGCTCGGGCCGCAGGTCGATATGCCGCAGCAGCAGCGGCAGGACGCCCTGCCCGATGCTGCCAAAGCCGACAATGACGAGGCGGCCGGGAAAATGCGTGTACTTGCGGTCGGGCATGGGCTGCGCAGGTACGTTTGCCGGCCGGCAATGTCAAGCCGGCAGCCGCGGCGCGGCCATCTTTTCGCCACGCCCGGATTGCAAAAGAACGCCGCTCGGCTAGTGTGCCGGCATCTCATCTCCGGCCCGAGTTTTGGAGACCCACGGGAAGATGCGTAAAACCGCGATCGCGATGGCCCTGTTCGCCCTTCTTGCACCGGCCGCCGCCTGGCCGCAGACCGACGTGACCGCAGCGGCGGACAATGCGGGCGACACTGTCGGTAACGGCGTTTACGATCAGCTGAACCTGTTCGGCGAAGCGTTCGAGCGGATCCGGCACGACTCGGTTGACCCCGTGACCGACAAGCGGCTCGTGCAGACCGCCATCGCCGGCATGCTGGCCGGCCTCGACCCGCACTCGGTCTACCTGACCGAGAAGCAGTATCAGGCGCTGCAGGCCAATACGCCGGAAACGAGCGGCACGATCGGCCTCGTCGTGACAATCGACAACTCCGAGGTGAAGGTCGTCTCGCCGCGTGACGGCTCGCCGGCCGCCAAGGCCGACATCAAGCCGGATGACGTCATCTATACGATCAACAAGGAGCCGACCTACGACCAGACCCTGCCCGAGGTCGAGCGGATGCTGCACGGCCCGGTCGGCAGCGAGGTAAAGCTGATGCTGCGCCGCGGCACCGGCGAGTTGGTTGGCGTCACGCTGAAGCGCGTCGCCGGCCAGTTCCCGACCGTCAGCCATGCGCTCGAAGACGGCAACATCGGCTACATCCGCCTCTCCGGTTTTGACGATGGGACCCCCGATCTGCTCGCCGCCGCCGTCAAGGATCTACGCCAGGAAGCAGGCGGCAAGCTGATCGGCTTCATCCTCGATCTGCGCAACAATCCGGGCGGCAAGTTTGCCGCGGCGGTGAAATGCGCCGACGATTTCATCGAGAAGGGCGATATCGCGCTGCTCAAAAGCCGCAAGCCGGAGGAAGTGAAGCACATTGCGTCCACCCCGGGTGACCTCGCCAACGGCCAGCCGATCGTCGCGCTGGTCAATGGCGGCACTGCCGGCGTCGCGGAACTTGTCGCCGGCGCATTGCAGGACAACAAGCGGGCGGTGCTGCTCGGCAGCAGGACGTTCGGCGAGAGCGCGATTGAAACGCTGATCCCGCTGAACGGCGCCGGCGCGATCCAATTGACAACGGCCCGCTTTCTCACTCCCGACGGACACGAGATCGAAGGCAAAGGATTGACGCCCAACCTGACCGTGTCGCCGCTGAAGCTGGAAAAGGTCGTCGAATCCGATGGTCTGCGCGAAGTCGATCTGCCCGGCGCGATGAAGAACCCCGACCAGCCGGAGAAATCCGCTGCGACGGCAGGCGGTGCGGCGCCGGTGAAGACCACGACGACGGCGACGCCTCCCAAAGGCGAGCAGCCGACCGTCGCGACAAAGGACATCGGCACGACGAGCGACGAGCAGCTGGCAGAGGCGGAAGACGTATTGCGCGGGCTGGCGCTGATCGCCGGGCAGACGGCATCGCGCTGAGGCGCGCGGCCGCCGCCGCCAAACTCCGCGTCACCCGCTTGCTTGGCCGGCGTGCAGTCATGCGTGCGCTCGATTTAGCGATTTAGCGTACGCCGTGGCCGGACTTGATCCGGCCACCCACGACTTTTCGGGCAGCCGAGCCGCCGCGCAAGAGGCTTATGATCGAGCAAATCGGCCTCGAGGCCGATCCGGCCGTGCGGCGATCCTTGCAGCGGCGACCAGCGGCGGTCTGACATTGTCACGTCATCAGACTGAATTCAGGGCGAAGCCTCGCTCGCGAGGCCAGCTTCGATGAATGCGCCGAAGTGATCGGCAATAAATTCGATTTCCGGCGCCGTGGAGCCCGGCTGGACGATCGGCTGAACCGCAGCGAACTGCGCCGGGGTGATCTTGCTGACGAATGCCAGCTTCCGATTGGCAAAGAGCAAAACGTAACGCGCCAATTTCTGCCGGCTGGCCGAATCGAGTTTTGGCTGGCCCGGCATTAAAGTAAAGATCGGCTTGCCGAGTTCATCAGTCGCGTTTGCGACGAAAGAATGGAAACGGCGGAGCGGCTTCGCTCCGTAATAGGCGCGCAGATTGTCACCCAGCGAGTTAGCCTCATCATAGGCGGCGCCAATGTTGATACCGTCAATGTCGCCGAGCAAATCGGCAATCCCGGCGTGGACGTTCACGTAGGCGCGAATGTCGACCGTCTTCCCGTTCACTTTATCTTCAAGGTAACTGGCCAGCGCCAGGCCGTAATCGCCGCCCCACGTCACGGTCGCTTCGAGGTCATCGCTGGCGAGGAGCGGCCAGTGCCACGGGCCGATGCCGCGGCTGCCGAGTTGCGGCTGCTGTAACCGAAAACCTTCGATCGCGGTCAAGACGTGCCCGATATCAACCGACTGTCCCGCAATCTCCATATTCTCGAAACGGTGAAGCCGGCTGTGCTCAGCCGTACTGGGTGCGAAGAGGCTTGGAATGTCGTGATTGCGGTACAGCAATACGTCGAACAGCTCGGCAAACGGGCTGCCGGGCGGCGGCTGAAAGATTTTCCGCACAGCGTGCAGGAATTGCAGGTGCGTCAGCCCCGGAGGCGGCGCGACAAGAAAGTTCTCCTGCTTCTCGATGATGGAAAGGAACACGTCGAGGTCGTTGCGTTCGAGGGTGGCCTCGGCGGTGATCTGACGGCCGCCGCGCAGGCTCGCTTGCACCTGGACGTGCAGGCGCTGCGTCCCCGGATCGGTGGTTACGGTGGATTCGGTGGCAAATGTGCCGTCATCGCCGACTGTCGTGACGGCGCTGGTGGCGTTGGCAGCGCCGCGGCCGCGCGGCATGTACACCTGGTTATTGATAGCGACCGGCCACCAAGCCGCGTTTTTGTCGAGGCTGCCAGGCTGGCGGCGCGTTCCGTGGTCGTCGATCATGACGCGCCCGACGATCCGCAGCGACAGCATCGGCGTCGGCAGGTTGGCGAGGCCGAACAGCGCTGCAAAGCCGCCCGTCGGCGTGCCGACAAGCGGGAAACTCCACGTGCCGATTTCGATTTTGTCGAGCTGCAGAACGGCGATCGGCGGCACCGCCGCCGGGGCCGTCGGGGGCACTTGAAATTCCGTCGCGCCGAAGACCTCGTTCGCCGCCGCGGCAGGACCGGGCTCGCCCTGGACGGCGGCGGCCTCGGTACAAAGCCGCGCGAGCATCCGCAGCACCGGCGGCGCGGCGGGCCCATGCGGCTGCGTCAGCAGGCCCGACAACGCAATCGCCGATGCACGTGGGCCCAGCGCTGCCGCGATTTCGGCCGCGCTCATACCGGCAAATTCCGGCGCCAAGGCCGGTCGTATCGCGGCATACGGATCGCTGCCGGTGCTGTCCGGCAAAAGGACAACCGCCGCGTTTCCGCTTCCCGGATGCTGCTCGTACCTGGGCAGCGGCGGGGCCCCTGACGGCTGCATTTCCCAACGCGGCATCGTGGCCTAACCGGCCCCGACGGCAAGATCGCAACGCCAGCGGGTGCCGTCGGAGGTGGGCACCAGAAGCGTCCCGTCCATCGCCCGCAGTGCCACCATCGCAGTTGTGCCGTCTGTCGCCGCTACCGGGTCGGCGGCTGCCATGACGCTGCAGACCTGCCGGGTCCGCCACGCGCCGCCGTCAGGCCAGATCTCGTGAACATACCGGTCGGTCCCGCGATAGACGATGTGCGGCTTTTGCTGCATGACAAAGCAGGTCGGATGCCCGGCTGCCGCCACTGCATTGGCTGCTTCGGTCAGGTTGGTCGCCGCGTTGTCGCGCCGCCTGACGACCCAGAGGGCGCCGCCGACGCCGCGAAAAACAATGCCGACGCCATCGGCCGTCTCGAAGGCGCAAGCCGAATAGGTCGCCGCTGCAAGCGCCGCGGTGCGAACCCGCGCCAAGGCGGTGACATCGTCTGCGCGCCAGGTGCCATGCGCGTCCTGCCATACGTCGAAGAGGTGCCCATCGTCACCGACCCGGCCGATCAGATGTACCTCACCGCCGGTAAGATATATGATTGGCTGACCGGTCGACTGCCCGTGCGTCGGCGATATTTTGACACCGGCGGCACTGAGTACGCGCGTCGAAGTGACGCGTCCGGCCGCCAGAGTCAGCAGATACCAGTCGTCGTCGTCACCCCAGTAGCAGACGTGTCGGGTGTTGCCGACGACGACCGCGCACGGATCGTGGATCGGCTTGGCGTCTCCCGGCTGGTCAATCTGGCGCGACTGCCAGAGCGACGGTGCGCGCAGGCCCACCGCCGCTTCGACGAGGTGGTCCCCGCTGCGAAAATAAAGGGCCAGACCGTCCGCGACCGCCAGCAACGCCGGATCGCTCCCGACGGGCACGCCGGCGGCAGAAAGGCTTTGGTCGGCCCACGTGGGAGCAAGATGGAGATGCTGTTGTCCGTCCGGCCATTGCGCATAGGCGATGCAGCGCGTATTGCCGGCGACGGCGACCGAGACCCGACCGATATCGGCGAGTCCGAGCAACCCGTGAACCGTGCCGTGGTATGCGTTGAAATCGATGCCGGGGACGTGAATGTTGGGTTCGTGGTACGGGTTCATGCCCCAGTAGTTCCGGCCGTCCTCGGCGTATTGGATGAAATCCCAGTCTTTGCCCCAGCCGCCGACGCTGATCGTCGTCAAGTCTCGCTCGCCGTGATACACGGTCCACAGCGGATGCTCGGACATGACTTTCGGATCGTTCATCATGTCGCTATCCCTCCACATATGGGAGGTATAGATCATCGGCGTCCGCCCCAGCGCCGTCTCGACCCGCTCCACAAAGCCGCGGATGTCGGCGAGCAGCTCGGCAAGGCCGTCATGCCAGTGCGGGTTCCCGGCGACGCGACGGTAGTGGTAGCCGCGCTGCGCCGGTGTGATGCCCTGGTCGAGCGGATACCGGTTGTCGGGGCCACGCGGCTCATCCTCGAGGTCGAGCGCCGGCGCCAGATCGCCCGGAACCAGGCGTTTGACAAGTCGAGTGACGGTCTCGGCCTGATCGGCGATCGCCCCGTGCAGCCACTGCTGCGGCACCCCGTCCCATTTGTTTGCAAAGAAGTGGTAGGAGCCGCGAAGCAATCCGGCGGCTTTTGCCATGCCGTAATATTGCGAGAAGCGAGCATCCGGCAGGGTGCCTTGCGAGGATTTGACAATGGCGAACAGCTTGCCTTGGCGCCTCAGATTGGTGAAGGCGGCCGCGTCCATCTGCTGACCAGCATAGACATCGACACCCGTGGGCCAGCCCGCGATCGCATGCGGCGGCGCGCTGATCGCATGCGCGATCGGCGGCGGCGGCTTGGCCGCTTCCGCTTCGCGCAGCACCGGTTCGCGCAGGGTGCCGAGCAGGCCTTCCTGATGATCGGCTACCTCGCGGAAGAGCTGGCCGAGCTGGCGCAGGTATGTGGTAACCGGGATGTCGACGCCGTGCACTGACAGCGAGCGCCGGCCGGCGGCACCCAGGAGCACCGCCAAAACGGCGTGCAGCGGTGTCGCCGAGAGCATTGCCTGATGCAGCGCGATGACCGCCGACAGACCGCTCAAACCTGACGCATTCGAGGCGGCCGCCAACGGCGCGGCCAGCGGTGACAGAGCCTCGGGCATCGCCAGGCGCAGATCCCATTCCGATGCTTGTGTCGGCGGTTCGGCCGCAGCCGGCAGGTCGACAAGAAAATGCTCCGCGCTCAGCGGCGCCCCCTCACCGGTGAGCACCCAAGATGGTGCGGCTGCGCCGACGGCTTCGGCCTCGCTGCCCACCGCCGTTTCGCGACCTGGCGGCAGCAGGAATGGGCCCGGCGGCAATTCTTCGGTTGTGGCGCGGCCGCGCAAGTCGATCGGGATGACGTCCGGAAACTGCGCGTCGCTGCTTCCGGCGCCGTTTGCCAATGTCCGCAGCACATCTCCCTCCTGTCGAACAACGCGCCGAGCGACCGGCCGGCAGAAGCGCGCAGCCGGTAGGGCCTGCCGCTAGGATGTGTGGCCATTGGGTCGCGGTTCGGGCCGGCCGGGACCATGGTGGGCGGCGGCCGCCGGAAATGCGTGGGCCGCGGTGGCATGCGCAGCATGACCGGGTGCCCCGTGCGACGCCGCCATCGTCGTCGGCAACGGGTGCGCCGTCAGCCGGGGCGCGGCCGTCGCACGGGGCGTCATCGTCACCGCCGGCGCCTTCAGGTCGCGGCCGGTCGCCAGCGAATACTGGTCGATGACGACCTCCGCGTTGCCTTCGATCGTCGAGGGCGGCGTGTAGAGCGGCACGACGCTTGCCGGGTCGTTCAGCAGACCGGTCTCGATCGATTGCATCAGCGAGGAGAACGGCTGCGCCAACTCGAATAGCGCCTTCGACTTTGAGTGTGCCGACATGCCGACGCGCTCCGCTATTTTTTGCAACCGCTGCTCGGGGCTACTCGCGCTGGCATTCAGCGCCAGCACAATCGCCGAATCGTACAGCACCGCCAAATGCAACCATGCCATGACACTCACCGCGCGAAACCGCACGTTGCCGTTGAAGTCGTTGAGTTGCCGGGTCGCCATCATGTCGTAAATGCGGCGCGCCGAGGTGGCGATCGCCTCGTTGTCGGTGGGGTTGGCGCCGCTGCTGTTTTTCGCGTTCTCGATACCTTTCCACACCTCGCTCGCGAATGCCTCGAAGGTCGGGATGAAATCGCGGTTTGCCGCTTCCGGCCGCGCATAGGGATGATGGACGGCGAGTTCCGGAGCGTGTGACAGATCGATCCCGAACATCCAGTAGTACAGCGTCATCCGGTTGGCGATCTCGTCGCTGCGCAGCCGGCTGGATGTCGTCCACACCATTGTCGGCAAGGCGTCGCTGTAGACCAGATATTCGGTGTTGCGGAGAAACTGCTGTGCCGCGAAGCTCGGCGACGGCAGCTCCTCGCTGAACATGTAGGTCTCCAACACCTTGGCGAAGATGTCATAGATCCGCGTATTCTCAATGAGATAGGCATAGATGAGGTGGTCGAAATTGGTCATGCCCGGAGGCGCGGTCAGACCGGGCTGGGCGAGCGGCGGTAGAAACGTTTCGCCGGCCGGCATGAACATCTGGCCAGTGGCTATCGTCGCCGTGTTCGGGACGTTCGGCGGATAGTAGCCGAGCAGATAGGTGTCGCTGAGCAGCGCCTGGGTTGTTCCGACCGGCCAGGCGACAAAGGGCGAATTGGCGCTGCCCGGCGCATTGAGTGCGTTATACCGGTTGCGCCAGAACGTTTCGACAATCGCCGAGAGCTGCAACGGATGGTAGAGGAACAGGCTGTCGGCGTTTGCCTGCACGATCGTTACCGGCGGGCCGAACGGCGGCGGCGTTACCAGCTGAAGAAACATGTTTGATCTCCTCGATCCTCGTGCGGGCCGGCGGGTCAACTTCCGATATAGCGGGGAGGGGCCGGGAAAACCGGGCGGTTGAAGTTGCCGCTGGTTTCGAGGGCGCGCTGCGGGCCGTTGAGGCTGTAGTGCAGCCGCAACAAATCGGCCAATACGTCCTGCGCCTGCGGGCTGAGAGGGGGGCTGAACGCCGCGATTTCGGCGTTTATCGCCTGGGTAACGGGATCGGGTAAGTCTTCCCGCGCGGCGAGTGCGCTTTCCGCCGCCACCAGATCGGCGGCGATTTCGCGCGCCACTTCAGCAGCCTCCTGTCGAGCGGCGTCGAGCGCCGCCTCGCGCACTGCCTCTGCTGACGCGTGTTCCTGGTGAGACGGCTGGTGCGGCCCTCTCGACTCGTTCATCGCTGGTCTCCTACCCCTGGTCACAGCATTCCTCGCTTCATGCTGCCTGCTGCGCCGTCATGTGGCCGAGCCGGATCATCAGATCCTCCTGCTGCTGCAGGATCTCGCGTCCGGCTTCCGGCTCAAGCGCGAAGCGCAGTCCCGATAGCGCTGTCAGCCGCAGGCATTCCGTCCAGATCCAGTGGCTGGAGCTGAAGGCGGCGCCGCCGGCATCGCGCTGCATCAGGCGCAGCGCCGTCGGTGCGACGCGCTGCGGGTCGACAAGGTCGGCCAGCCGGCGCTGTTTGAAGCAGGCAAGCGGGGTCAGTAGCGCGAGTTCGACGATGCGCGGCAACAGCGGCCGGATCGCCGTCACGATGGCGGCGACGAAGGCCGGTGCCGTCCGGACCGGGTGCAGCTCCTCCCACGATGCCGCCAGGTCGTCCCACGGCCCGAGGCCGTAGAAGCGGCGGCACATCTCAACGCCGAGCAGCACCCGCAGGAAGGCGATCGGATGTACGTCGGCCGGCAGAAACCGGAAAACCGCGGGTCCCTGGCCGGACACGACATCGGAGAGTGCGACGACGGCGGCGTACCCGGTATGCGCGAAGGCAAAGCTGTCGGCGGCAATCTCACTGGCCCAATTGGCGACTTGCGCCGCGATTTCCGGCGAGATGCGGCCGAGATCCGTATGCAGCGCGCCGGCAAAGGCGCTGTTCCAGCCGGTCAACCCCGCCACTTGGTGGCCGCATTCATGGACCAGCGCGGTCGGCTGCAGCCGGTTGTGCCAAGTGATTTTGATCGCGGCGACGCGGCTCAGCGAACCGTCCCACAACCGGGTGCCGATGCGCAGGATCGACGCGCCAATCCCCGGCTTGAAATAGGTCAGCACCGGCGGTGTGGCGACGCCCAGCGGCTCGATCGCCGTCAGGATCGCGCGCTCCGCCATCACATCGCAGGCCCGCAACTGCGCGCCGACTTCTGGGTTGCCGCGCGAGCGCACCGCATCCACGTAAAAGTCGACGAGAAGCTCGGTCTGGAGATAGCGGTCGCGCAGTAGGCCGACCTGGTCGGCGACGCGCTCCAGATCGCCGCGCCCGCGGGCCGCATTGAACGCCGCGCGAACCGCAACCGCCTCGCGCTTCAGCTGATCGCGGGCCTGCTTCAGTTCGCCGCGCAAGGTCATACCGACATAGCGCTCGAGCATCGCCCAGGCGGCCGGCGAGGCGGTCGCCTCGAAGTCGTCGAGCCGCTCCGCGGCGCCTTCCCAATGGGTCAATTGCCGCAGCACTTGCCGCCGCAGGACGGCCGTAGCACGAGCAGTGGGTTCGGCGAGGGTGTCGTTCATTTGATCGCGTAGCCCGGATGCGCGACGACGGCAAAATGGGGCGTCCCGTGGAACCAGGCCGCATGGTGCGGGCCCGCCGGCCGATGACCCTGTGCGAGCATGCGCAGCGTCTCGACGCCGGGGATGCTCATCGTCAGCCGCAGCGTCAGCCCATCGTGCTGGGCGAGGACGAGACGGCGGAATTCATCGGCGTGGTTCGCCAGGTATTGCGCAACCTGGTGCGACGCCCATTCGTCGATCTTGTCGGCCAGTTCGCTGCCGACCGACACCAGCCACCGCGGTACGACGGCATCGAAATTCGGTACTTCACTGATGACGCGCAGGTCCGGCGGCAGATGCCTGCCGGCGAGGATGGCACGCAATTGGCCTGCCGCGCGCCGCACCAGCGGCTGGACGAGGCGAAAGGCCGCCGTGGGATTGCCGGGTTGGCCGAGCGCAGCCGCGATCTGCTGGCAAAGTCGCTCGCTTACATAGAGCCACAGGCGGATTTCGCCCTTGCGCAGGTTGATTGTCAGTTCGGTGTGGGCGCGCCTGGTGTGATGACGATGGTGCAGATGCTGCCGGCCGTTCGGCGGCTCGATGTAGTAGAGGCGCTGGCGCACGTGCAGCCGATGCAGGCGCGGCGGCGATGCATGCTGCACATGACGGTCCCCCAGCCCGGCATTCGGCCCGAGCAGAACCCCGGCGGCATGCGCCGTCAGCGGATGGAGGTCGTGCTTGCGAATGCCCTCGGCGCGCGCGATTGTCGCCGCGCGGGCGCCGGGCAGCGCCTCGATCAGATGAATTCGACCTTTAAAGGCGCGGCCGGCCGGCAAGTCCATGCGGTCGCGAAGATGGTCCTTCAGCGTGCCGCCGCCAAAGCTGTGCACCATGCCGGCCGCCCGCGGCGTGATCGTCACATCCTGTGCGTGGCTGTATTTCGCATAGCGCTTGCGGTGCGAGTTGCGCGGCAAGCGGTGCCAGACACCCGGTTGGTCCGCAGCCTCGCGCAGTTCCGGCTTGATCAGCGCATCCGGAAAATACGAGGATGCCGCCTCCTCGAACGACTCGCGCACTGCGGCATCGAGTGTCGTGTCGTTATCGAAGACGTGGGGCGGCAGTTCGGCCAGCCGGGTCGCCGCGTCTTCGATCGTCGCGGCCAATGCCTCGGTCGCCGCAACATGCGGATCGGACGGCGCGGTCTCCAGACCGACCAGGCCCAACCCGGTGCTGGCCATCGCCGGCGCCAGCATCTTGGCGGCGTCAGCGCCGAGCACGGGCTTGATGAGGTGCGCCAGCAAGCCGCTGACAAAGTTGACGACCCGCGGCCGGCCGATCAGCGCTATGCCGCCTTTAAGCGCCGGCCAGATCGCCGCCAGAGCCGGCAGGAACTGCTCCATTACCGGTTGCGGGCTTTCACCCGGCTGAAGCCGCGCGAGTCCATCGGCCAGTTCGGCGCGCGCACGATCAAGTGTCTCCAGCGGCGATCCCTCGTAGGCCTCCTGTGCTGCCTCGCCATAGGTTGAGACGAGATGATCCGCTTCGCCCTCGTCGGGTGTCAGCGCCAGCTGCGCGGCATGGAGGTCGAACTCGGCTTCGAGCCGGGCAATATCGGACGCGGTCGGAAGACTTTCGGCCTCGGTCTGCTCGTACCGGACCGCCTCGCCCTCGTGCGCGTCGCCGAGTTCGTGAAACAGGCGGTCGGACAGTTTTTGCGCCAGCGCACGAGCCTGCGGCGGCATTTTGTTGAGCGCATGCTTGGTGAGGAACTTGATCAGGAAGCGAGCGAGTTTTTTGAACGCCGCAGCGAACGGGCCAAAGGCCAGTTTGCCGGCGAAAGCCAGCCCTTTTCCGATCAGTTTGACCGGCGACTTGATGGCGGCGGAGACGAGCTTGCCGGCCTTCTTCAGCAGGCCGCCGAGAAACTGCTCGGCCGCGGGTGAAATCGGTTCGGCGGTTGGCAGTGCTTCCGTAGCAAGACGCTCGACCTCCATCTCGGTCAGCGCACCGGGCTCGTGCCCTTCGAGCCGTTCGAAAAAGCGGTCGAGGGCCGCATCCGTTTGTGCCGCAAGCGGCGCGAAATGTTCGTCCAGCAGCCGCTCGGCGGCCAGATCGCGCATCTCGCGGTCGCCGTATTCGCCGGCCAGTTGATCAGCGTGCAGCTCCAGCGCCTCGTCAGCCAGCTCCTCGAGCGCATCGCGGAACTCGCTGTCCTTTAGTTCGGTAGCCAGCTCGGCAAGATTGGCGATCTCGGCGGGCGGCAATTCGCTCTCGCCGAGCGTCGGCGCACCGATCGACAGGAAAGGCGTCGGCACCGCCGATGCCGACCACGCTTCGGCGGAGAATTCACCGAGCGCCGCCCCTCGCTGCGGCTCTTCGAAGGCTTCGTACGCCGGGATTTCGAGAAACGGGGTCTCGGCAAACGATCGATCCTCGTAGCCGTTGGCGTAACGGTCTCGTAGCGATTGCGACATGCCTACCCTCGTGCGTTTATGGGCTCAGCTCGGGCGCGACCTGGCGGCCGAAGTTGCCGGCCCACCGCGGTCTGACGCGGCGTCCTCGGTTAGTGCGGCCAGCAAGCTCTCGGCCGACAGCTCCACCAGCTGCTTCGACCAAGGACGCAGCTCATGGAGGAAACCGCCCCTGCCATCGCTCGCGATCGCGATGACCTTTAGTCCGGGAAAGCTTGACAGCAGGTTGCGGTAGGGCCCAGCAGCGCCGGGTTCGTCGGTCTGCAGCACTACCGTGTCGGCTCGCACCGCGCGGACCGCCGCCGCCAGATCGTCGCGATCGCCGATAACGCCGGCAATCGTTGTCTGCGACGACTCTTCCAGAACGGCGGTGATGATACTGTTGAGCATGTTCGACATACGGGCCAAGAGAATCCGCATCCGAGCCGACGCCTCATTGTCGAATAATGCTAGCGGTTCCGCCGCGGCGGCTAAATGAACCGCGGCGGTCCGGTCGGCGGGCTGGGGCCGGCCTGGACCGTGATCCCGTGCGCACCGGTCGCCGGTCGTGGACGGGCGCTCTGCGGACCTTCTGCTGCGCTCTTGTCAACGGTCCGATGATCCTGGATTTGATCCGGAAATCGGTCCAGACCGTCGCGTGGGCCACGGCGATCCTTACGGGTATGTGATCGGCGCATCGGCGCCGGCATCGTTCGGCGTCGTGCCGGCAACAATCGTCGATTGGCGGTTAAGGTTGCAGTCCGCGCGGCTGCATCGCAGCCTGTGCCTGTCTGGGCGGAACTTCGAAGCGTCGTCCGAAAATTTCGCTGCGCCGGCCGATCTTCAGCTTCTGCAGGATGTTGTGGACGTGGTTTTTAACAGTTGGATTGCCGAGGCGCAGCCGGCGGGCGATTTCCTTGTTCTGCAGGCCGAGCGCGAGCAGGGCGGCGATCTCGCGCTCGCGTGGGGTCAGCGCTTCGGTCGCCGCCGTCGGCAAGCCGGCCTTGGCCAAGGCGGCGATGCGGTCGAACAGCAAGGCCGTGATCCGCGGCGGACAGACAAGTTCGCCATTGAGCGAGCGGATGATTGCCGCCACCAGTTCCTCAACGGTAGCGGTCTGCGGAACATAGGCGCAGATGCCGGCCTCGGCGCAGGCAAGGATGTCCGCTTCCTGATCGGCCAATGCCACCGCCACAATGCGCAGACCGGGCAGCAGCGAGTGGAGTTGGGTCGGTATGCGCAAGCTTTCCGGGCCCGTCATGTCGAGCAGCACCAGCTCTGGTGCCAGCTCCCCGATTTCATCGAGCGCGGCGGCGAACGCACCATGGCCAACGACGACCAGCCCTCTCTCGCGCCGCAGCATCGCGTTGAGGCCTTCGCGAAAGAGCCGCGTGTCGCTGATGAGGTAGACCCGAGGTGCCGCCATCGCGATATCTCCGGTATACCCTCACAGGCTCGTAGATCGCAGTTTAACAACATCAGCCCGCCGGCTCATCGCGAGTCTCCGAAAGACGAAGGCGCCCAGGGGCAATCAGTCGCGATCCGCATCTCCAGGAATTGCCGAATGCTTATTGTTTCGACGAATGTCCGCGCGCGATGA
>DATJSO010000278.1:0-23765 GCA_035504075.1 Allostellaceae bacterium | reverse complement strand
GTGAGCGAGATCGCCACGTTGAAGAAGATGTAGACGACGCGCCCGGGATGCGCATGCAGGACGCGGGAAAAGAAGTTCGACCAGGACAGCGAGCCGGAATAGGCGTTGGTGACATTGATCTTGATCTGCGACAGGATCACGAAGAACGTGGCAACGCTGAGCGCGGCAAAGGCGGTCGGGAAGATGTAGTGAAACCCGGCAATGTACATCTGAATGGGTTCATTGGCAGCGCTGAGCGGGGTGCCGTGGGCAACCGCGACCGAGGCAAAAAACGACCCCATCAACTGCTTTGCGCCGCCGAGAATGACCCAGCCGGGCCCCGCGCCCAGCACGGCGAGCCACCATTTCCACGCGTTCGCCGAGGTTTTCGGCTGCATGAAGCGCAGGTAATCGGCCTGCTCCCCGATCTGCGCGATCAGCGACAAGGCGATCCCGGCGGCGGTGCCGAACAGCAGCGGATCAAACGTCGACTTGCTCGGCGAGTTACCGGCGAAATTGACCCAGTTGTGCATTGCGCTCGGGTCGCCGATCAGCACCGCGATCGGCGGCGAGAACAACAGCAGCAGCCACACCGGCTGGGTCCACACCTGGAGCTTCGACAACAGCGTCATGCCGAAGATGACGAGTGGAATGATGATCAATGAACCCAGTGCATAGCCGATCCATAACGGGATGCCGAAATAGATGTTGAACGCCTGGGCCATGATCGACCCTTCGAGGGCGAAAAAAATAAAGGTGAACGAGGCGTAGATGATCGAAGTGATCGTCGAGCCGAGATAACCGAACCCGGCGCCGCGGGTCAGGAGGTCGACATCGACATTGTATTTGGCACAGTAATAGGCAACCGGAATGCCGGTCAGGAAGATGACCACAGCGGCGGCGATGATGCCCCAGAAGGCGTTGGCGAAGCCGAACTGCACCGCCAGTGAGCCGCCGATCGCCTGGTCCGCGAGATAGGCGATGCCGCCGAGCGCGGCCGAGAAAACGGCGTATTCCGACCAGCGCCGAAAACTGCGCGGCGCATAGCGCAGCGAGTAATCTTCAAGGACCGGGTTGTTGACCAATGGATTGTATTTGCGGCGCGGCCTGGCGCCGGTTGCGATCGTTGCCATGCTGAATTCTCCAATCTCTACCGAACGGACAAACCGTGTGACCCGGCGCCACGCGAGCGGCGGCGGGCCCGTGTCCGTCCTTGGCGGCTACGGTAGAGAGCGGAAATCGCGGGCGGTATTGGCAGTCCTGCGTATTGTGCACCGCAATATCGCGTACCGCATACGCGGCGGCGAAGCGGGCCGAGCCTTGGCACGAGCGACGCGGGGGTTTTGCGCAGGAGCCCGAACGGGCCTTGCGAGCGGCGTCGACCCGAGCGGGTCCGCCGTTTTGGTGTTACTCGAAAACTTCATCGCCCGTCGGTTCAACGTGCGGCGTGCAGCTCATCTCCTGGCGAAAGCGCGATGATCGCTGAAAAGGCGGCGGACGTAATTCTCGCGATCGATAACCGGATCTGCGCCCATACGGCACTGCGCCACGGCGATGCGCAGCGCTTTCCGTGGCCAGCGCCACCGCCAGGCGAGCGGGCCCGGACGTTCCAGCCGTTCAGCCGCGACGAACAGCATGACGGCGACCATCAGCGGCAGATGACCGCTCGCTGCAATGATCGGCAGCAGCATCAGTGCCCAGCAGGCTCCGGCGCAGGACGCGCCATGACTCAGCCCGAACCGCAAGGCGTCCCAGACCGCCGTGATGCCAAACGCGGCGAGATGCGGCCGGCGATGGCAGCGGTTCAGGCACCACTGCTTGGCGGGCGATGCCTGCCATAGCAATATCGCTGCGGCGGTGGCTGCGACACCTGCGAACGGCGCCGGCGCCGCCCAAGTCGCCGCAAGTGCGATCGCGTGCAGAGCGCTCGCCGCGGGCAGCCATATCGCGGCGTAGCCGATGCCGAAGAGGAGCATCGCCCGCCCGCGCCGCCGCATGAAGCTGCGATCGTGGACATGGCGCAGCGGCCCGACAATCAGCGGTGACATCATTGCGGCTATCATCAGTGCGCTGTTACAGACGAGCTTTGCCGGCGCGTTAAAGACCAAGGCAAGCTCGACCAATGTTTCGAACGGCGCCGTCCGCACAGCCTCCGGCGAGCAGAAGGCCGGAAGCAGTAACCCGGCCCCGCTGAAGGCCAGCCCCGCCCAAGCGGCCACGCTGGCCGACCCGAGCACGATAAGCCAGATGTCGGGACCCCGGCGCCGAGAGCGGCGCGCCACACGGCCCTCGTCAGGCGCCTTGGCGGAAGACGCTGATCCGACCGATGCTGATCTGCGCGGATTCCGGAATCGGTCGCAACGGCACCAATCGCACGTGCAGCTGGTTGACATTCAGGGCTCCGGCGAGATGCAACGCATCGATCACGTGGGTGATCTCGAGTACGAACGTGAGACCGTCGCCCGCGTGCCGATTGTCGGCCAGACTCGCCTTGCGCACGCCAAACAACGCAACGCTGCCGGCCAGGCATTCGGGATGCTGCGCCGGGTCGGCGCCCTCCGGGAGATTGACGTAGACGTTGAACGCAGTGGCATCGCTGAGGCCGCGGACATTCTCCAGGTTCAGGAAAACCCGGTCCGGCGCTGCCGGCGCGGCAGCGGCGGCAACAGCCGACAAGCTTGCGGCTACCTTGGCCCGTACCGAGGCGTCGAGGGTAACCGAGGTCCTGGCCTCGTTCCCGGTGAGGCGCAGGCTCTGATCATTGGCGCCGAGCAGCTCGACGGTCTTCGGCCGCGGCATCGCGGTGCTCCTCACTTGTGTCGCAGCCGCCAAACCCGCCCGGAGCCGTTGTAAGCGGGCGATTGCCTGCGGCGTGCTCGGTGGCGCCGATACGTCGTCATAAGTGTAATCAAGCTTTGCAAGATCGCTCATCTGGCCGGGCGTGTAAGCCCAGCCGACGCCCCCCGGCATCGGCAGTTTGAAAGTCCGCTCGCCCACCGCTTCGGGACCGTTGAGCCAATTGGCGTCGGTCGGGTCGAGATCGGTCGTCGGGTTTGCTCGCCATACCTCCCACAGCCGGTCGATATTCGCGTGGTGCAGCCAGAAAATGGGATCGAGCCCGGCGGTATCCGGATCGGACATCAGGCCCGGCAGGTTCGATTGCGGGTCGCTGCCCCCGACCAGTCCGTGCACGAAATCGTGCGGCTGGGTCTCGATCCCGCCGTGGACGCTGCCGCCGTGACTGAAACCGGTGTCGACGCCGCCGAAGCCGGCGCTGCCGCCACGCGAGTCGCCTGTGAAGTCGGGATCGGCGAGCGCGCTCAAGTTGATCATGTCAACCGGCACGGAGACGTTCCCATCGTTGTTCGGACCGTAGCGCTGCGGCACGAACAACGGATTGTCGCCGGCGCCGTCCGGCCAGTCCGGCGACGAGAAAGCGGGCGGCAGCCGATTCTGCCCCGGCTTGAAATAATTCCAGTAGGGCAGCGCCCAATCGGCCGGACCGCCCAGTTTTGCGACGGCGTCGCGGACGATGGCTTCGAACGCGATCAGATACCCGCGATGCCACGGCAGAAAGTACCAGCTGCCATGCTGGCATTGGTCCCAATAGGTGCCGACGTCGGCATTGCCCGGCATCTGGTCCGCGGCCGTCAGATACCCGAGCTGCCGCCACAACCCCTGGTCGATCCCGTGAATGGCACCGTAGAACCGCCAGCCGGTCGAATCGCCGAGGGGGCGCGCCTTCATCGCCTTTACTCCGCGGGCGTACCAGAGGATGGGCTCGGCCCAGTCGCTGCCGAGTTCCCAAACATTTTTTCGCGTGTATGCCATGCTGCGTCCCCTTTCCGAGCCGCGCAAAAGCGACCTCTTGCAGCCGTAGTTTGAGGCCCTCCACCCCAGACCTGACGGCACAATCGTCAGCCCAGCGGGATGAGCTCCGTACGATCGCCGGCCAGCAGCAGCTGCGGCGCTTGACTGAAACTCCATGTGCCCGACGCCGCGATCGGGTTGCGGTCGAATATCCAAACGATGTCAAAGCGGTCATCCGGCCAAAGTTGAGGCGTCGGCGGGTTGTCGCCGGCAATGCCGCGGGCGATGTCAGGAATGCGCTCGTGTTCCCACGCGATCAGCACGACGCCGCCGGCGCCAATCGCCGCCTGGGCAAGTGCGGCCGCGTCTTCCTTCAAGTGGGAGGTGTCGATCGCCAGCCCGAGCTTTTCGGCCAGCGGCGTTACCGTTTGCTGCGGCCGCTTGCTGCTGCTGTGATGACCGATGCCCGGTGCAAAGATCACCTGCGGCGTCGCCAGCAGCGAGCCGGCGACATGACCGCCCGCCGGAGCGAACAGGCCGAGAAGGGCACCCGAGCGTTGCCAGCCGCGAACCGTCAGCGCCTCGCCGTCGGGCGAACCATCCGGGGCCACTCCGGCATCGCCATCCGGCTTTTCCGCGTGCCGGATGATGATGATCTTGATCGTCGACACTCGCTCCCTCCTGATCGGCCTGCGCAACAGCGGCTCGACCAACCCTTTCCGGCCGAGCGCCGAAAACCGATGTCGAACCCTTGCTGAGCGATCGGAAAGCGCCGCCGCTAAGATCGCACGCCGGGCCTCATCGTAACCGACGACCGCATGCGTGACGCCGGGCGGAAGACGACCGTGTTCATCTGCGTTCGCCGCGGCGCCCGCTCAAAAATGCCTCTCTCGTACGCCTCTTTTGCGCAGCGCTGACGCTCAGCAGCGTCTCCCGCCGGCGGCTTTGTTGTTCAGGTTTTTAACTGCCATGTTTAAAAGCTAGTCTAGTTCACATTGCGCGTGAAAAGCATCGGCACGACTTGCCGCTGATCTGGCGACAGCAGCGGCTCACGATGGGCGATCCGAGCGGTGCAGGCCACACGGCGGTGCCCCTCACTGCTTCGGATCGAAATCGAGCTGCATCGCCGGCGGTAATCTTAAATCTTGCCGAATACGATTGGGGCGCTGCCTCTCCCCGTCTGGTAACGAACTCGGCAAGGAAAGGGTTTGCAGCGCGGGCAGGAACTCGATCGGCGCGACGTTGACGATTTTTGTCCCACTCAGGTCGAGTCGCCGCAGTCTCCCCAGACCCTCGAGCGGTTCGAGATCCTTGACGTTTGTGCCGCTCAGTCCAAGCCATTGCAGCCCGGTGAGGTCCCTGAGTGGTTCGAGGTCGTCAACTTGCGTTCCATCGAGGAGGATTGTCTGAAGCGCGATTAAAACGGTTTCGCCAAATTCTATCGCTGCGTTGCTCACCCCTCTTTTTCTCCCGATCTTTTACATTTTACATTCATTCATGTGAATGATTATGCCATTCTTCTTTGATCGCCTCTACCGTTTCGCGACGAGCCTGCTCCATTTGATTCGGCCAGAGCCACAAACAAAAACGATAGGAAATCCAGTAACACGCTGCCACTGTTACAATAACAGCCAACGAGGCACTAGGACCTCTGGGCAAAATCGGCATAAAAATGACGTAAACAACGAAAAAATATAACAATACGCCAATTAAACCACCAAATCCAAATATGGCCGATCGTATCTTGTGAACAGTCGAAGATTGGTTTGGTCGTAATTTCAGCCACCATAATTGAAATGCGAATTGGATTGATTTTGGGTATCGTGAGGGGTCGTCATTTGACTTCATATCCATCACCAACCCCTGTGTCAGACCGGCCACGCTCATCGCTACCACTGCGGTGACGACAGTCACATCGGCGGATACCTGTGCATCGGCATCGGCGGCGTCCGGATCGATCGTACCATCGCCGCGCAGATCGTCGAGGCCGTCTCGGAGCACGCGATCGAGGCGGCAATCCAGGCGGCCGATCAGTCAGCGAAGACCGACGCCGAGATCCGGCAGGCGCTCTGCCGGGAGCTTGAGGAAGCGCGTTACAACGCTTCCCTGGCCGCCCGCCGCCGCGCCAGGAGCGAGCTGCTCATCCTGAACCGGCGAGCGCATCGCTTTCACCCGCTCCGGCATCTCCGCCAACCTCGTCGACAAGGCGCGCAAGCTCGGCATCCCGGTGTGGCAACTCACGCAAGAGGGCGCCGCCTAGGCGCCCTTCTTGAAGGCAGCCGGATCGGGGCTCGGCGACGGTGAAGTTTCTCAGGCGATCGAGACTGATCCGCCGGGTCACCCTGACATGATCGACGCCGAGATATTCGAGCGCCTGCGGCGTCCGCAATTCTGGGTGTGACAGCAGCGCGCGAACGGCCGCGAGCGAGGCCGGTGACCGCCAGATCGGCCAAGCGAAGGAGAAGCGGTCACCGCCGTCTTCGCCGCCGATCACCGACAGCTGGGGCCGATTGTGCACGATCATCGGTACCGCCAAGACTGCGGAGAGCCCAGCGATCGCCAGCCGGTTCGCGCCGTGTTGCGTCGTTGGCGGGTCCTTAGTGGGCGCTCGCCATTGATGGGCGTGACGCTTTGCTTCATCGGGGTCCCACCGCAATCCAACCGGCCGGTCGCGCCGCTGCCATGGCATGAACAGCGCCTGAGCGAGACACTCCGCGGTATCGCTCGGGTACGATCGGTCGCGCCCGCGTTTCTCCGGTAATTCTGCCTTGGTGATTGCTATCGCGTTCCTCAAGAAATTGCTTGTCGCGACGCTGGGGTAGGCAAAAGGCGTCGGCTCGACACGCTTCTGTTCCTGATCAAGTACGCCATCCGAAACCAAAGCGGCGCAAAAATCCGCGAAAAACCCACCCGCACAGGCCGACTGACGGGCCGCCGCGCGACAAAGGATTTTTGTCGCTTCACCCTTCTCCATCTTGAGATCGTTCGACGTACCAAAATCGATCATTACGAAGAGGGTTGAGAGGGCCGCGACGGCAGCGCTACAGATTTCGCGTTGATTGACCGCCTTCGCTATGACGAGAAACGGCCGCAGCGGGGGGTTTTCGATATCCCAGGCGGCGCGTGGACGCCAGTCGGGGCGCGCCGTCTCCAGCGCCCGCAGCAGCCCCAGCAGAGCGAGGAACGCCAGCAGGTTGTCCGGTTCGAGGCCATCGAGGCGGTGATGCGTACAGGGCTCAGTCATTTCCGGCTATCCGGCTCGTCGCGGGCGGCTGTCTGTTCCGAGGCGCGGTGATCGGCAAGGCGGACGATCGCCTCCATGTGCGCCAACTCCCAGGCGCCGTAACGGCGCTTCAGGCGGTCGAAAAGCTGCGTCCAGTCCCAGCCGTCAAACTCAAAGGCCAGGGATTGCGGCCCTGGACCCGCTTTCAGCATCGTCCGGCCGCCCTCGATCGCCGGGAGTTCGCGATCGTGCGCGTCGCACGGGTCGGCATGCGGAAACAACGGCCTTCCGTAGCCGTGGTGAACGCCGATCAGCCACAGCACAAGCTCCTTGTCGCGCGCCTGCTGAAAACGCGGATGTTTGCGGGCAAGGCGCACCGACAGCGCCTCGTGCCGCCAGAGCGGTGGCAGACCGGCTTTGTCTCGCGCAGCCGGCCCCACGCCCGGCAGCGATTTTGCCAGGATGGTGCACTCGTTCACGGCAAACCAGCCGCCGCCATAAAGCATCGCCTGAAACCGCTCATCGGCCTTGCCCGCATCATGCAGGTAGCCCGACAGCGCGATATCGCCGACCAGCGCCGGCGGCAGGCCGATGCGGTGGGCAAAGCCGCGGGCGCCGGCGCCAACATCGCAGGAATGCTGTGCCAGGGTCACCGGTTTGCCCGAAGCCAAGCCGAGCTCGTCGTCCTCCGTTGCCGGGACGCCGCCCTCGTCGAGGGCCACCGTCTCCGTCTGCGGCGTTACGATGCCTTTGGGCGCCAGAAGCACAATGCCGCGCGGGCGTCCTTCCTGGTCATCGCCGTACGGAAAAATCGGCTGCGAAAGCCCTTGGCGGGATGATTTCAGCCGTTCCAGCCGTTTATTGATGCCCTCCGGTGGCGCTGCACCCAGCAGCGCATCGACTAGGTCCCGCACGCGCTTGTGTCCGGGAGCATCGCGCCAATCGGCAACGATTTCGGGAATGTTGCTGGCGAAGGCAGAGGCCTCGTCGCCCTCCGCCACGGCGTCTTCGTCGTCGCCATTCAGCGCCGCGGCGCCGATCAGGTCCGGCGTCAGCCGCATGGCGTAGCGCCGCCCCGCAAAAGGCTGTGCCGCCGCGTCGGCCACATCGCGGACCGGCTCGCCTGATTGCGGGGCCCAGCCGAACTTGTCGCAGCCGCCGTAATCGGCCGGCACAACGATCAGGTCGTTCGGGTTGATTTGGTTTGGATAAACCGTTCCAGTGCGCTCGCTGTCCGGCCCGGCCCAGCGGAACGCCGGCGCGCCGGGGGCACGAACCTCGTCGCGGTTGCGCTCCGCCACGTCGGCGAAATCTTCCGGGTCTTCAGCCGCGCGATCGGCCTGCACAGCGCCGAGCCAGCGGCGCGCCGCGCGCAGCGACACCTCGATCGCCTCGGCCGGACGCGGCGGCAGCGCCGCCAGCAATTCCTTGATATCGACGCCGTGCCACTCGTCGCGCAGCGCCGCCCGGTCGATATCGGCGCGCCAGACGATCTGCACCGTCGCGGGCGAGCGATCGGGACCGTGAAGAAACAGCGATACGTCGGGGTCGGCGTTGGGACGCGGCCATGTTTGCGCCCACAGATCGACATAGGCCGGCAGCAGCACCGGAGCGTCGGGTTTGGCCGCGAGCAGCCCCTCGCGCTCAATCTGGTCGGGCGATATCTCGCCGATCCAAGGCCACTCCGCGTGCCGCGATATGCCGAAATCGACCGTATCGCCATCGCCGCGCCCCTCGGCCAGCTTCTGCAACGCCGTCCAGGTGTTGCCAGCCGCCTGACCGTATATCGGATCGCCTTCCTTGCCGGGCCGTGCGTCCTCGCGGTGCGCGAGAACGGCCGCGTATGGCAGCACGGCGCGGCCGGCGCGATTGAGGCGGCCGAAGCGCTGCTTCAGCGCGTCGAGCGGCGCGACTTCGGTGATCAGCGCATCGAAATCGAGATCGGCGCCAGCCTCGATCGTTTGCGTCGCGACAACGATCAGAGGTCGCGACAACTGCCGATCCGCGCCGGTCTTGATCGGGCCGAGCTTGTCGGCGCGCGCCTGGCGGTCAATCTCGCGCGCCGGGCCGATCACGAGTTCCACATCGGCGTGCGCGGGCATATCGCCGGCCGCGCCGTACTTCTGCTTCAGGCACTCGAAAACGCGACGCGCGCGCAGGACCCGATTGACGACGACGCCAACCGCCGCAGCCTTTATCTGCTGCTGTTTCAAGTGGCAGAGCGCGGTCTTGACCGCTCCGGCAACGGCGTCTGCGCGTTGATCCTCGATCGCCTGACCCGGCTTCCCCTTGATGTCGCAAAGCGTTGCCGGCTTTTCTGTTTCCAGCCGCCGGCGCAGAACCGGATGCTCGTAGTCTTCCTGTGCCAATTTGAACGGTTCCTGCTGTTCCCGTTCCGGGCGGTTATTCGTCTTGTCGGGGGTGGCGCTGAGCAGCGCGACCTCGAACGGCGCCTTCGGGGGATATTCGGCCCTGGACCGGTATTTCTTGACCGCCGTCAGGGTTTGCCGGAACGGCCGCGACAGGTGCACTTCGTCGAGCAGAATCAGGCAATCGGAGCCGAGGAGGCCGGCGTGCACCGGCTTCATCCGGTCGCTGACGCCGTAGCCGCGGAACAAGAGCCGCGAGCCGACCTGATCGACGGTCGAGCACAGGATCGTCGGCTGGCCCGGCGTTCGCGCCCAATCGTCTTCGCGCGGCACGCCGCCGCGCAATCGGCGCGCCAGCAGCGGCCGCTCGTTCTCGCCGGCCAGCAGACCTAAAGCGGCCGCCGCCCGCTCGACGATCTCGCATTTTGGCGCAACCAACGCAGCTTCGATTTTGCACGCCCGCGCGAAAGCGTCGTCGACGATCAGGCGGCGATCCACGACAAAGGCGATGCGCACCGACGCGTGCCGGCCTCCCGGTTTGTGCGCCTCCATCGCCAAGTGGAAGACGGCAATATCGAGCGCCGCCGTCTTCCCGGACCCGGTCGGCAGATCAAGAACCGACGGCCACTTGCCGCGCTCGGCGACTTGGCGCAGCAGACGCTGCTGCCATGGGAACGGCGGAACGCCGTGGATCGCCTTGAAGAAGTCGCAGAAATCGTCTGCCGTCAGCGCGCCGGTCATCGCTGGCGCGCCACATCGACGCGACGGCACAGGCCGAGCCCCATAAACCGGCCGGCTCCAAGGATGACAGGCCCGCGCACCGCTTGGCCGAAGTCGACGACCGCATGGATCAGCTGGCGGCTCGCCAGGCTTGCCGGCAACCGCCACCGCATCCAGTGCGGTTCGCCGGCAGAGGGATAAGCCGACGGCGTTCCCTCGACCGCCGAATGCTTGCCGGCGGCGATTGCGGCCGGTTCCGGCAATCCGGCATTGATGCACGCCTGTTTGATCAGCGCGCGCATCTCCTGCTGGCGCGCCTCGTTGCCGGTCGACTTCAGGTGGCGGTCGAGGACGATCGGCGTGCAACTCGCCCATAGGCGTGCCTGGCGCAAATACGGCGCCGGGTCGAGCGAGCGCCGGTCCGTTGCGGCGCCGAGCGCCAATGTCAGATCGATGCCGTTGCCATGAACATTGAGGACACGCCGACTGGTCGTCTGGTCTGCCGTGCTGATGGCGCGGATTGCGCTGCGGAAGCCGCCGTCTTCGAATAACCCGCCGTTGGCCGGCGGGATCAAGGCAAAGCCGTAGACGATGCCGCTGGCGTAGGATGCGCCGACAAAGGCAAGCGGAGCGATGACAAGATGGGGCTCGCTGGTTGGGCGGCCGTCGGGCGAATGCCCTGAAACCACCGCCGGGATCGCATCGCCAAGTCCGGCTTTGCCATACCCGGACATCAGCGTGTCGCGGATCGCCTTGGCGACCAGGGCGGCGGCGCGGATATCGGGCATCTCGCCGTCGACATGCTCGAGGACGAGCCACTCTTTGTCTTCTCCGGAAAACACGCCCTGGATCGGCCGCTCCTGCTTGGAGGCGGCGCGAACCGCGCTCTCCGGGCTGGGCCGTCGCGGTGGCCTGGCATGGAAGCCGCGTTCGAGTTCGGCGAGCCGGCCGGCGTAAACGCGGCGCTGCGCTGGCTCGCCCGCCGCGGGCTCGCCGTCAATGCGAAAGCGGCAGCGGGTCAGGCTGGCCGAGTGGCCGACATAGGCCGTGTCGGCGGCGAGAGCATTGAGCGAGGCGAGCGTGGCACGGTTGGGCGCCGCCTCGCGCCACACCAGCGAGACGACCGGATCATCCGGCCGGAACACCGGAAACCGCCGCGCCTGGCGGCGGCGCAACGCCGGCATGACCGCCGCGTTGCCGACCCGGCCGCCTTCCGGGTCGTTGGGCGGCACAAAGACGATCGGCGCGGTGCGCGGATAACCGGGGCTGGCGATGATGTCCGGCGCCGGTTGCGCCTCCAGCCATTGCAGCGCGCCCCGCTCGCCCTCCCGCTCGCCGCGGGCGCCCCAGGCGGCGACCAGCGCCGAGAAGACGCGGTCGGGCTGCGGCGGCCAATCGGGCGCCTCGCTGTCCTGCCCGCGCGCCGCAAAGGCGACGCCGAGCAGGTGCTCAATGTCGAGCACGAGGTTCATGATTCGTCGACGGCTTCGCCGCCCTGGCCTTCAAGGGCCAGTTCGCGGCTGCGTTTGACGATCGCGACGAGCTTGTCCTGCGGCGCGAGACGGATCGGCTCGCGCGACAATGCAAACCCGGCGTCGCGCGCCGCGGCATAGGCATTGCCATAGAGGCGGCGCGCCGTGGCGACATCAATTTCGACAGGATCAATCCCGCCGTCGGCGTGCACGAGCTCGAGCGGCGCCCGGCCGTCGCACACCAGATCGCAGCGCGAACGCAGCGCGTAACCGCGCGCGTCCTGCTCGGTCAGCGCGACCAGCCCGAGCGCCGCGAGCAGCGCGCGGCCGGCCCGATTGCGTTCATCGCCGCGCTCGCCGCCGTCGAAGCCAAGCCGCCGCAGACCGGCAAAACTGATGACGGCGGTATGTTCGGCATAGTCGCAGGTGATGCCGAGCGGCTGCACCGTCGGCGCAATATTGCCGTGGTTGATTTCCGACGGCCGCACCTTTTTGGCGCCCCTGCCGGCTGCTTCAGCCGTGACATCCCAGCCGGTCGGCGTTTTGAACACCTCCACTTTCCGCAGTACCCCGAGCGGATCGATGCGGCTGCCGGTACGTCTGCCCGCGGTAATCGCCTCGATACCGCCGACTCGATCGACGGGCCCGGTCCGCCAACTCAGCTCGACATCATTCTCATGGAACCGGAGGCGGCCGTTGCTGTCCTGCGGCGTATCGACCGGGGCGTTTATCGCAACGATTTCCGACACGAGGCAGCGCGGGAATTTGGCACCGAGGCCGCCGCCTTCGCCGGTCGAATGCCAGGCGCCGAACAATAAGGCGGTCGGCGAGGCTTCGAGCAGCGCCGTCGCCTCGTTCGGTTTTGCCTCGGCGAGGCGGACGCCGAGGGCGCTTTTCATAAAGGGTTCGCCGGCCAACAGGCTGTCGCGCAATATCGCGTCATAGACGCGGTGCGGCGCATCGAGCGAGGTGATCTCGCTGATGCCGTCCAGTCCTTGGCCGGCGAAATCGACGGTCACGTAGGGCAGGTCGATCGCCCGGTCGCGCACCGCCGCCAGCAACGCCTCTTCGAGCCGGTTGGCCTGACTCTGCACGCTGTCGATCAGCACGCACCATATTTCCCCGCCGTCGACGCGCCGACGCTCGTAGACATGGCGGGGCGGCGGATTGCGCCCGCCCTCGCCGGGATAGGTCGGCGGAAAGATCTTGTCGCCCCGACCGCCGACCGGCTGCAACCGCTGCCGCCGCCGCAATGCCGCATCGCTCGCCACAGCCTGAACCAATTCACTGTAATCCATTTGCCGCCTCCCGGGTTCAGTCGTGTTGGGCGTCGTCTTCCGCATCGAGCGGCAACGCGCCCTGCAATATGTTCTCTATACGTTCCGGATTCAAGTCGGGATTTTGGGCGAGCGCGAAGGCCCGCGCATTCGGAAACCGCCTGCCAGATAAAACCTCCGCGATCCGGCCCGGATTCACATTGAAATCCGCGGCCAGCACGTGTTGCGCCTCCCCATTGAGCCGACGCCGCCAAATCTGGATGGCATCGGCCTCGGTCAGGTGTACAGAAATGTTAGCTGATCGCATACAAGCTCTCCTTCCGGGGCCAAGCTTGACCCGGAGAAGGAGGGCGGTATCTTCCGCCCGTCGATGAGATCGACACGGCGGCTTGGCTCGCCGTGGCAAAGTCCGCTCGGAGTTGGCGCTTCAGCGGACTTTGTCGTCTCACTAGCACAGACGGAGGCCGATCACAACTCCAGCAATACCCTGGTAACCCCCACTTAGTCCGGAACCTAATTTCCGTACCAACTGCGTCTTCGCGCCGGGGCTTCATTGAAGGCGGACAAAGTGGGTGTTTGCCCTGAACGACGGCGCATTTTCCCCGGTGACAACGCCGGGGCCTCATTGGCGCCGGCGCCGGGTCGGCGTCGACGACCACCTGCAGGTCGACGGGCACTTTTTACAGCGCGCCCTACCGCTTTGCCCGGCGCGAGGTCGAGGTGCCGCCGCCGCGCACCGTCGAGGCGTGTCTGAAGGGCGAGCGGATCGCCGCCCATCTGCGCGCCGGCGGCGCGTGCACCTCAAGGCCGATCCCCTGTCGTTTTGCGGCCGGCAGGCGGCCGTCAAAGGGGAAACCAGATCGATCACGACGATGTAAGAGCGCATCGCTGCGGCGACGACGGTGATAGGGCGGCGGCGCGCGACGCCCGCATGAAAAATTTTACTGGGCTGAAACGAGGCTGGTTGCGCCCGAATTTCATTGCGGTGTGGCTCGACGCGACAGAGGATCGCACGCAACGCGTTGCGCAGGAGGAGACGAACTTATGGCAAAAAAGGGTCGCGGGATTTTCATGGTGTACGTCGATATCGACGCCCAGCACGCGCCGGAATTCAACGAGTGGTACAACAAGGAACATCTGCCGGAGTTGCTGTCGGTGCCCGGCATTCTCTCGGCTGCCCGCTACGAGGCGGTCAAGGGCGGCCCGAAGTACCTGGCATGCTATGAATTGGAAAGCGTGGCGGTAATGCAGACGCCGGCCTTTACCAGCCGGCCGCGGACGCCGTGGGGACAGAAAGTGTCGCCGTCCGTGATCGGGAAGAATTTGACGCGCATTGTCGGGGAACAGATCTACCCGGACGGCATTGAAATGCCGGAGCGGGACATGGCGCCGGTGTTGCAGATCGGCCGCATGTCCGTCCCCGCCGCAATCGATGCGGCGTGGAACGCCTGGTACAGCGGCGAATATGTGCCGGGCTACCGCAAGGTGCCGGGAGTGATCTACGCGCGTCGCTATCGGGTCATCGAGGGTACCAGCGGCTACAGCACGGTCTACGAACTCGCCAGTACGGCCGTGCCCGAGAGCGCGGAGTGGCAGGAGCAACAGCAACATTCCTCGCCCGATTCGCCGCGCATGCGGCAGGCCATGACGCATGCACCGGGTTCTGCCGGCGTGTACGTCCGAGTGAATCCTTAAAAGTCCGGGATGCTCCAGTATTGATGCGAATTCGCATTGGAATCGAATGCTTGCCGCAACGGGAAGTCTCTCTCCGCAAAGGAGGACGCGCATGATCGTTCGGATATATACGGGCCCCGATGGCCAGACGCATTTCGAAGACCTCCCGTTGCCGGCCGGTGAGAGCCAGAGCATTGCGCTCCGGGCGGGCGCCGAGCTCGTGTTTCGCCGTTTCCCTGCGGACTATTTCAGCGATTGGCACACGGCACCGCGGCGGCAATACATTTTTATCCTCGCCGGGCAGATGGAAATCGGGATCGGCGATGGCACCGCGCGCCGTTTTGGACCAGGCGATGTGGTCCTCGCCGACGACCTCTCAGGCCAGGGTCATACGACGCGCTCGGTAGGAGTTCCTCGGATCAGTGCCACTGTACCAGTGGACGTTTAAACCCGCCGCGTCTGCGTTCGGTGGAGGAAGAGCATCTTCCAGCCTGAGGCTGCGCTGAGAGACAGCAGCCGAGCGAGGGATGCCACTCATCCCCCGCTGCCGCGAAGCGCACCGGCCTGACCGCATCGCCGCGGCAATGCGGCGCCGGCGCCGGTGCTCGCCGTCACTCCTCGGCGGCGATGTCGCCCGGCGCCGCCATCATTGCATCGGCGACGAGGCCGGCATTCTCGCGGATCGCACGCTCGATCTGCTCGCCGACCTCGGCATGCTCCTTCAGATACGCCTTGGCATTTTCGCGTCCCTGGCCGATGCGCTGACCGTCATGCGAGAACCATGACCCCGATTTCTCGACAACGCCTGCCTGCACGCCGAGGTCGATCAGTTCGCCGCGCTTTGAGATGCCCTCGCCGTACATGATGTCAAAATCGACGACCTTGAACGGCGGCGCCACCTTGTTTTTGACGACCTTGACGCGGGTCTGGTTGCCGATCACCTGGTCGCGCTCCTTGATCGCGCCGATGCGCCGGATGTCGAGCCGGACGGAGGCGTAGAATTTGAGCGCGTTGCCGCCGGTTGTCGTCTCCGGGTTACCGAACATGACGCCGATCTTCAGGCGGATCTGATTGATGAAGATGACCATCGCGCGCGAACGGGCAATGGAACCGGTCAATTTGCGCAGGGCCTGGCTCATCAGACGCGCGTGCAGCCCGACATGGCTGTCGCCCATCTCGCCTTCGAGTTCGGCGCGCGGCACGAGTGCGGCGACCGAATCGATGACGAGTACGTCGATCGCGCCCGAGCGCACCAGCGTGTCGGCGATTTCCAGCGCCTGCTCGCCGGCATCGGGCTGCGAGATCAGCAGATTGTCGACATCGACACCAAGTTTTCGGGCATATCCCGGGTCGAGCGCGTGCTCGGCGTCGATAAAGGCGCAGGTGCCGCCGCCCTTCTGCGCCTCGGCGATGACATGCAATGCCAGCGTCGTCTTGCCGGAGCTTTCCGGCCCGTAGATCTCGACGACGCGGCCGCGCGGCAGGCCGCCGATGCCAAGCGCGATGTCGAGGCCCAGCGAGCCGGTGGAGATCACATCGACGTCGGACGGCGCCTCGCGCGAGCCCAATTTCATGATCGAGCCCTTGCCGAAGGCGCGCTCGATCTGACCGAGGGCCGCATCGAGCGCCCGCTGCTTGTCCATCATATCCTTGTCCAAAAGGCGCAACGCGGTCTGCATGCTCCCTCCCTTATTCCACACCGGGCAGGGCCGCGCAACGCGCGGCGGGCGATGCCAAAGTACACGTTTTGTTCCGGAGGTCAAGCGGCGTTTTGCCGGCGCCGAACTCGGCGCGGCGGCGCCGACTGCCGGGCGGTGCCGCAGACGTCCCGACAAAAACCGCCCGGCGCGGCGGCGAGGCTTGATTCGGCGCGGCGAAACCCCATGCTAAAGGCGCGCTTCCCCCTGCCGCTTCACCGGAGCCGCCATGTTCATCCAGACCGAGCAGACGCCGAACCCGGCCAGCCTGAAATTCCTGCCCGGCTGCACCGTCATGGAGCGGGGAACCGCAAATTTTGCCGAGCGCGGCACGGCGACGCGCTCGCCCCTGGCCGAGCGGCTGTTCGAATTGCCGGAAGTTGCCGGCGTCTTTCTGGGCGCCGACTTCATCACCGTCACGAAAAGCGGCGACAGCGACTGGTACCGGCTGAAGCCGGCGGTGCTGGCGGCGATCATGGAGCATTTCACGGCCGGGCGACCGGTCGTTCTGAGCGACCCCGAGGCCGCCGCTATAGGCGAGGCGGAAGACGACGATGTCGTCGCGCAGATCAAGGAACTGCTGGAAACGCGCGTGCGCCCGGCCGTGGCGATGGACGGCGGTGACATCACGTTCGAAGATTACGAGGACGGCATTGTCTACCTGCACATGCAGGGGTCGTGTTCGGGGTGCCCGAGTTCGACCGCAACGCTGAAGGCCGGTATCGAAAACATGCTGCGCCATTACATCCCGGACGTCGTCGAGGTTCGCGCAGTGTGACCGTCTTTCGGACGCTGCTGGCGATCGAGACCGCCGGTTCCGGCTGTTCGGCGGCGGTCGCCCGGGGCGAGGCAATGACGGTGGAACGCCGGTTGCTGCGGCACGGTCACGCCGAGGTGCTGCTGCCGATGATCGGCCGGGTCATGCGCAAAGCGGGAATGGCGGCGGCCGACCTCGATTGGGTTGCGGCCGCGGTGGGGCCCGGCGGGTTCACCGGCATCCGGGTCGGTCTTGCCGCAGCGCACGGCATCGCACTCGCCGCCGGGGCGCATCTGATCGGCATCAGCAGCTTCGAGGCCGTCGCCGCCGCGGTGCCGGGCGGAGGCGACGGCGATTGCGCGCTGCTGGTGGCGCTCGACAGCCGGCGCGAAGACCTTTACACGCAGCTGTTCGCGCTGTCGCCGCCGACGGCATTGGCGCCGCCCCGCTCGGTGCTGCCCGACCGGCTCGCCGATTATGCGCGGGCCGCTATCGGCGGAAGGCGGCTGTTGGTGGCCGGCGACGCGGCGGCGTGTGCCGCAGCCGCACTCGGCCAGCATTGCGCGGTCGCGATCATCGGCGACAGCGCGCCCGACGCGGGCGGCGTCGCCGCCGCCGCGCTGCGCCGGCTTCGGTTCGGCGAGCCGGCGCCAGCCATGCGCCCGCTGTATCTGCATCCGCCCGATGTGAGCCTGCCGCGGCGCCACGGCCATGCGGCGGGTTTTTCGTGATCTGCGGGATAACGCCGCTGGCGGCCGGCATCGAGCTGCCGCTGTCGCTGATGCACGGCGCGGCGTTCCCGGAGGAGCCGTGGGACGCGGCGGCGCTGGTGCGCGTGCTCGCGCTCTCGGGCGTATTCGGCTTCCTGGCGTGGCAGGCGGGCGAGCCGGCCGGCTTCGCGCTGGCGCGCGACCTCGGCGACGAGTCGGAAATCCTGTCGCTCGGCGTGGTTCCCGATTGTCGTCGCCGCGGCGTCGGGCGGCTCCTGCTCGATGCGGTCATTGCCGAAGCCGGGCGGCGCTGCACCGGTTCTGTGGTGCTGGAGGTCGCCGTCGCCAACGGCGCGGCTCGCCGCCTCTATGCCGCGACCGGCTTTGTGCAGGTCGGCCGCCGGCCACGCTATTACCGCCACGACGGGCAAGACGGCGATGGGCTGATCCTCCGCCGTGCGATTAATGACACCGCATCAGACAATGAAACGCCAAACTCGGCACCACCCACTCGTCCGATAAGCCCGGCGGGCGGCGATCGTTGATTTGCCCTTCTACTGTAACGTTGCGCACGTCGGATCTCCAACAACATAACACGCACGGCCGGTTGGCAAAAACCCCGATGACCTGCTTATTGCATTCTGTACGACGTTTATTTATATTTAGCGTTCGAGTGAAAGTTCAGGAACTCCGCGATGGAAAACGCCGAACAAGAGAACGATCTGCTGGCTCTGACCACGGAGATCGTGGCGGCTCACGTGTCCAACAATACCGTGACGTTGAGTGACCTGCCGCATCTGATCAATCAAGTCTATAATTCGCTGGCCAATATCGGCACCCCGTCGGCCGTGCCGCCGGCCAAACCGCAGCCGGCCGTCAACATCAAGAAGTCGGTGCACCCCGACTACATCGTGTGTTTGGAAGACGGCAAGAAGCTGAAGATGCTGAAGCGGCACCTGAAGACCGCCTACAACATGTCGCCCGAGGCGTACCGCGAGCGCTGGGGACTGGCATCGGATTACCCGATGGTGGCGCCGAACTACGCCCGACAACGCAGCCGACTGGCAAAGGAGATCGGCCTCGGCACGCGGGCGCGGCGGGCGCGCGCCTGAGAGCCATCACCGATCGCGGGATAGGCGCCTCATGAGCATTCGGCTATAATGGCAATGAGATGCTCCACCCGGAACGCGAATCGATGGTCTCCCGCCTCGAGCAGCTATGTCTCGACAAGGGGTTGAAAATGACCGAGCAGCGCCGCGTGATCGCGCGCGTGCTGTCTGATTCGGCCGATCACCCGGATGTCGAGCAGGTTTACCGCCGGGCCACCGCGATCGATCCGCGCATCAGCATCGCCACGGTATACCGCACGGTGCGGCTGTTCGAGGAGGCCAATATCCTGGCGCGGCACGATTTCGGTGACGGCCGGTCGCGCTATGAGGAGATGCCGAGCGCGCATCACGATCACCTGATCGATCTGCAGAGCGGCCGCGTCGTCGAATTCCACAACGAGGAGATCGAAAAGCTGCAGGAGTTCATTGCCGACGAACTTGGTTACGAGCTGGTCGGCCATCGTCTCGAACTCTATGCCGTGCCGCGCCGCGGCAAGAAGCGGCCGGAGGACTGATATTGCGGAACCCGCTCGCGTGATCGCGGCGACCGCGCGCGCGCCGCGCACCCTGCCGCCCGACGGCGCCGCACCGCTCTCGGGCAGCGCCGGAGCGGCCCAGCGCATCGTCGATATCGTCTCGGGGTCGCTGCAGGTCCGGCTCGCCGAAAATGCCGCCGACATCGAGGCGGCGCAGGCGCTGCGCTACCGCGTCTTCTATGAACTGATGGGCGCGCGGCCGCCGCTCGAGATGGCGCAACAGCGCCGCGACCGCGACGCTTTCGACCATATCTGCGATCATCTCCTGGTGCTCGACCACAGCCGCGGCAACGGCATCGCCGAAGCTGTCGTCGGTACTTACCGGTTGATCCGGCGCGAGGCGGCAATGCGGCACGGCGCGTTCTATTCGGCAGCCGAGTTCGATGTCGCGCGGCTCATCACCTACCCCGGCGAAATTCTCGAACTGGGGCGGTCGTGCGTCGATGCCGGCTATCGCGCCCGTCCGGTCATGCAGCTTTTGTGGAGCGGCATCGCCGCCTATGTCTTTCATTACGACATAGCGCTGATGTTTGGCTGTGCCAGTCTGCCGGGCACCGATCCCGAGGCGCTCGCGGCGCCGCTCTCCTACCTCTACTATCACCATCTGGCGCCGCCGGCGCTGCGGGCGCTTGCGCTGCGCGAGCGGCGCGTCGACATGCGCCGGCTTCCGCCCGCAGCGATCGACCCCAATCGCACGCTTGCGGCGCTGCCGCCGTTGATCAAGGGGTATCTGCGGCTCGGCGGTTTCGTCGGCGACGGTGCCGTTATCGACGAGCAGTTCAACACGACCGATGTCTGCATCGTCGTCAAGACCGATCTTGTCAGCGAGAAGTATTCGCGCCACTACGAACGGCAATCGAAGGAGACATGGGCGGCGTAGAAAGCATGGGATCGCCGCTGCTGCGGTCGTGGCGGCTGACGGTCTATCTGTTGTGGACCTTGCCGCTGATGCCGGTGCAGGCGCTCGGCCTGGTGCTGCGCCGGCCGTGGACGGCAAGCTTTCCGCGCTTCTATCACCGGCAATGCTGCCGCATCCTCGGCCTGCGCGTGCGGCAACTCGGCCGGCCGAGCGGCGCCCGCCCGGTGCTGTTTGCCGCCAATCACATCTCCTATCTCGATGTCACCGTGTTCGGCTCGCTGCTGCCGGCTTCCTTCATCGCCAAGAGCGAGGTTGCCCGCTGGCCGCTGTTCGGCTGGCTGGCGCAGCTGCAGCGTTCGGTGTTTGTCGATCGTCGCGTGCGCAGCACCGTCGATCAGCGCGACAGCATCGCCCGCCGGCTCACCGTGGGCGACGCATTGATCCTCTTCCCCGAGGGGACGAGCGGCGACGGCAACCGCATCCTGCCGTTCAAAAGCGCGCTGTTCAGCGTCGCCGCCGCGGTGCAGGGCGTTCATGTGCAGCCGGTCTCGATCGCCTATACGAGGCTTGACGGCATGCCGATCGGACGCGCGTTGCGACCGTTGTTCGCCTGGTACGGGACGATGACGATGGCGCCGCATTTATGGCGCGTCCTGGGTCTCGGCACGGTCGAGGTCGTTGTCGAATTCCACCCGCCGACGACGCTGGCAGAGCAGGGCTCGCGCAAGGCGCTGGCGCGCTATTGCGAGGAGCGTGTCGCGGCCGGCCTCGCCGGCGCATTGAGCGGCCGCCGCGGCGCCCCCGCTCTGCCACCGGCGCCAAAGCCGGCTGCTGCCCCCGCGCCGGCGCTCGGATGATCCGGCCGGCTGCGACTTTGCCAAGCGCAACGCCGCGTCCAGCGAGAGGTGACTGTCGATGACGGCATCGACAAAAAAACTCTTCATCAAGACCTATGGCTGCCAGATGAACGTGTACGATTCCGCGCGCATGGCCGAATTGCTGGCGCCGCTCGGCTATGCCGCGGCCGCGCAGGCGGAGGGCGCCGATCTGGTCGTGCTGAACACCTGCCATATCCGCGAGAAGGCGGCCGAAAAGGTGTTTTCCGAATTGGGCGCGATCCGCCGCCTGAAGACGGCGCGCGAGCGCCAGGGCGGCCGCATGCTGGTTGCGGTCGCCGGCTGCGTCGCGCAGGCGGAGGGTGCTGAGATCCTTGCACGGGCGCCGTTTGTCGATCTGGTGTTCGGGCCGCAGACCTATCACCGCCTGCCCGAGTTAGTGGCGCGCGCCGCCGCGGGGCCGGTGCTCGACACCGATTTCCCGGTCGAGGCGAAATTCGATTTTCTGCCGGCGCCGCAACCCCCGCCGGCGGTCGCTGCATTCCTGACCGTCCAGGAAGGCTGCGACAAATTCTGCACGTTCTGCGTCGTGCCTTATACCAGAGGCGCCGAATATTCCCGTCCGGCGGCCGACATCCTGGCCGAGGCGCAACATCTTTTGGCCTGCGGCGTCCGCGAGATCACGCTGCTCGGGCAAAACGTCAACGCCTACCACGGCGCCGCCCCGACCGGCGCCGCGTGGCGGCTGGGGGATCTGATCCGGGCCGTAGCGCGAATTCCCGGCCTAGACCGGCTGCGCTACACAACCTCGCACCCGCGCGATGTCGATGCGACGCTGGTCGCCGCCCACCGCGACGTGCCGCAGCTGATGCCGTTTCTGCATCTGCCGGTGCAGAGCGGCTCCGACCGCATGCTGGCTGCGATGAACCGCGGGCACACCGCCGCGCAGTATCGCGACACCGTCGCGCGACTGCGGGCGGCGCGGCCCGATCTTGCGCTGTCATCGGATTTCATCGTCGGCTATCCCGGCGAGAGCGAGGATGATTTTCGCGCGACGCTCGCCCTCGCGCGCGATATCGGCTTTGCGCAGGCCTTCTCGTTCAAATATTCGCCGCGCCCCGGTACCCCGGCGGCGAACGCGCCTCATCAGATACCAGAGCCGCTGAAGGTGGAGCGGCTTGGCGCCTTGCAGGAAGTGCTGCGGGCGCAGCAGCGCGCCTTTAACAACGCCTGCGTCGGACGCGAATTGCCGGTGCTGTTCGAAAAGCCGGGGCGGCATCCGGGGCAACTGGTCGGCCGCAGCCCCTATCTGCAGAGCGTTCATGTCGCCGCCGGCGCCGCGCGGATCGGCGATATCGCGCCGGTGACGATCTTGGGCGCGGAGGCGAACAGCCTCGCCGGCGCAATGACCTCTCGCGAGGCGGCCGCGTGACGGACGTGCCGCCGGCGATCGAGGCGGCCTACGCCGCCGCCGGACGCAGCCAGCTCGAATTCGACGACAATCTGTTGTTGCCGGCGCTCTATGGCGAACGCGACCAGCACCTCGATCGCATCGAACGGCAGCTTGGGGTGTCGCTGGCGCCGCGCGGCAACCGGCTGGCGATCGCCGGCCCCGCTTCGGCGACGGAGATTGCCCGCACCGCATTGTCGCGGCTCTACGAGCGGTTGAAGCGCGGCCAGGAGATCGACCTCGCGGCGGTCGAGGCGGCACTGCGTCTGGCGCAGGCCGAGAACGAGGACAAGAGTCTCAGCCTGTGGCGCGACGATGCCGGCTTTCGCACCCGCAAGCGGCGCATCGCGCCGCGTTCGGCGGCGCAGGCCCATTACGTGAAGGCAATGCGCGAGCATGCGCTGGTGTTCGGCCTCGGGCCGGCGGGCACCGGCAAGACCTATCTTGCCGTCGCCGCCGCAATCGACCTGTTGATGGGCGGCAAGGTCGAGCGGGTCATCCTGTCGCGGCCGGCGGTCGAGGCCGGCGAGCGCCTCGGCTTTCTGCCCGGCGACCTGCGCGACAAGGTCGATCCCTATCTGCGGCCGATCTTCGATGCGCTGGACGACATGCTGCCGGCCGAGCAATTGCAAAAGCGGCTCGGCTCGGGCGAGATCGAGGTGGCGCCGATCGCCTTCATGCGCGGCCGCACGCTGGCGCACGCCTTTGTCATCCTCGACGAAGCACAGAACACGACGCCGGTGCAGATGAAGATGTTTCTGACCCGGCTCGGCGAGGGTTCGCGCATGGTGGTGACCGGCGACCCGACGCAGGTCGATCTGCCCGTCGGCAGCCGGTCCGGTCTTGCCGACGCGCTGGAGGCGTTGCACGGCATTGACGACATCGCGACTGTGCGCTTCACCGAGAAGGATGTCGTGCGCCACCCTTTGGTCGCGCGCATCGTCGGCGCCTACGAGGCGCGCGATGCGAGGCTGAACGGCACCGCCCGCGGCGAGGAGCCAGGGTGACGACCGCGATCGAGGTATCGATATGCTGCGAGGCTTGGCTCGCCAGGTGCCCGGATGCCGCTATGCTGGCGGAAAGTGCAGCGCGGGCGGCGCTCTCCGAGGCGGCGCGCGGCATTGTCGGCATCGTGCTGACGGACGATGATGAACAGCGGCAGTTGAACCATGAGTTTCGCGGCAAGGACGCGCCGACCAATGTTCTCTCCTTTGCACTGGCGGAGGAGGGCGGCACCGCGCCAGCGGGTGCGCCGGCGCTGCTCGGCGACGTCGTCCTCGCGTTCGA
>DATJSO010000277.1:0-20194 GCA_035504075.1 Allostellaceae bacterium | reverse complement strand
GGCGGCCACGGCCCACGGGTCAAATACTCCGTCCAGCCGGGCCGTTCGCAGCCAAGCTTTTCGGTGCTTATCGCCGACCCGCCGCGCGTTGTCGCCAACAGCCTGCCCGCGCAGGTTTTGCGACAGATGTCGCCTCAAGTGATCCAATGGGTGGCGCTCAACCGGGATGCGCTGCCGGCCTTTTGGAACCACGGCGACACCTGGACGGACCCACAGGTGACCACCTTCAAACAGGCTCTGAAGCGGGTCTGACCCTGATGTTCATTTCGTTCTTCCTTGAATTGCGCGCGGCCAAGGTGCCGACCAGCCTGCGCGAGTTCCTGACGCTGTTGGAAGGGATGAAGGAGGGCGTCGCCAGCTTCGACATCGACGAGTTCTATTTTCTGGCGCGCGCCGCGCTGGTCAAGGACGAGCGCCATCTCGACCGCTTCGACCGCGTCTTCGGGCAGTGCTTCAACGGCATCGAGACGTTGGGCGACCCGCAGACCGGACTGCCGGAGGAATGGTTGCAAGCGCTCGCGCAGCGCTATCTGACCGAGGAGGAGAAGCGGCAGATCGAGGCGCTCGGCGGCTGGGACAAATTGATGGAGACGCTGCGCCAGCGCCTCGCCGAACAGCAGAAGCGCCACCAGGGCGGCAACAAATGGATCGGCACCGCCGGCACCTCGCCGTTCGGCAATAGCGGCTACAATCCGGAAGGCGTGCGCATCGGTCCGAAATCTGCGGGCAATCGCACGGCCGTGAAGATCTGGGACAAACGCGAATACCGCAACCTCGACGACACGCTCGAACTCGGCACTCGCAACATCAAATTGGCGTTGCGTCGGCTGCGCCGTTTCGCGCGCGAGGGGGCCGACCTCGAACTCGACCTGCCCGGCACGATCCGCTCGACCGCGCACAACGCCGGCTGGCTCGACCTGAAGATGCAGCCGGAGCGGCACAATGCGGTGCGGCTCTTGTTGTTTCTCGACGTCGGCGGCTCGATGGACGATCACATCCGCATCTGCGAAGAACTGTTTTCAGCGGCGCGCGGCGAATTCAAGCACCTCGTGCATTTCTACTTCCACAACTGCCTCTACGACACGGTATGGACCGACTCGCGCCGCCGCCACGTCGAACAGACGTCGGTGCGCGAGATCCTGCGCACCTATGATCCCGGTCATAAAATCGTCCTGGTCGGCGATGCCAGCATGAGCCCCTACGAAATCGACAAGGAAGGAGGCAGCGTCGAGCGTTGGAACGAGGAGCCGGGGCGCGTCTGGATGCAGCGCCTGCTCGACCATTACCCGAAGGCGGTGTGGCTCAACCCGGTGCCGGAGCGGCATTGGAGCGGCACGATGTCGGTCGGCATGATCCGGGCGCTGATGGAAGGCCGCATGTTCCCGCTCACCCTCGACGGCATCGACCGCGCAATGCGCGAACTGACGCATTGACGCTTTTGCGGCGCGATTAGGAGATTTGCGCCCGCGGCGCGTCTGCGACGCGGCCGCCATGCGCCGTTTCCGCTCGCCTTTGCGGGCGTTCGCCCATAAGCTTTGAAGGGCGCGCGGTCCGCGGCGACGGAGGCATCAGATGGCGTTCGAGTTCGGCATGTTTCACGAGTTCCAGCGGACCGCCGGGGTCAGCGACGAGGAGGCGTTTGCGACCTCGTTCGAGCAGATCGACGCCGCCGAGCGCTGGGGGCTCGACGCGATGTGGCTCGCGGAAATCCACGGAGCGCCGGAACGCTCGGTGGCATCCGCGCCGTTGACCCTGGCGAGCGCGATCGCCGCCCGTACAAAGCGCATGAGGATTGGCACCGCCGTGCAGGTGTTGCCGCTGTGCCATCCGCTGCGGCTCGCCGAAGAAGCCGCCACCGTCGACCAGATCAGCCACGGCAGGCTGATTTTCGGGGTCGGGCGCAGCGGCTTTCCACGCACCTACGAGGCCTACGGCGTGCCCTACGGCGAAAGCCGCGAACGTTTTGCCGAGACGCTGGAAATCCTGAAGAAGGCGTGGACCGCGGCGCCGTTCTCCTATCACGGCCAATACTACAATTTCGACAACGTGCGGGTGACGCCAAAGCCGTACCAGCAGCCGTGCCCGGAAATCCGCGTCGCCGCCAACAGCGCCGACACGTTCCCCGCAATCGCGAAACTCGGCCATGGGGTGTTTGTCGCGGTGCGGCTCGGCACGCTCGAAGAACTGGAGCCGAACATCGCCGCCTATCGCCGCGCGTGGAAGGAAGCCGGCCATCCGGGCGAAGGGCAGGTGTTTCTGCGCGCGCCGGTCTATATCGCCGAAACCGACCAGGCGGCGCGCGAGGAGCCGGAAGAAAGCATCATGTATTTCTACCGCTATCTCGGCGAGCGGCTTGAGGATTCGGCGAGCCGGGCCGGCGTGCGCGCCGTCGAGGATCGCGCCGCGCGCGGCCGCCGCCTGCAGACGATCACGTATGACGAAGCGTTGCGCGACAAGATCATCGTCGGTTCGCCCGAGCGGGTGACCGATCGGTTGACGGGCCTCAGGGAAAGGCTCGGGCTTGACGGCATCTTGTGCGAGATGAATTGCGGCACCAAGATCCCGCACCCGAAGGTCATGAAGTCGCTGCAGCTGTTGTGCGAAAAGGTCAGCCCGCGCTTCAACTAGCGCGTCGCACATGACCCAGCCATCTCCAGACCCGCGGGTCAAGCCCGCGGGTGACGAGGAAATGGATTGATGCCGCTCAATGTGAGACTGTTCTAGACCGTTCGGTCATCCCGGCACGGCCCCGCGATCTGTCGTTCTGACTCGGCGGCGCGGCCGACGGGCGAAATGCGCCTGTCGTCGCGGTGACGACGCGACCCCTCGGCTCGGCCGTGCGGCCGCTTGTTTCGAAGCGGCGCGGCGGACTGTTATTCTGACAAAGCCGTTTCCCGCAGTTCCCCGCCTTTGCGGCCCCGCGGCGCCGCGGGGGGTTTTCGAGATTTGCCATGCTGACGCTGCAAATTTCCGTCGTCGTGCTGCTGATCCTGGTGAACGGGCTGTTCTCGATGGCCGAGATGGCGCTCGTGTCGGCGCGCCGCGCCCGCCTGCAGCCGCTGGCAGCTGCCGGCAATCCGGGCGCCGAAGCGGCGCTCGATTTCAAAAACGACCCGTCGCGGCTGTTGGCGACCGTGCAGATCGGCATCACGGTCATCGCCGTGCTGTCGGGCACCTATGGCCAGGCGACGCTTGGGGAACGCCTGCAGGATTTCCTCGCCGCGCAGGGCGGCGCGGCCGCGAGCTACGCCCACCTGATCGCCGGCGCGGTGATCGTGGTCGGCATCTCCTATCTCTCGCTGATCCTCGGCGAATTGGTGCCGAAGCGGATCGCGTTGAGCAATCCCGAGCGGATCGCCGCCCGCATCTCCCGCCTGATGCGCTGGGTCGCGCGCGCGGCGGCGCCGCTCGAATGGCTGCTCAGCGCAACGAGCGATTTGATCCTGCGGGTCTTGCCGCGGCGCGGCGAGCCGCCGACCGTGACCGATGAGGAAATCGCCTTCATGCTGCGGGAAGGCGCGGCGGCCGGCCACATTCCGCCCGGCGAAGCGCCGATCGTCGAAATGGCGCTGAGGCTCGGCGACCGCCGTGTCAGCACCGTCATGACACCGCGAACGCAAGTCGAATTTCTCGATCTCGACGACCCGGAGGAGGAAACCCGCAGCCGCATCCGCGACAGCGCCTATTCCCGCTTCCCGGTCGTCGAGGGCGGCACCCATCAGCTTGCCGGCATCGTCCAGGTCAAGGACCTGCTCGCGGCGGTGCTCGCCGGGCAGGCGTTCAACCTGCGCACCGCCATGCGCCCGCCGCTGTTTGTGCCGAACACGGTTACGGTCCTGCGCGCGCTCGAAGTCTTCAAGACGAGCGGCGAGCCGATGGCGCTCGTCGTCGATGAATACGGCGATCTCGAAGGTCTGGTGACGCTGACCGATATTCTCGAGGCGCTGGTCGGCGACATTTCCGGCGCCGGCGAGACCGCCGACCCGCGCGTCGTGCGGCGCGAGGACGGCACGCTGCTGGTGGACGGGATGCTTGGCCTCGACGAGTTGAAGCAGCTGTTGGGCGTCGCGCAGCTGCCCGGCGAGGACCCGGATTTCCATACGCTCGGCGGTTATCTGATGGCGCGGCTCAACCGGGTGCCGATGGTCGCCGACCGCGTCGCGGCCGATCGCTGGCGCTTTGAGATCGTCGAGATGGACGGGCGCCGAGTCGATCGCGTGCTGATTGCGCCCGTGCGGGCGAAAGGCATGCGCGGCTGAGGCGCTTCGCCGGATCATCCGCCGTATTTCGATCGTTTGCCGCGAGAATGCCTGCGACGGCCGCAGGACGATTTGGTTACTGAAGCGAGCCGATTACTACGATTGACGAGGGAGCGCGGTGGCGCACAGGGTCGGATTGTACCGCACCATCTGGATCTCTGACGCGCATCTCGGAACCCGCGGATGCAAAGCCGAATTCCTGTTGGATTTTCTGCGGCACAACGACGCGCAAACCGTCTATCTGGTCGGCGACATCGTCGATTGCCGCTGCCTGCGACGCTCGTGGTATTGGCCGCAAAGCCACAGCGGCATCGTGCAGGAGATGCTGCGCAAGGTGCGCGCCGGCACGCGCATCATCTACGTGCCGGGGAACCACGACGAGTGGCTGCGCGAATATGCGACGCTGTATTTCGGCGGGGTCGAGGTCGCGCAGGAAGCAGTGCATGTCACCGCCGACGGTCGCCGTCTCTTAGTGACGCACGGCGACTGGTTCGACTTTGTCGTCAAGCATGCCCGCTGGCTCGCGCTGCTCGGCGATGCCGTGTACACGCTGGGGCTGTGGCTCAACCGCCATTTCAACCGGCTGCGGCGCTGGCTCGGCTACGATTACTGGTCCCTGTCGGCATTCCTCAAATTGAAGGTGAAGAATGCCGTCGAATACATCGGATCGTTTGCCGATGCGTTGGCCGATGACGCCCGCAGCCGCGGCTTCGACGGCGTCGTCTGCGGCCATATCCACCATGCCGAAATCCGCAACCTCGGCGGCGTGCTTTATTGCAACGACGGCGATTGGGTCGAGAGCTGCACCGCGCTGGTCGAGGATTTCGACGGCAGCCTGGCGATCCTCAACTGGGCCGAGCGCCGTCGCTTGTTCGACCTCGGGGCGACGCCGGTCGCCGCGCGGCCGCTCGTCGGCGCCGAACTCTGACCGCCTGAGCACTTCACCGCCGCACAACGAAATTCGGAGCGTCGCCGCAACGCTCTGCCGCCGCAGGGAAGGGATGCCGAAACGCGGCTTGCCGCTCTGGCGCAGGGCGCGTTATCAGGAGAGGCGGTCTGCCTAAAACTGCGGCAGGCGAGCGGAACCGGATAGGCGGGGAGGGGCGGGGTGCGTGAATTCGCCGACGCGACGGCGCCGGGCGCGGCCTCGTCATCGCCGAGAGTGTCGATCGAGACGCGCGATTCGTGGTCGGCGGCGCTGGTCGTGCTCGGTCTGCTGTCGATCTCCTACGGCTCGCCGTTGCTCGCCGTTGTCGGACTGAAGCCGATCACCGGCGATCTCGGCACCGAGCGCGAACTGGTGGCGCTCGCCAGCGCGCTGACCTGGCTCGGCACTGGGCTCGGCGGCATCGTCATGGGCCAGGTCGCCGAGCGCCTCGGCGTCCGTTTCACAGTCACATTCGGCGCCGCGATGATTGCGCTCGGCCTTGCGATTTCGGCGAGCGGCGGTCTCGCCGCGCTGCTCCTCGGCCACACGTTGTTCGTCGGGTTTCTCGGCAATGGCGCGCTCTATCCGCCGCTGCTTGTCTATGTCAGCCGCTGGTTCGATCGCCGCCGCGGCACGGCGCTGGCGCTGATCTCCTCGGGCCAGTACATCGCCGGCATGGCTTGGCCGACGCTGTTCGAAAGAACGATGGCGGATTACGGCTGGCGGCTGACGATGGCCGGTTTTGCCGCCGTCGTCGTCATCGTGGTGCCGATAGCGGCGATGTTCCTGCGCCGTCCGCCGGATGCCTTGAGCGAATTCGCCGAGGGCCGAGACGGCGGCGGCCGCGACGGCCACACCATTCTCGGCCTGCGGCCGAATGCGGTGCTGGCGATCCTGTGCGCCGCGGGTTTCTGCTGCTGCATCCCGATGTCAATCCCGCAGGGCCATCTCGTCGCGTTCTGCAGCGACATCGGCATTCCAGCCGAACAGGGCGCGCTGATGCTGTCGGTACTGCAGGGCAGCGCGTTCGCGAGCCGTGTGCTCTGGGGCTGGACGGCCGACCGCATCGGTGGACTGAAGACGGTCTTCGCCGCCTCCTCATGCCAGGCGGTGACGATCGCCGCCTTCATGGCGACCCATAACGAGGCCGGACTGTTCACGATTGCCGCCGCCTACGGCGCCGGCTTCAGCGGCATCATCCCGGCCTATGTCATCGCAATCCGCGAGCTGTTTCCGTCGCGCGAGGCTTCGTGGCGGGTGCCGAGCCTGCTGTTCGTCAGCATGGGCGGCATGGCGTTCGGCGGCTGGTTCGCCGGCGCGCTGTTCGACCATCTCGGCTCGTATGGCCCCGCTTTTGCGATCGGCGTGCTGTTCAACCTGGCAAATCTGGTGCTGGTCGGCTCGCTGGTGCTGCGCCAGCGCGCCCACGGCGGCTTCCGCCCGGCGCTGGCGTAGTTCTCGTCAGCGGTTACTGGGCCAGCTTTCCTGCTGCCACAAGAAATCAGGGCCGAGCCTGTCGAGGCTCGGACAACCGATCTGGCCCATGACGGTGTCGATCTCGCCGCGGAAGATGTCGATCGCTTTCTTGACGCCGGGCAGGCCGCCGGCGGCAGCGCCGTAGAGCGTCGGGCGCCCGAAAAAGCAGAAATCGGCGCCGAGGCACAGCGCGATCAGGATGTCGGCGCCGCGGCGGACGCCGCTGTCGAGCATGATCGTCATCCGGTCGCCGACCGCCGCCTTGATCGCCGGCAAGACGTCGAGCGACGCCGGTGCCTGGTCGAGTTGGCGGCCGCCGTGGTTGGACACGATGACCCCCTCGCAGCCGATCTCGGCGGCGTGCACGGCATCGGCCGGGTGCATGATGCCCTTGACGATCAGCGTGCGCGGAAACAGCCGGCGGTAGCGTTCGAGGTCCTTCCAGGTCTGGGCGTGGGCCGGCACCTGGGCGCGGTTGAATTTCACCGTGTCCTCCGGCGTCGCGTTCGCGCCGGCATAGGGCAGCCAGTTTTCGAGCGCCGGCGTGCCGCCGCGGCGGATGTATTCGACGACCCAGCCGGGATGCGTTACCGCCTCGGCCAGCAATGCCGGCTTCAGGCTCATCGCCGCCTTCATCCAGTTGCCGCGGATGCTGGCAAAGCCGTTCCGGATGTTGCGCTCGCGCTTTGAATGGACCGGCACGTCGACGGTCAGCACCAGCGCCTGCAGCCCGGCATCGGCGCTGCGGCGCACGAGATCATCGGAAATCGCGCCGTCCTTCGCGGCATAGAGCTGATACCACGCGTGGTTCGGGGCGACCCTCGCCGCCGCCTCGAGCGAATCGTTGCTGGCGCCGGACATGATGTACGGGATGTTGGCGTCGGCCGCCGCCTCGGCCAGCATCAGGTCGGCGCCGCGGCGGTAGAGACCGGCGCCACCGGTGGGCGAGATGCCGAACGGGCTGCTGAATTGATGCCCGAATATCGTCTGTGACTGATCGCGCACCGAGACGTCGACAAGATACCGCGGCAGCAGGCAATGCTTGTGGAACGCCGCAGCATTGCGTTCGAGGCCGCGCTCGTCTTCGAGCCCGCCCTCGATGAAGTCGAACGCAACCTTCGGCAGCCGGCGTTTCGCCATCCGATGCAGGTCTTCGATGTTGACGGCGTCCTTCAGTCTCATCGTTCTCCGCTCCCATACCGGCTGCTTGATCTCTGGCCTTTAATTTGACGCATTCAGCGACCGCTCGACAACGTCGAATTGCTGTGGTCAGAGGCGTCGATTCGCGTGAACGCAGCGGTGCCGCCGCCGAGCACGCGACCGAAACGGGGAAATTCCGCAGGATCATACCCGTCGGGCTTGGCACTCGCCGTCATATCGCGTAGGCAGCACTCGCGGATGCACAGCAAGGACAGCGCCGATGCGCTTCCAAATCAGTGCCGCGATAGCTGGCCTCGGCCTCGCCGGCGCCGCGGCGGCGGCGCAGACGATGCCTGCCGGCTTCTACCTCCGCGGCGACCTCGGCGGCGGGTTTGGGCAGAACGTCACGTTTACCGATACTAACCCGAACGCGGCCAATTGCGACCTCTGCGGCGCCCAGCTGCCGGCGACGATCAATAACTCCATCCTGTTTGGCGGCGGTGTTGGATATCGCTTCAGTCCGCTGCTGCGCGGCGATGTAACGGTCGATGATCTGCCGTCGTTCAGCCTGCACGGATCGACCACGCTGCCCGCCGGCAGTCCGTCAGGATCGGCGTCATTCTCCTCGCTGGTCGTCATGGGGAACGGCTATCTTGACATGAACGGGCTTTACCCAGAAGCGTTCGGACTGTGGGAGCCCTATGTCACAGCCGGGGTCGGCGTCTCTTGGAACGACGTAGGCGCATTTTCCGGCGCGTTTACGAGCGGCGAGCTTGCCGGTGTCACATTCAACGAAGTCGGCAGCACACGCGCAAATTTCGCCTGGGGCGCCGGGGTCGGCGTCGGCTACCCGATCACCCCCAGCCTGACGTTCGATCTCGGTTATAAATACCTGGATCTCGGCGAGTTGCGCTCGGGCACGACCGAGACATCCGTGCCGATGATCTTGCCGACGAGCATCACGGCATCCAAATCCACCGATTTTGCCGTTCATACGATCATCGCCAGCCTGCGCTTCGCGTTTTGATACGCCGGTCGAGCGGTCGCCGGCCGCGACGCGGTTCAGGCGGGCGGCGTCGGCGATGACGTAAATGCCAGATTGACCGGTGCGCCACCGTCGCGATCCCGACGCAACTGCGCCCGCCGCTGCTGGATCCAACGCTCGATCCCAAGGCCGATAACGACGGATCCGACGCCTGCCGTCGCAAGCATGATTTGCAAAAGGATATCGTCCATGTCCGCCGCCGGGCCGTTCCCCAGCGCGAGGGAATAGCCGGCCGGCACTAATCACAGGTTAAAGTCCGCCGGATTTGTGGCGCCGCTTTCGTGCATCTGCCGCCGCATCTGGGGCACGCAGGGACGCCGTTGCCGCGCAGTGCGAATAACGTGAATATCGGACGGCGAGCCGGTTCTCGCCGCCGCAACGATGGACACCGCACATGTTCGGAACAGGCGCCAGACGCTTCGGGCTTTTGCCGATTGCCGCGCTCGCGGCGTTGTTGGCCATCCCCGCCGTCACTGTCGCCGCCGAACAGCCGGTTGCGACCGCGCCCATCCCGCCGGCACGAATCGCGCACTCGCCGAGACCGGCCGCGGCGTCTAAAGAGGCCGCGGCGCATCACGAGGCAGCGACCGAGCAAAAGGCGAAACGGGCAAACGCGGCCGTCGCGGCCGCCAGGCGCGAACGCCGCCGTTCGGCACACGAACGGCTCAATCGCCACAACCGTCACGCCGAAAGCCGCCGTCGCCCGGTCCGGCATGCGCGCCGCGAGCCGCACCGTGTTATCATGCATGCGTACCGGCCGCCGCCGATTCGACGCTACGATTACGCCGGTACGATGCCGGATTTCGCCGGCGACGGCCGGTCATGGCCGCCGCCGTGGTATGGCTATTACCCGGCACCGTGGCGGCCGGCGCCGTGGTAGGCGCATCACATGCCGAGGATCGAGGTGGTGACCGATCGCGGGTCGCGGCGCGGCCAGCGGCCGTTCTCGACCTGGTGGAAGAATTCCGCGAGCGTGCGGTTGAACAGGTCCGGTTCCTCGAGATTGAGCGCGTGGCCGGTGTTCGGGAAGACAACAAGCGCCGCCGTCGGGATTGTGCGTTTCATCATTAGCGAGGGTTCGAGACACGGTTCATCCTCGTCGCCGGTGGCGATCAGCGTCGGCACGGCAAGCGCCTTCATCTGGTCGGTCAGGTCCCACAGCGACGGCCGGCGTGATTGCACGCCGCGCTGCGTGTTGGCGGCACCGCGCGTCGAGTGCTCGGCCAATTGCGTCATGAATTCGGCAAAGCCGCGCGGGTCCTTGTTCTGGTATTGCACGCGGGTCGGCCCGAGACCATAGGTTTTGGCGACCTCCTGCATGCCGCGGCTCTCGATCTGGGCGGCGGTGCGCGTCGTCTCTTCTTGAAACTGCTTGCGCTTGTCGGGCTGTGCGCCATAGCCGCAGCCCGCGACGACGAGGGCGCTGGCGCGGGGCGCGTAGGCAAGCCCGAAATGCAACGCCGCAAAGCCGCCCATCGAGATGCCGACGACATGCGCCTTCGGCAGCGTCAACTCGTCGAGCACGCAGCGGATGTCGTCGCGCGCCCGTTCCTGCGAATAGCGCCGCCAATCCTCGGGCACCTCGGAGGGCGGATAGCCGCGCGCGTTGAACGCGATGCAGCGATAGCGCCGGGCGAAATGGCGCAGCTGCGGCTCGTAGCTGCGGTAATCGCCGGCGAATTCATGCACAAAGACGACCGGATGGCCGGAGCCGACCTCCTCATAGTATAGTTTGACGCCGTCATCGGTGGTCAGGTGGGGCATCGAAGCTCCTGCAGGATGGCTACGGTGGCAATCCTATGGCTCGCCTCGCGGCGCCGGCAAGCGCGGCGATGCCGGGCCGCCGCAGGCGGAAACTGCGGCGGCCGGTCGGTGTTTGCTCGGGCGCTGGCGAAGGGAGGGCCGATGCAATCGGAACGGGACGCAAGGATCCGCGAGCGGGCCTATCACATCTGGGTCGAAGAAGGCCGGATCGACGGACGGCAGGAGGAGCATTGGCACCGCGCCGAGCGCGAGATCGCCGAAGAAGAGACGCGGCCCGGTCCGGAATCTGCCGCGCACGGGACCGCAGAAGCGGCCGATCCGGCGCGTCAGGCAGCAACCCGCGGGCGCCGGCCGCGCGCGGAGACCACCGTGTCCACGCCGACCGGCCGCCCCCCGCCGACGACTGCCGGCACCGGCGCGCCGGCGCCGCGCGGCCGCTCGCGGACCACGATGCCCCGTTGACGCGGGCGGCCGGGCTTTCAGCCGTGTGCCCGCAGCGAATGGAACAGGTCGAGCGCGTCGGCCGGTTTCGCGTTTTTATGCACGACCGCGTGCACCGCCTGGATCATCGCCTTCGGCGCGTCGGACTGGAAGATGTTGCGTCCCATATCGACGCCGGCGGCGCCCTGCTGCACCGCGTTCCAGGCCATTGTCAAAGCCTCGATCTCGGGCAGCTTGCGGCCGCCGGCCATGACGATCGGCACCGGGCAGGAGGCAGTCACGGTCTCAAAGCCCTCGGGCACGTAATAGGTCTTGACGTATTGCGCGCCCATCTCGGCGATGATGCGGCAGGCGAGCCGGAAATAACGCGCGTCGCGCACCATGTCGGTGCCGACCGCGGTGACGCCCATGACCGGCATGCCGCAGCGCAGGCCGGCATCGACGAGCCGCGTCATGTTGTGGATCGAGCGCGTCTCGTATTCGCCGCCGATGAACACCTGGATGCCGACGCCGGCGGCGTTGAGCCGCACCGCGTCTTCCATGTCCATCGCGATCTGTTCGTCGGAGAGTTCCTTCAGGATCGATGGGCCGCCGCTGGCGCGCAGCACGATCGGCCGCTGCGACTCGGCCGGGATGACGCTGCGCAGGATGCCGCGCGTGCAGAACAGCGCGTCGCAATGAGGTAACAGCGGCACGATGCTGAGGTCGATGCGCTCGAGCCCGGTCGTCGGCCCCTGGAAATAGCCGTGATCGACCGCCAGCATGACGGTGCGGCCGCTCTGCGGGCTGAACACGCGCGCCAAGCGGTTTTTCATGCCCCAATCGAGTTGGTGCGAGCCTTTTAGAAAGAACCCCGGCGCCGCTTGCGGCGTCTCGGCCTGGTAGCGGCCTCCTTCGATATCGGCTTCCGGCATCGTCGTTATTCCTCCACAGGCGGGCGGATTGGTATAAAACTCCTCTTTTGGCGGCCGGTGATCAAGTCGGCCCTGTCGCGTCAGCGCGGCGCGGCGGCGATGTTGCCGCCATCGACGGTCAGAAACGCGCCGGTCGTGCTGGACGCCAGCGCAAGAGCAAGAAACGCCTGCGCGACGTCCTCCGCCGTCACCTCGCGGCCCAGCAGGTTGCGGCTCATGTATTGTCGTTCGCTGATGCCGTAGGCCTCGGCGCGCCGGGCGATCAGCGCACCCGTCAACAGGCCGCCGCGGATGCCGTCGGCGTTAACCGCGTTCGCGCGGATGCCGGCGCCGCCATATTCAAGTGCGTATTGCCGCATCAGCGCCAGCGTTGCCGCCTTCGGCAGCCCGTAGGGGCCGAAATCGGGGCCGGGGTTCACGGCCTGCTTCGAGACGTTGAACAACAGGCAGCCGCCCGTTCCCTGCGCCAGCATGATGCGCACGGCGCTTTGCGCAATGTGCTGGTGGGCAAAAAAATTCAATTCGAAGCTGGCGCGCAGCACCTTGTCCTCGACTTCGCCGATCTTGCCTTGCCACGCCGCGCCGGCATTCGATACGACGATATCGACGCCGCCGAAACGGTCGGCCACCCGGTCGAACGCCGCCCGCACCGCGGCAGCGTCGGTCACGTCGCATTCAAGGGCGAGGCCGCCGAGTTCTTTGCCGGCGGCCACGACGTTGCTGCCGGCGCGGTCGAACAGCGTGATCTCGGCGCCCGCTGCGCGCAGCGCGTGCGCCGTCGCCAGGCCGATCGTACCGGCGCCGCCGGTCACCAGCGCGACCCGCCCGGCAAGCGGCTTGTCGGTCGTGCGGCCGAGCTTGGCCTGCTCCAATGGCCAATATTCGATATCGAACGCCGCAGCCTCGCCGATCGACTGGAAGCGGCCGATCGCCTCGGCGTCGGTCACCGTCTCGATCCAGCTTTCCGCGAGATCGGCGGCGATGCGCGCGTCCCCGGCGCTGCGCCCGAGGCCGAACAGGCCGATCCCCGGCACCAGCACGACGCGCGGCGCCGGATCAAGCGCCCGTTTGGTCCCGTCATCATGTGTCGCAAAATACGCCCGATACCCGGCGACGTAGCGCTCGACCGCCTGTCGCACGGCGGTGTTGAAATCGTCGAGCCGACCGGCTTGCGGCGGCGGCACCAGCAGCGGGCGGTACTTTGTGCGGATCGCATGGTCGGGCGTTGCGACGCCCGCCGTCGCGTAGCGCTCGATCTGCGCGCCGTCGACGAAATTGCGCACCGCCGGCCCCGCACGGAACTCCAGCACGAACTGCGCATACGCGCCGGGCCGGGCCGGGTCGGGGAGGGCGCAGGCGCCGCGCAGGATCGGCGCCGTCTCGGCCGGGGCGGCGAGGCTTGTCGGCAGGTCGCGCGGCGCAAAGACGGCGCGGCGGCCGCGCTCGAGGCGCTCTTCGGCGGCCGTGACGACGGCGATCATCCGTTCGTAGCTCTGGCGCGCATCGGCGCCGAAGCTGACAACCCCATGGTTCAGTAAAACAAGCGCCTCGACCGCGGGGTCGGCCTCGTAGATTTCGGCCGCCCGCTTGGCGAGCGCGAACCCCGGCATCAGATACGGCACGACACCGACGCGCGGCCCGTAAAGCGCGGCGATGTGCTCGGCGCCGTCGGGCTGGTTGGTCAGGCTCAGTATCGCCGTCGCATGCGTGTGATCGACGAATTTGTGCGGCAGGAACGCGTGCAGCAGCGTCTCGACCGACGGGTTGGGCGCCTCCGGATCGAGCAGGGCGGCACGCAATTGCCGCACCATGTCGATGTCGGACAGCGCCGCGCGCGCCCGCAACTGCCGCAGCGCCGCGAGCCGCGCGGCGGGCAGCCCCACCGGTTCGATCGTCGCAAGATCGCTGCCGCTGCCCTTGATGCACAATGCTTCGACCGGCTGGTCGAGCAGATCGGGCAGCACCAATTTGACCGACGCGTTACCGCCGCCGTGCAGCACTAAACGCCGATCGCCGCCCAGCAGGCGAGACGTGTAGACGCGCAACGCGAGGTCGCGGCCGATGCCTCGCCCGGCATATTGCGCGACAATCGCCGCGGCGTCGGCATCCGACCACAGGCTGCGCATTCTGGGTCCTCCGGTCCGGCGGCCGGCCCCGCGGGCCCCTGCCGCGCTGCATGTCACAGCCGAACGGCTTCATCCGCCGATCGTAACACCGACGAGGCGACCGATGCCGTAGGTGACGGCGGCGGCGGCATAGCCGATCAACAGCTGCCGCGCACTGGAAAACAGGATGTTGCGGCCGGTGAACAGGGACGTGCCGGCGCCGATCAGCACGAGCGCAACGCCGCTCGCCGCAAGGCTGGCGCCGAGCGCGACGTTGCCGCCGAGAAAGAAATACGGAAACACCGGGAAGATCGCGCCCGTCGCGAACAGCCCGAACGAGGCGCCCGCCGCGGCCCACGGAGAACCGCCGAGTTCTTCGGGGTTGATGCCCAGTTCCTCGCGCGTCAGCGTGTCGAGGGCGCTCTCCTTGTTGGCCATGAGGCGGTGCGCCAGCGTCCGCGCGGCCGCCTCGTCAAGCCCCTTCGCTTGATAGATCAGCACCATCTCTTCGAGTTCTTCCTCGGGCATGCGCTGCAATTCATCGGCCTCGACGGCGATCTGCCGCTGTGCCAATTCGCGCGAACTCGTCACCGACAGCCATTCGCCCATCGCCATCGAGCAGGCGCCCGCGACGAGGCCGGCGAGCCCCGTCAGCAGGATCGTTCCGCCGGCAACCTCGGCGCCGGCGACGCCCATGACGAGGCTGAGATTGGACACGAGCCCGTCATTGGCGCCGAGGACGGCGGCCCGCAATGCATTGCCGCCGGAACGGTGGCGCCCTTCGAGGCGCGCCAGTGCGCTCCCGGTGGCGCCCGCCGGCATCGCCGCCGCCATCGCCTCGACGACGCGTTCGTGCGACCGCTCCGCTGCCGGCAGGCCGCCGGCAACCGCTTCCGGCTGGTCGTCGTAATGGCCGATATCGCGCTGTTCCAATGTGCTCAGCGTCGGCAAGACGAATTGCGGCCCAAAGCGCCGCGCCAGCCAGATCAGCGCGCGGGTGCGCCAGTCCGGCCGGTCCAGTTTGATGCTCGCGCCAATGCGGTTGAGCTGTCTGGTCCAGAATTCGGCGTGCGCCTCTTCGACCGACGCGAGGCGCCGGTAGACTTCGGCGAGATGCGGGTCCTGCTCGGCGCCAGCCAGCGCGCGGTAGAGCGCCGCGCTGTCCACTTCGCCTTGCAGATTGCCGCGGTAACGCGCCGCCGAGCCGGCATCATCGGCCATCGCTGCTTCTCCTCGCAGGCGAAAACGGCGAGCCGCCGATCCGTGCAACCTCAGCATGCTGGGCGCGCGGCGCCGCCGACTGCTTTATAGTATCCGGTCAAGGACGCACAAACCGAGGCCAATCAGCGTGGAATACCGCAATCTCGGCCGCTCCGGCCTGATCGTTACGGAGGTCGGGCTCGGCTGCAACAATTTCGGCGGCCGCATCGACCTGAGCCAGACCCGCGCCGTCGTGCACAAGGCGCTCGATCTCGGGATCACGTTCTTCGACACATCCGACACCTATGGCGAGCGTGGCGCTTCGGAGGAATATCTCGGCCGCGCCCTCGGGAGCCGACGCAAGGACATCGTGCTGGCGACCAAATTCGCCCGGCCGATGGACGCGGAAGGACGGCTGCAGGGCGCCTCGCGCCGCTACATCATGTCAGCGGTCGAAGCGAGCCTGTCGCGCCTCGGCACCGATTGGATCGACCTGTACTACCAGCACATCGCCGACCCGCGGACGCCGATCGAGGAGACGCTGCGCGCGCTCGACGACCTCGTGCACCAGGGCAAGGTGCGCTACATCGCCTGTTCATGGCTCGCCGACTGGCAGGTCGTCGACGCTTTGTGGACCTCCCGGCATTGCGGTCTCGCCGGTTTCATCGCCTGCCAGGAGCGCTACAACCTGCTGGAGCGCGAGATCGAAGCCCAACTCGCCCCGGTCATCGAACATTGCGGGCTTGGCCTCGTGCCGTTCTCGCCGCTTGCCAACGGCCTGTTGACCGGCAAATACCGCCGCAACGTGATGCTGCCGGAAGGCGCGCGGCTCGCCAAGACACCGCGCCTCGCCGAGCGCTACCTGACGGACGAAAACTGGCGGCGCGTCGAGAGCCTCGGCGATTTCTGCGCGGCGCGCGGACACAGCCTGTTGGAGTTGGCGGTCAGCTGGCTGCTGCAGCGGCCGGGCGTTGCCAGCGTCATCGCCGGCGCGACGACGCCCGAACAGGTCGCCGCCAACGTCGCGGCGGCCGGCTGGGCCTTGTCGCGCGACGACATGGATGCGATCGACGTGCTGACGGCAGTGTGACGAGATCGACTTTTGATCTCGCCATCCCCGACAAGCGGGTCCGGCGGCGCGCCGTGCGAGATCGCCCTGGAATTCCGCCGGCGCGGGAATGACAATGGTATCTGGCCCTAATCGACGGAGGAACGCATGGAAGTTCGGCTCAACGGCAAAAGCGCGCTGATCACCGGCGGCAGCAAGGGGCTCGGCCTCGCAATCGCGCAGGAATTTGCGGCCTCCGGCGCCGATGTTGCGATCCTGGCGCGCGACCCCGGGACATTGGCCGAGGCAAAACAGCAGATCCTGGCCGCCGCGCCCGGCCGCAAGGTTGCCGCGATCAGCTGTGACGTGTCGCAGATGGCGCCGATCCAGCGCGCCTTCGACCAGGCGATGGCGGAACTCGGCAGGGTCGACATCCTCGTCAACAACGCCGGCCAGTCGATGGCGAAGCCCTTCGAGAGCGTGACCGACGAGGAGTGGCAGAGCGACCTCGATCTCAAGCTGTTTGCCGCGATCCGCCTGGCGCGGCTCGTCATGCCGCAGATGCGCGAGCGCAAATGGGGCCGCATCATCAATGTGCTGAACATCGGCGCCAAGGCGCCCGGGCCGCGCAGCGTGCCGACTTCGGTCAGCCGCGCCGCCGGCCTCGCGCTGACCAAGGTATTGGCCAACGAAGGGGCGCCGCACGGCATCCTCGTCAACGCGCTGCATGTCGGCATCATCGTCAGCGACCAGATCGTCCGCCGCCATCGCGCCGAGGGCGCCAATGTCGGGCTCGACGATTTCATCGCCCAGGCCGGCCGCAACGTGCCGCTCGGGCGCATGGGCAAGGCCGAGGAATTTGCCGCGATCGCGACGTTCCTCGCCTCCGACCAGGGCGGCTATATCGCCGGCGCGTCGATCAATGTCGATGGCGGCCGCTCGCCCATTTGGTGAGGCCCGGCCGATCTCGGTATATTGGGCCGCGGTATTAACAAACCCGCGGCTCCGCCGGAGGAAGCGATGACCGCTGTTGCGCAGGGCGCCGACCGGGAGGTCGGCTACCGGCGGCTGATCGAGCTCGGCATCGCGTTGTCGGCCGAACGCAATTTCAGCCGACTCATGGAAACGATCCTGATCGGCGCGAAGGAGCTGACCGGCGCCGATGGCGGTACGATCTATCTCGTCAGCGAAGATGGCGGCGAATTAAGCTTCACGATCGTACGCAACGACACGCTGGGGATCGCGTGGGGCGGCACGACAGGCTCGCCGGCGCCGTTCGACGCCGTTCGGCTGCGTGACCGCGACGGCGCGGCGAATTACAAAAATGTGGCGGCGGCGGCCGCGCTGCGCGGCGAGACGATCAACCTGCCGGATGCCTATAACGCGCCCGGGTTTGATTTCAGCGGCACGCGCGCCTTCGACGAACGCAATCGCTACCGCTCGCGATCGTTTCTGACCGTGCCGCTGAAAAATCACGACGCCGAGGTGGTCGGCGTTCTGCAGCTGATCAACGCCCACTCGGAAACCGGCGAGACGGTCGCATTTCCGGCCGACATCGTGCCGCTGGTCGAGGCGCTCGCCGGCCAGGCGGCCGTCGCGCTCGACAACCAGATGCTGATCGACGCGCAAAAGACGCTGTTTCGCGCCGTTCTGCGCGTCTTCGCCGGCGCGATCGACGCAAAATCATCCTATACCGGCGGCCACTGTCACCGCGTGCCGGAACTGACCAACATGCTGGCGCGTGCCGCCGATGCCGCGACCGACGGGCCGCTCGCCGATTTCCATCTGAACGAGGACGAGTGGTACGAACTGGAAGTGGCCGGCGGACTGCACGATTGCGGCAAGGTGACGACGCGCGAATTCGTCGTCGACAAGGCGACGAAACTGGAGACGATCTATAACCGGATCCACGAGATCCGCACCCGTTTCGAGGTGGTGAAGCGGGATGTCGAGATCGCCTATCTGCGCGCCGTCATGGCCGGCGGCGACGAGGGGATGCTGCGCGCCGCGCGCGACGAACGCCTCGCCCGACTCGATGAGGATTTCGCGTTCGTCGCCGACTGCAACATCGGCGGCGAGTTCATGGCGCCGGAAAAGGTGGCGCGGCTGCAGCAGATTGCGGAGGTGACTTGGCTGCGCACGCTCGATGACCGCATCGGCCTGTCATGGGAGGAGAGCACCCGCCAGCCGCGCGAAAAAACGCCGCTTCCCGCCGTCGAGCACCTGCTGGCCGACAAGCCCGGCCATATCATCGCGCACGACGCGGCGCCGCTCGCCCCCGGCAACCCCTGGGGTTTTGTCATCGAGCGGCCGGCCCACAAGGCCAATCTCGGCGAACTCCATAACCTCTCGATCGGCCGCGGCACATTGACCGATGAAGAGCGCTACCACATCAACGACCATATCGTGCAGACGATCATCATGCTGGAAGCACTGCCGTTTCCGAGAAGCCTGCGGCGCGTGCCGGAATGGGCCGGCGGTCATCACGAAAAGATGGACGGCACCGGCTATCCGCGCGGCCTCAAGCGCGACCAGATGAGCATCCCGGCGCGGATCATGATGATCGCCGACATCTTCGAAGCGCTCTCGGCGTGCGACCGGCCGTACAAGGCACGCAAGATGTTGTCCGAGTGCATCGACATCATGGCGCGCATGAGCCGCGAGCGTCACATCGACCCCGACCTGTTCGAGCTGTTCCTCAAGGCCGGGGTCTACAAGGAATACGCCGCCGCCTTTCTGCTGCCGGAACAAATCGACGAGATCGATTTGTCGCGCTGTCTCGGCGCGCTCCAGCCGGCGGCCGCAGCCGCTTGAGCCGCCCAGGTCGGCGGCCGTCATTGCGCGCAGAGCGAGGCAATCGCCCGTCAATTGCGCTTCGCAATGATGATCGGCTGGTATAAGCGCTGCCGGGCGATTGCGACGGGCTGCACGGATGGCTGAAGACACCCCATCGATGCCGTTCACCGGCGCTGCGGCCGGGCCGTTCGGCCGCCGGCAGCGCCGGGCGCGCGGCGCGCGCCTCCCGGTCACGGTCGTCACCGGCTTTCTCGGTTCCGGCAAGACGACGCTGCTCCGCGCGCTGCTGCGGACCCCGGCGGGCACCGAGAGCGCCGTCGTCATCAACGAGTTCGGCGAAATCGGCATCGATGATGCGCTGCTGCGGGCGTCGAGCGATGCGACGGTATTGCTCGGCAATGGCTGCCTGTGCTGCACCGTGCGCAGCGATCTGCAGGAGAGCCTGCGCGCGCTGTTCGCCGACCGGGCGCAGGGCAGGGTGCCGAGCTTTCGCCGCGTCCTGATCGAGACGAGCGGCCTCGCCGATCCGGGCCCGGTCTTGCAGACGTTTGCGAGCGACCGCGCGCTCGGCGAGGCGTTTCACCTGCAGGCGCTGATCGCCGTCGTCGATGCGCCGGGCGGCGCCGCCAACCTCGACCGCATGCCCGAGGCGCGCCGGCAGATCGCGCTCGCCGACCGCATCGTCATCAGCAAAAGCGACCGGACCGACGCCGACGCGGTCACGCGCCTGGTCGAGCATATCCGCGATCTCAGCGCGGCGCCGCTCGCGACGGCGACGCACGGCGTCATCGACCCCGCTTTCCTGCTCGACGACAGCCTCGATCTGGCGGCGCGGGCCGCAGGCCGCGGCCGCGATATGCATGCGCACGAGCATGCCCACTCGCACGGCATCGACAGTTTCGCGCTGTTCTTTGCGGCGCCGCTGCCGTGGCGCGTCTTCGAGCAGGCGATGGCGGTGTTGACCGCGCTGCGCGGCTCCGACCTGTTGCGCGTCAAGGGCATCCTTGCCGTCGCGGAATGCCGCGGGCCGGTGGTCGTTCATGTCGTGCAGCATTTGGCGCATCCGCCGGTCGAACTT
>DATJSO010000276.1:0-37085 GCA_035504075.1 Allostellaceae bacterium | reverse complement strand
GCCAACAAGCGCGCTGCCGAACAGGGTCAGCGACATCGGCTCGGGAACGGGGGATAGCGTGGTGCTCGTCGAGTAGTTGATCGACGATCCAGCGCCAAGCGTTAGACTTAGCACCTCCGTCAAAGAGAAAGGCGCGGTCAGCGATGGAAGATCCAAGAAGGAGTCCTGCGAGAACGAACCGCTACCGGTTATATTTGGAGCAGCAGGAGAGGTTGCGAAGCCGCTTGTCGCGTTCTGCCCATTGCTCTCGTTTACGTAGCTGACCAAGCTGGCGGTATCAAGAGCGCTTGGGACGACAATTGTCCCGCCGATGTGATTGTTCACGATCACGTCTGGCGGCGTCGTCGGCGCCGTAAAGTTCACGTCGCCGATGTTTATCAGAATCGATTCCGCGGCGCCGGACGTATTCGTGATCTGCAAAGTAGAGGAGACGACATCAGCGAGACTCGCCGTTCCTGGCGAATTTGATCCCGCCGATGACAAGGTCAGCAAAATCCCGTTCGAGGTTGTAATGGACGCGTTGCTGCAGGCTGATCCCGATGGAGCCGAGCAAATCGGGTTGTACGTTGCGCCGCCGTCAACCGAATACTCAGCGATCACGTCTGCGTTGGCAGCTTGCGGAGCAAGGAAGCCGGCGGCACCGATCGCCGCGGCGAACAAAACGGCCTTCGAGGTCCCCCCCAGAAGGCGCCGTGAAAGTTGGCTGGTCATGTCCTACCCCATGAAAGAGCGTTGCTCGCAGCGGACTAAGCAATCGGTGTGCCACATAATAAAATCAATGAGTTGGCATGCTCTGAACGATCTGTCGGCCAGGCGAGTGTAAAGGATCGCGACAGCGGCGGCGGCGATGCGGCCGGCGAATGCCGCGCGCAGCCTGGATTTTCGTCGCGGATTTGGCCGAAAAGCCAGCGATTCGACAGTGTACGCGGCCGCCCGCGCGGGTCGGCGCCGGCGCGTCGGAAAACTTGCCGCGCTCCATCGCCTCGACGGCTTCGCGTAACAAATCCCCGGACAAATCCCTGATTTCCTCGACGCGAGCCGGCCGAATGGGCACCCCTTCGGGCCGACGCGGCGCGGCGCCGCCGGCCGCGACCCGCCGCGACCCGCCGCCCCGGCCGCGCCCGCGTGCGGCGCCGGTCGTCGTTGTCGGCCGCGGAGCCGGCGACGGCGGACCTTTGTTCGACCTGTAAAGAATGCCGACAGGAGCGGCGCGCCTCGCGCAATGCGGGCGGAACGCGTCGATGCGCGCCGTATTGCCGGCCCCTGACGCCCATTGGGGACATGTCGGCAGATTTTACACCCGGTTGACGCCGTGGCGAGGACTGCGCCGCTGCCGGAAAAAAATTGGTTAATGCCGGCCGACCCGGGGCTGCCGCCCGGAGAAGCAGCGGAAATCCTGCCCGCCAGCGGGCCAGGCACCGTCCCGACCGGCGGCGCCGCGCCACCGCCGCGCCGCGATCGAGCGGCGAGGGACCGGCGCACGCAGTTGTCAATAGGTAATCGAATGTCGCGAAAGTTTGCAGAATTGCGGCAAATTTGCGTAGTTCTTCCCGGCCTCCGAAAAAAAACAACGCCGCGTCAACAGCGTAACGGCTTTGGCACCGCTGTTGCTATGCCTCTGTCGTCGCGGTTCGGCGGCAGTGAAATGGAAGCGCGGAACTGTACTTCCCGATCGACCTTCCGGTACTGCACTGAACCTGCATCCGTAACTCGCTTGACCTTGGGGAGAAGGGGTCTCGTCATGAACACGCAAAAGCTCATTGCTACTACGGCCACTGCCCTCCTTTTTATGGGCGCCGTTTCGGCGAATGCGGTCGCCTCTAGCAGCAGCCTCAGTGTCTCCATGAGCTACACCGTCACGCCGCTGACCCCGACCTCCACTGGGGGCGCGCCGACGCCGACAGTCACCAAGGACCTGGCCAGCCCGACGTCGTTTTCGACGAGTTCGCCTTTGTCCACGACGGGCCTCGTGACCGTGAGCCCCGGAAGCTGCTCCGGTTGCAACAGCAGCAGCACGATATCCGAGACGGTTGACGTCGACTTCAGCTTTATCGACGGCAACAACGCCACCGGCAGCTTGAACACGGATTTCGTCTTCACGGATAAGTGGGGCGGGTCGGAGTTGAGCTGCAGCAACAGCGGTACCGGCGACACCGATTGCATCGTCTGGGCCGGCAGCTCAGGGGGCAGCGTGCTTGGCCAAGGCAGCGTGACTGACGACATAGATTTGACCGATGGCGCCGTGGTCGCTCTTACCCTCGACAACGCCCAGGATTGGACGATCACCTCCGACATCAGCGCCACGATGACTTACACGGCGCCGCCGACGGTCCCTGAGCCTGCCTCGATGGTGCTGTTTGCCAGCGGTCTGCTTGGCCTCCCGTTCGTCCGCCGCCGCCTCGGTCGCGGCAAGGCGCAGGCGACGACAGCCGCCGCGTAAGGCGACGTTCGCAAGACCCCTCGCCCGGCCGGCGGCCACCGCAACCCTTCTCCCCGCGCCCCGCCGGCCCGACAGCAGACGCATAGTGAACCAGTAGTGGACCAGGACAGCATCCGATGACCAAGCATCCCCTTCTCCTCACCGTCACCGCCTCGGCCCTGGTCCTGTTCGGCGCCGCCGTCGCCACTCCCCGCGCCGCCGTCGCACAAACCTTGACACTCTCCGGCAGCTTTTCGGTCACGCAGTCGAACGCGACCGGTAACGAGCCGACGATCGAACCGACGAGCGACTCCTTCTCCGACCTCCAGCTGACGACCGGCACCGCGTATGGCCCGGTCGACTTTCTCTCGGTCAGCCCCGCCAGGTCGAGCGGCTGCCGGTACTGCAGCAACACGGCGAGCGACACGATCACGGTGACCTTCACCGGCCTCGACGACGGCACCTCGGCGAGCACCGCGAGCAGCTACAGCGATACCGCGACATACGTCGCCGATTACAACAACGACACCGACTCGGTCACGTGGAATGACAGCGGCAGCGAGCTGGACCCGATCGTCGTCGATTTCACTGACGGAGCGGTGCTTGATCTGACGCTGGGTAACGCCTCGGATTGGACGATTTATCCGACGATCACCGCCGAATTCGTGCAGGGGCCCAGCCAATCGAATAATGCGGTGCCGGGACCGGCGACGATCGCGGTTTTCGGCAGCGATGTTGTCGGGCTCGGGCTGCTTCGGAGGGTTCGCCGCACCGGATAAATCCGAGCCGAAAATTCGTGGTTTAAGGTCGTCGCGCCTGCCGTGGCGAGACGATTTGCCGCATCCACGGGACCCTGCGCGCGGCCCGTGCGATGACCCGTCGTCGGGATTTTTTACACTTTTGCAGCGGCCCGGACTCCGCCCGGGCTGCGACAGGCTGCCGCAGTTGAGCGGGCACGGCGGCCGCGGTTTCGGCTGCTGCGCGGCCGGGCCTGCGATGCGCGCCCCGCCGGATTCGGCGGGAAGAGACGCTTCGCGCCCGATCAGCCGCCGCGGCGGCATGACGCGGCGGCGGGATCGGTTCTGCTGTTGCCGGGGCGAGGCGGGCCCCGCAAAGCGTGTCTGGCGCCGTACGCCGGCTGCGGCTGCGCGACGGCGGCGCTGTGCGAGGCGGTTGAGCCGTTGTGCCGCGTCAGCATGCGTTCAACAAACAGCACACGGGATGGCGCAGGGAGCCGCAGAACCGCCCGATTCTGCCGCCCCACGCCGGAAGATCCAGTTAGTTCCATTTCGATATCGCGTCGGAAAAATTTACAGTTTTTGCCGCTTCTCCGTGCGGCGGGGGCTGCGGTGATTTGGCAAGACATTGATTTGTTTTGTGGCTTTGTTTGCGGGCATGTATATTGCACCATACGCGGGTATCGATCCGTCTCCGCAACCGCTGGAGTATAGAATGGTTCCGACGAAAAACTGGGTCCAGTCGCGTTTTGCCTCGTACGCCGCGGCTGCCGCGCTCGCCGCGCTGCTCGGCGGCGTCGCCGCTCCGGCCCACGCGTATATGCTCTACGTAGAGCAATCCGGAGGCACCAACTCCAACAACGGGAATCCAAACCTAATCACGGACCCGGCAAACTTCGCACTCGGTGAGCAGTCCGGCGGGGTTACGTTGACAAACCCGTTGCTCCTCATCGTCGGCGTCTATGACGGAGGGACCTCTGCGACGGCGCCGACCGTCACGTTCGACGGCAGTGACGCCTCACTTGCCGCTATTGGTACTTACGGGCTGACGGGGAATGGCGTCGAGTTTAGCGCGGCCTCGGGCACTACGGCGACGGCGTACAGCGTCCTGGGTCTGGGCGGTGCGGCGACGGCAACCGGCACGGATCCAGAGCTGTTCTCGGTTTGGCAGACCGATTCGGGCGAGATTGCGGATACAAATTTCACGGACGCGGCGAACTTCGAGCTGTTCGCATACTCATTGAACACCTCGCTGGATTCAGGGAGCGCGATATCGCTCGGGATTAGCGGTGCACCCGATGGTTCGATGCTGATCGGCTATACCTGCGTAGCCACCGCAAGTCCATGTTCCAAGCCGATTGCGCAGACGCTGTCCAACGATGCCGGAATGCTCGCGGCGCCCGAACCGGCTAGCATCGTACTGCTGGGTAGCGGCATCGTCGGTCTCCTTGGGCTTCGCCGTCGTCGGCGCTCGGCTTGATGTAGTCTCACAGTCTTGAGGGCATGGAAGCCGAAGCGATACGAAAGCCGCGGCTGCATACTTCAGGTTGCAGCCGCGGATCGTTCAAGGGTTTTCCTGGGTCTCGTTTGGCTGATCGACGAGCAGTCCAATCGCAAGGCCCCGACGGTTCTCGGGTAGCAGCAGGCGCCTGTCCAATTTGTAGAGATTAGCAAGCTTATTATAAACGTGCAGTTTGCATTCGTCGCCCGCGGGCTCCAGCGGTCCGAGTTCCCTCAGTCGATGAGGTCCGTGGGCGCTGATCTTTGGGACAGACTTCCACGCTTCGGCGAAATCCGCCTCGTCGCGTAGTAACTCAGCGAAGAGGCTGTGGAACCAAAAGTAGTCCAGGGGATCAGGAGTATCAGTCAGTGGTTCCGATGAAGCTGGTACGCCTTTCGCTCGGCATTTCCACATTTCGTTGACGCGGGCAGCCCAGCGCCCGACGATCCGATTTGGAAATGTGGCGGCCAAAAACCAGCTCGCTAGCGGACGGTGACCGCCCGGATTCGCATATGCGAAGAATCCGGCAGGTTGCGCTACTCGATCTATCCAGTCGTCGAGGGGGATGACACACCACGTCGTTGCGTCTACCCAGACTCCTCCGTATCTATTCAACAGGTGTATACGCAAGACATCGGAGAACGCTTGAACCGGCAGTGCCAAAGTCTTGGTATAATCTGGCAGCGTTACCATATTATCGATTGTGCCTTTGGTTAATACGGTCAACTTCCACCTTGGATTTTTCGCGGCCCAGCTGCTAATGCATCGCTTTACAAGAGGTGGCGCATTATTCAGCCCCTGAAGCCAAAAGGTCCAGATGCGTCGCGGCACGATCGCCGCGGGTTCTGGGCGCTGCAACGAGAACAGCTTGGGAAAGGCGAGCGCACGCGCCGATGCGACCGGGGCAGCATCTGTTCCGGCTCGCCTGCTGCGGCGGATACCCTCGAGAAGCTTCTCGTCGTGCCGGTATACGCTGCGGATCAGGAATTCCGAGTTGGGCGAGATTCGGCGTCGGAGCTCATCGCTCACCGATCCGGCCATCCGATGCGGGAGTGGCCTAGCAGGTTGGCATGCTACCGGCAGCAGCTGAAATATTCGGGGCAGCTCCTCAAAGAGAAACAGTTTATCGAGCGGCACGTCGCCTCTATCGTAGACAAAACAGCACTGCGGAAGCAGATGCCGTGCACTGTCGTTCAGCGTTGGCGCATCCCTGTCGTCTTCGCGGCAGAGCAGACCGCGGTATGGATCTTCGAATAAGGCGTTGGAGTGTGCCAACCTCACCAAAGCGCGCAGTGCGTCGGCGAACACACGCAGGACAGCGGCGTCTACCTGCAATTTCTCTTGAAACCTAAAGTGCCGCCAGACAAATTCGGAAACGAACCGGTCGACAGGATCACGGATAACTGAGAATTTAAAGATGCCGGCCCCTCGGGAGATTTGAGGATAATTGGTATTGATTTCGCGTATCGAAAGATGTTGCAGACCATCACCAAAAAGGGTCTGAAAATTTGGCCGGGTTTTTGTGATAGTCAAACCAAGGTGTGGATAATCGTCCGCGATCCCGAACGCCACCTCCAGGGAAGTGCCAGCACATTTCGGGATATGGATAAACAGGCACGAATTGACGACCGGCATTTCAGTGATCGCCCCGGTCGCTCGATGCAAAGACCGCGATATGGAAGGCCGCGATATGGAAGACCGGGCAACGCGAGGACGCGCCGCGCCCGCCCAGAGCGATGAAGCCGGATCGCGCATCCGTTCGCATTTGGTTGTCGTTGGCCACGTTACCGATGAACGAAGCTCGCAGAATACGTTTTGACCATTTCATGGTCAGCCCGACGACGCCGGCTCAGAAGTTATATCGGCCACATGAGGCGATGCCGAGTCGCGCTTCCCCTTTTGGCGAGATCGGATCTCGGCTCTGCCAATGCTGCCATGTGGGCCAAAACCTGTCCGCAGGAATAATCGAGCTTTGCTCGCCAGCCGCGACCCTATGAGTGCGATGGATCCGCATATTGCCTCGCGCGACCTCCGAGCGATGCGCCGGGTCGGAGTGAAAAACCCAACGTTGCTTGTCCGGTCCGCAACATTTTGTGCCGATCGGGCGGCGGCCATGCAACAATCGGTAACAATGTTTGATTTGTGACGGCGGTATGGCGGCAATAGGTTTTGCACCGGGTTCGTTGCATTTTTCGAGTGGCGACGCATGTTGGGGGACATCGGGATTGCGCCGCAGCGGACGCTGCGGTCGGTGGCCAAGTGCCGGGGGATCGGCTTGCACAGCGGCGAGCCTGTGGCAATGGCCTTGCGGCCGGCGGCGCCGGACAGCGGCATCGTGTTTCGCCGGCTCGACGCCGGCGCCGAGATCCGCGCCGACTGGCGCAACACAAAGGAATCGGCGCTGTCGACCGTGTTGTCGAACGGCGAGGGCATCGAAATCGGCACGATCGAGCATCTGATGGCCGCGCTCGCCGGCGCGGCGGTCGACAATGCCATTGTCGAGATCGACGGGCCGGAGGTGCCGATCATGGACGGCAGCGCCGCACCGTTTTTGCAGCTGATCGAACGCGCCGGCATCCTCGCCCAGGACGCGGCGCGGCGCGCCTATAAAATCCTGAAGCCCGTCGCGGTCGGCGCGAACGGCTGCTCGGCCGCCCTCGTCCCCGAGCACGGCTTCGCGATGAGCTTCGAGATCGATTTCGACAATCCGCTGATCAACCGCCAGGACATTACCGTCAGTTTCGATCCCGGCACGTTCCAGTCCGAACTGGCGCCGGCGCGCACATTCGGCCTGTTGGACGACTGGCCGCGCCTGAAGGCGGCCGGCCTGGCGCGCGGCGGCTCGCTCGACAATGCCGTCGTCATCAGCGGCAATCAGGTGCTCAACGACGGCGGGCTGCGCTTTGCCGACGAATTTGTCCGCCACAAGCTGCTCGATGCCTATGGCGATCTTTACCTCGCCGGCGGCCCGATCATCGGCCAGTTCTGCGGCGTGCGGTCGGGCCATGCGCTGAACCGCCGGCTGTTGCTGGCGCTGTTCGCCGACCCCGATGCGTGGTGCGCGACGACAATCGTTGAAAGCAATGCGCCGGGGGTTGCGCCGTGGCTCGATTCCGCCCGCGTCGCCAGCGCCTAAGCGGCGCGGCCGAATCGGCGCGCGGATCGCCGGCGCGGTAATCCATGCTATAACCCCTCGGGGATCAATGATGGGGTCGGGTCGGCGATGCGTCTGCCGGTATTGGCGCCGCGGTTTTTCGCGGCCGGGCTGCTGATAGCGCTTGCCGCTTGCAGCGGCTCGACGAATCAAGTCTACGTCGAAAAGCCGGTCGATGATCTCTACAACAAAGCAATGAATGCTTTGGTGGACGAGAATTATACCGAGGCCAGCAAAACGTTCGACCAGGTAGAGAGCCAGCACCCTTACTCCGTCTGGGCGACGAAAAGCCAGCTTATGGAGATTTATGCAAATTACCAGAACCAGAATTATAATGAGGCGGTGATTGCCGCTGATCGCTTCATCCAGCTGCATCCGGGAAATCGGGATGTGGCCTATGCGTATTATTTGAAAGCAATTTGTTATTATATGCAGATCGTCGATGTCGGCCGCGACCAGAAGCTGACGCAATTGGCTCTCGCCGCGCTGCAGGATGTCGTTCGCCGGTTCCCCGACAGCAAGTATGCCCGCGACGCCGGCCTCAAGCTCGATTTCGTGCGCGATCACCTGGCCGGCAAGGAGATGGAGATCGGACGCTACTATCTGAAACGCGGGGATTATCTGGCGGCGATGAACCGCTTCAAGCGGGTCATCGAGATGTACCAGACCACGACCCACGTGCCGGAGGCGCTGGAACGCCTCGTCGAATGCGATCTGGCGCTCGGCCTCGTCGACGAGGCAAAAAAGAATGCCGCGGTGCTCGGCTACAATTACCCGGGCAACCGCTGGTATGCCGACGCCTACGATCTGGTGACCCAACACTCGCTGCCGGCGACGGCAAGCGGAGGCTGGTTCAGCCGCGCCGTCAGCAGCGTCTTCTGACGCGACCGCCGCAGCCCGGCACATTAAAAAATCTTAATTTCGCCGCCGCGGCGCGCTGCCTTATTCCAGCGCGCGCGGCGAGCCCGCGGGTAATCGGCCGCCTCGTTGCTCAGGCGCACGCGCGGAGCGAGGGCGGCGAAGGCAACGGGCGAAGGGGGTGAGGCTCATGGTGCGGCGGCTGGTTGCTGCGTTGCTTATGCTGATATTGCCGGTCGGGGCGGTGCATGCGGCCGGCCCGGCGGGGTTGGGCATCACCGGCATCTTTGTCACGACGAAGTACCCGACCCTGACGATCCGCGCCGGCGAGACGACAACGCTCGACCTGTCCGTCCACAATTTCAAGCTGCCGCCCGAGCTGTTGCAGCTCAGCCTGCCGCAGGTGGCGCCGGGCTGGAAGGCGCAGATCCTCGGCGGCGGCCAGCCGATTGGCGCCGTCGAGGTCGCGCCCGATTCCGAGGAGGCGTTGCAATTGCGCCTCGACCCGCCTGCTGGTGCGCAGGAAGGCGACTATCATTTCGTCGTCGAGGCGCGGAATGCGCAATATGACGAGAAGCTGCCGATCACGATTGCGATCGGCAAGGAGGTGCCGGCAAAACTCAAGTTGACGACCGATTTTCCGGCGCTGCGCGGCACGTCGACGACCGCCTTCAAGTACACGATGACCGTGACCAACGACAGCGGCCGCGACGCGACGGTCAATCTCAGCGCCGAGACGCCGAAGAATTTCCAGGCGAGCTTTACCGAGGCCTATGGCAGCCAGCAGATCACCAGCATCCCGATCAAGGCAGGCAGCTCGAAGGACGTCGATGCCTCGCTTGCGCTGCCGAGCGAAACCAAGGCTGGCGACTACAAGCTCGTGCTGCGAGCCAAGACTGCGGCGGCGAGCGCCAGTCTGCCGGTCAGCCTGACGATCGTCGGGCAACCGCAATTGTCGGTATCCGGCGAGGGAGGCCGGCTCTCCGGCGATGCCTATGCGGGCCGGCCGAGCCAGTTGACCGTCGTGCTGCACAACGACGGCAGCGCCGCGGCGCGCGACATCGCTCTCTCCGCCGCCACGCCGGAAGACTGGAAATCGAGCTTCGACCCGCAGAAGCTGCCGGAGCTGCCGCCCGACGGGCGGCAGGAGGTCAAGGTCACCTTGACCCCGTCGAGCAAGGCGATTGCCGGCGATTACCAGACGACGATCACGGCCGATTCGGCCGGCGGTTTGTCGGATTCGGCGAATTTCCGCATAACGGTGCTGACCTCGACGCTGTGGGGCGCGGTCGCGATCGGCATCATCGCCGCCGCACTGCTCGTCGTCGTCTTCGCGGTTGCCCGTTTCGGCCGCCGCTGAGGACCGCGCGATGACGGCCGAGCCGGCGGTCCGCGCCGAAGGACTCACCAAAATCTACAGCGGCCTGCCGGCCGTCGATCACATCGATTTCGCCGTCGCGCCCGGCGAAATCGTCGGCATCCTCGGACCCAACGGCTCGGGCAAGACGACGACGATCTTGATGCTGCTGGGCCTTACCGAGCCGTCGGCGGGCCGTGCCCAGGTCGCCGGGTTCGATCCGTTGCGCGCGCCGTTGGAGGTGAAGCGTCGGGCCGGGTATCTGCCCGACCAGGTCGGCTTCTACGACGGGATGTCGGCGCGCGACAATCTTGCCTACACGGCGCGTCTGGCCGGCATGGCGAGACCTGAAATCGATGAGCGTTTTTCGGCAGCGATGCGGCGGGTCGGGCTTGCCGATGTGGCGGCGGCTCGGGTCGGCACGTTCTCGCACGGTATGAAGCAGCGCCTCGGACTTGCGGAAATCCTGATGAAACGGCCGCAGGTGGCGATCCTCGACGAGCCGACGACGGCGCTCGACCCGCATTCGACGCAGGAATTCCTCGAGATGATCCGCCAGCTCAAGGCCGACGGCACCGCGGTCCTGCTGTCGTCGCATCATCTCGACCAGGTGCAGAGCGTCTGCGACCGGGTGGCTCTGTTCAATCGCGGCCGCATCGCGCTGTCGGGGACGGTGACCGAGCTCGCCGGGCGGGTGCTTGGCGGCGGCTATGCGATCGATGTCGAGACGCGCGGCGCCGGCGTCGAGGCGCGGCTCCTCGCGCTGCCCGGCGTCGTGCGGGTGCAGCAGCTCGGGGCCGGCCCGGACAGCGAGCGCCGGCGCGTCGATTGTCAACGCGATCTGCGCGCCGAAATCGCCCGCAGCCTCGCGACGCAGGTCGATCTCGTCGGCATTCATTTCGCGGCCCCCAGCCTCAACGAAGTTTATACCCGGTATTTCGCGGAGGCCCGCGATGAGCATTGACGCAAGCGCCGGAACGACGCCGCGCCCTCGCCGCACAGGCCGCCGCATCGGCTCGCCGTGGACCGGGGTCGGCGTCGTCGTCGCAAAGGAGACCGCCGACATTCTGGGCGGCGCCCGGATGGTCGTCATCGAGGCGCTGATGTTCCTGATCGCCCTCGTCGTGGCGTGGTTTTCGGCGACCGCGATCCGTCAGACGATCGGCGAAAGCCCGTTTTTGTATCTTCGCCTGTTGACCGTGACGCCGGAAAGCGTGCCGCTGTCGGTCATCTCGATCATCGGCCTTGTCACGCCGGTCATCGCGATTGCGCTGGGCTTCGATGCGATCAACGGTGAATTCAACCAGCGGACGCTGAGCCGCCTGCTGGCCCAGCCGATCTATCGCGACGCGCTGTTGTTCGGCAAATTTCTGGCGCGCCTGCTCTCGCTGGCGATCGCGCTCGTGTCGCTGTGGCTGCTCGTGCTGGGGCTCGGCATGCTGCGTTTCGGCCTGCCGCCGAACCTCGCCGAAGTTGTCCGCATGGTCGGCTTTCTCGTCGCAACGATCGCCTATGGCGGCGTGTGGCTGGCGATTGCGGTGCTGTTTTCGGTGCTGTTCCGGGCGCCGGCGACGGCCGCGCTGGCGGCGCTCGGGCTGTGGCTGCTGTTCACGTTTTTCTGGGCGTTGATGGTGACGCCGCTGCTGTCGACGATGATCGGCGGCCCGGAGCAGGGCCTGTTCGGCCCCAACCCCGCCTACCTCGAGGCGCAGCAGTGGCTCGACCGGGTGTCGCCGGCGACGCTTTACAGCGAGACGGCGCAGGCCCTGCTGCAGCCCGAAAAGCGCTTTTTCGGCATGGTCTACCTGACGCAGCTGATCGGTGCGCTGCCGTCGCCGCTGCCGACGGCGCAGAGTTTTCTGCTGGTGTGGCCGCAGTTCACCGGCCTTGTCGCGGCGACGATCATCATCTTTGCGATCGCCTACGTTGCCTTTCAACGGCGTGAAATCCGGGCGTAGCGCCGCCGGAACAGCGGCGCGGCGCAGCGCTGCCGGAGAGCCGGGCCTCGCCAGGGCAACGGCGGCGATGTTAAATGTTGTTCGGCGGCGGCACGGCGGAGGGAGCGGCGACATGGCCAAGACGCGCGGCACCGGCCTGTTGATGGTGTGGAACGGCCAGCCGCAATACTTGACGCTCTATGAATTTGAACGCCCCGATGTGTCCGAGAGCGAGCCGTGGGCGCGGGTGCGCGCCTTCATGCGGCACGATGTCGGTTCGCCGGGCGTCTATCGCCGGCTCTATCCGAAGTGAGCGCACCATGCCGACAAACAACGTTGATCCCTGCTTCCTCCCGGTTCACCGCCTGGCGGCCGACATCGCCGGCCGCAGGCTGTCGCCGGTCGATGCGGCCGAGGCCTTTCTCGCCCGTATTGCCGCGCACGACGCGAAGCTGCACGCCTATATCGACGTCTATGCCGATGACGCCCGCCTTGCCGCCGAGGCGGCCGACAAGGCGATTCGCGCCGGCCACGCGGTCGGGCCGCTGCACGGTGTGCCGATTGCGCTGAAAGACCTCGTCGATATCGAGGGGCGGGTCACCACCGGCGGCTCGGCGGTATGGCGCCAGCGCCGATCGCCGGTGACGGCGACGCTGGCGCGGCGCTTTTTTGCACAGGGCATGATCGTTCTCGGCAAGACTCACACGGTCGAGTTCGCGATGGGCGGCTGGGGCACCAACCAGAACCTCGGCACACCGTGGAACCCGTGGGACTGGAACGAGCACCGTACCCCCGGCGGATCGAGCAGCGGCACCGGCGTCGCAGTCGCCTCCGGCATGGCGCCATGGGGCATCGGCACCGATACCGGCGGCTCGGTGCGGTTGCCGGCGTCGTGGTGCGGCCTCAGCGGCCTCAAGACGACGATTGGCCGCGTCAGCGCCTACGGCATCCTGCCGCTTGCGCCCTCGCTTGACACGCCCGGTCCGATGGCCCGCTCGGTCGAGGATGCGGCAGTGCTCTACAGCATCATGCACGGGCCCGACCCGCTCGACCCGCGCACCTTGGCTGCGCCGCCGGTCGCCGACCCGTTCGCGACCCTCCGGCGCGGCGCCCGCGGCTTGCGCCTCGCGCGCATGCCGGCGGGCGAGCGCGACGGCTGCGCGCCCGAGGTGCTGGCCGCTTATGACGCGGCGCTCGACGAGTTGGTGCGGCAGGGCGCCGAGATCGTCGATCTTGCGCTGCCGTGCCGCTTTGCAGATGCCACCGATATGACGGGACGCATCATCGGATCGGAGGCCTATCAGCTGGTCGGCGATCTCGTCGACAATCCGGATCTGCCGATCGACGCCGCGGTGCGGCCGCGCATCCGCCTCGGACGCGGCATCAGCGCCCGCGATTATCTCGCTGCGCTCGCCGAACGCGACGCGCTGAAGCGGCGCTTTCTCGCTGCGCTCGACGGCATCGATGCGTTGCTGACGCCGACGACGCAGACCGCGGCGATCCGCGTCGAGGCCGTCGATCAGGCGACGACCCCGGCGCATTTCACGCGCCTCGTCAACCTTTTGGAATTGTGCGCCTTGGCCGTGCCCGACGGCTTCACCGCGACCGGCTTGCCGCTGTCGCTGCAGATCGTCTGCCGGCCTTACGATGAGGCGACGGCGCTGCGGATCGGCTGGGCCTACCAGCAGGCGACCGGCTGGCACGAGCGCCACCCGTCCGGCCTGTGAAGAGGTCGCCTCTCCAGCGGAGCCGCGCCTCCCAAGCCGGCGACCGAGCGGAGCAAGGGTGGTGCGGGCAGTCGGAATCGAACCGACACTCCGTTGAAGGAACAGGTTTTTGAGACCTGCGCGTCTACCAGTTCCGCCATGCCCGCGCACGGCAAGCTGTACCACACCGTGCGAAATGGTCGGAGTGAGAGGATTTGAACCTCCGGCCCCTGCCTCCCGAAAGCAGTGCTCTACCAGGCTGAGCTACACTCCGCCGACCGGCGCCGATATATAAGAAGAATGCCGGTCGGGCGCAACCGGCGCGGCGGGGCGTCAAAAGCCGCGTTCGACAGCAAAGACGGTGGTCTCGACCAGGGCGCGGCGCAGCGGCCCGTCGGGAAATTCTGCGAGCGCAACGGCCGCCTCGGCGGCATAGCGGCGGGCCCGCGCCGACGTCTCGGCCAACGCGCCGCGCCGCTCGACAAGGCGGATTGCCCTTTCCAGATCGTCCGCACGCTGTTCGCCGTCTTCGAGCGTGCGCCGCCAGAAAGCGCGTTCCTCGGGATCGCCGCGGGCGATCGCGATCAGCACCGGCAGCGTCAGCTTGCCGTCACGGAAATCATCGCCGACCGATTTGCCGAGTTCGCCGACTTCGGCGGAAAAATCGAGCATGTCGTCGATCAGCTGATAGGCGATGCCGAGGTTGCGGCCGAACCGCTCCAGCGCTCTCTCCTCCGCTTCCGGGCGCTCGGCGACGACCGCTCCGATCCGGCTCGCGGCAGCGAACAACGCGGCCGTCTTCGCTTCGATCACGGCGAGATAGGCCGCCTCGGTTGTCGTCGTGTCGTTGGCGGTGACCAGCTGCGCAACTTCGCCCTCGGCGATGACCGCCGCCGCGCGCGACAGGATCTCCAGGATGCGCAACGAGCCGTCCTCGACCATCAGCTCGAACGAGCGGGCGAACAGGAAGTCGCCGACCAGCACCGCCGGCTTGTTGCCCCACACCGCATTCGCCGTATCGCGGCCGCGCCGCAGCTCGCTGGCGTCGACGACGTCGTCGTGCAGCAGGGTCGCCGTGTGGATGAATTCGACAGCGGCGGCGAGCGCGATGTGGCGATCGCCGCGGTAACCGCACAGCCGCGCCGCCGCGAGCGTCAACAGCGGCCGCAGCCGCTTCCCGCCGGCCGCGACAATATGGCCGGCAAGTTGCGGGATCAGCGCGATGGGGCTGTGCATGCGCTCGACGATCAGCGCGTTGACTCGTGCCAGATCCGGGCCGAGCAACCGGAACAGCGCATCGAGCGATGGCTTCGCAGATACAAGGCCGGGTTCGACGCTGGGTACCGGCGGCACCAGGTTCTCCTACGCTGGGGGCGCCGCCGATTGCGGGCGCCCTCGTTGTCAGCCGGCGCGAACTCGCCGAGGCGGTGCTGCTCGCCGCACCGCCAGAATACTCCGGCGCGGCTTGACGCGCCGGATCGCGAGCGAGCATAGAATGGCCGAGCCTGTCAAGGGCCGGTCATGGCTCGATCGCACTGCGGCGGACGTAATATGCGGGAGTTGCTGCGCACAAACGACGCGGTCCGCCTGTCCTGGGCGCAAGCCCGGCTGCGCGGCGCCGGCATCGACAGTCTCGTGCTGGATCATCATGCCAGCCTCGTCGAAGGCAATATCGGCGCAATACCGCGCCGCCTGATGGTGGCGGAGCGCGATTACCGCCGCGCCGCCGCACTTCTCGCCGCCGCCGAGCAAGAATTGCGCTGAGCGCGGTGCCCGGCCGCGGACAGCCCGACGCGGCGTTGACCGAGGACCGCCTCCTCGGCGGCCGGGTTCTGCTGCGGCAGCCGACTAACGGCAGCCGCGCCGCGATCGATCCGATCTTTCTTGCCGCGGCCGTTCCGGCGGAGCCCGGACAGCTCGTGCTAGACCTCGGCTGCGGCGCCGGCGCCGCGACGCTTTGCCTCGCGGCGCGGCTGCCGCAATGCCGCGTCATCGGCCTCGAACTGCAGCGCGACCTTGCACGGCTTGCAAGCGGCAACGCGGCGCTGAACGGCATGGCCGGGCGGGTCGCGGTCATCGCCGGCGATCTGCTGCGGCCGCCGCCGCGCCTCAGCCCGGGCATGTTCGACCACGTCATGGCGAACCCGCCGTTCATCGCCAAGGGCGGCGGGACGCCGGCACCGGACTCGGCGAAAGCAGCAGCGACGATCGAGGGCGAGGCGGCGCTTGCCGACTGGGTGCGTTGCGCTCTCGCGATGGTGCGCGACCGGGGCAGCATTACCTTTATCCATCGCGCCGACCGCATCGATGCGCTGCTTGGGCAACTCGCCGGGCGGGCCGGCCGGATCGCGGTCCTGCCGCTGTGGCCGTCGGCCGGCCGCCCGGCCAACCGCATTCTTGTGCAGGCCAGAAAGCACCTCGCCGCGCCGGCGCGGCTGCTGCCGGGTATTGCGCTGCATGAGGCGGACGGAGCCTTCACCCCGACCGCCGAGGCGGTGCTGCGCGGCGCAGCCGCACTGGCGCTTTGAAGGCCATCTTCACGCTCGGATTTGCGGTGCGGCGCCGGCGCAATGTCGCGTCGTCCAAAGGCGCCATCTTGGTCGATAAGGCGCCATCTTGCCGCCGCAAAGAGCGGCTTCTGCTGCGGCCGCCGTGTACCTGCGTCGGAGCCGCCGCGTGATCTGCCGTTCGATCGTCGCTGCCGCGCTCATGCTGATCGCCGGCGGCCGCGTGCTGGCGCAGTCTTCGCCGTCGCCGATCCCGCTTTATCCCGGTGCCCCGCCGCTGCCCTCTGTCGCCCCCGCAACGCCGAGCGCTGCACCGGCGGCTGCGTCTGCGCGCTCGGCCGAGCGCGTCTTCTGCGAGCAGCCGGTCAGCGTGCAGCTGGCCGACCCGCCGACGGTGCCGCAACGCTACCGGCAGTTCATCGGCATGTTCAGCGATGCGTCATGGACGCCGCAATTATGCGCCGCACTGATCATTGAGAACGTCGCGGCCGACGGCGGTGCGACGATCGTCTACGCGTTCGGGCCAATGGGCTCCGGCGAGCGGATACCGGGCGGCGTGCTGCACGGCACGGGGATCATCAGGGACGGCGAACTGCGGTTTCAGAACTCGGACGGTAGCCAGTTCGCGTTTCGCCTGCTCTATGGCGATCTCGACGGTCATCTGACGACGCCGCACGGACAGCAATACGAAGCCGTCTTCAAGCGTCAGCCATAGCAGCGCATCGCCGCCCTCGGATCTGCAGCCGAGGCATGCCGTTCGCGTCCCCGAGTTGACGCTGAACCGCGGCATTCCTAGATTTTGCGGACGCGGGGGTTGGGCGACACACGAGTATGATGCGGCAATCCGATCGCGCCAATCCCGATCGCGGCGAGGACAGGAGACCCGGAGAGCCAATGGTGCAGTCGTCGGCGCCGTCGCCGTTCACCGCGTTGAACGAGCGCAGCCGCGAGATATTCCGCCTGATTGTCGACGGTTATGTGCAGACCGGCGAGCCGATCGGCTCGCGCACGTTGTCGCGGCTATTGTCCCAGAACCTGTCGCCGGCGACGATCCGCAATGTGATGGCCGATCTCGAAGAGGCGGGGCTGCTTTATGCGCCGCATACCTCGGCCGGCCGGCTGCCGACCGAAGCAGGGCTGCGCCTGTTCGTGCATGGTTTCTTGGAACTCGGCAATCTTGGCGAGGACGAGCGGCAGAACATCGAGGCGCTGTGCCGGGCGCGCGGCAAGAGCCTCGCACAAGCGCTGGAGGAGGCGACGGCGGCGCTGTCCGGCCTGTCGCATTGCGCCGGGGTCGTCGTCGTGCCGAAACAGGAGCGCCCGCTGAAGCATATCGAGTTCGTGCATCTGGGGCCTGGCCGCGCGCTGGTCGTGCTGGTGACGGAGGATGGGTTCGTCGAGAACCGGGTCATCGAGATACCGCCCGGGTTGCCGCCGTCCACACTGGTCGCGGCGGCCAACTACCTCAACGCTCGCCTCATCGGCCGCACATTCGAGGAGGCGGGGGCCGAGATCGAGGACGAGATCGGCTCCCACAAGGCGCAGCTCGATGAATTAACCTCGCACGTCGTCGCGGCCGGCGTCGCCAGTTGGGCCGGGGGCGACGGCGAAAGCGCGCTGATCGTGCGCGGTCAGGCCAATCTGTTGGAAGATGTGACGGTGCTCGCCGATCTCGAACGGCTGCGCGCGCTGTTCGAGATGCTGGAAACGAAAGAGACCGTGCTGCGCCTGCTCGATGCCAGCAGGCAGGCCGAGGGGGTACAGATCTTTATCGGCGCCGAAAATCATCTGTTTGGCGTTGCTGGATGTTCGGTGATTATCGCGCCGTATCAAAACAGCCGCGAGCAGATCGTCGGCGCGATCGGAGTCATCGGCCCGACCCGGATCAACTATGCCCGCATCATCCCGATGGTGGACTATACCGCCAAGATGATCGGCCGCATCGTAGGATAAAATCCATGATAGAAGACAAGGACGAGGGGCCGGCTGCGGCCAACGATCCCGGCGAGGGCGCGGTCGGGGATCTGCCGGACGAGGGCATCGCCCTCGCACCGGACCAGCGCCTGTCGGCGATCGAAGCGGAGCTCGCCGACACAAGGGATCGCCTGCTGCGGGCGCTCGCCGAGACCGAGAATGTCCGCCGCCGGCTGCAGCGCGAGCGCGACGACGCCCAGAAATACGCGGCCGCGAATTTCGCCAGGGATTTGCTGTCGGCGGTCGATAATCTGCACCGGGCGCTCGACGCAATGCCGGAAAGCGAGATCAAGGACAGCAAGACGCGCAGTCTGCGCGACGGCGTCGCGGCGACCGAGCGCGAACTTCTGGCCGCCTTCGAGCGTCACGGCCTGAGGCGCATCGATCCCCGGGGCGAGCGCTTCGACCACAATTTTCACCAGGCCATCTTTGAAGCCGACCGCCCCGATGTGCCGGTCGGCACGATCATCGAGGTGCTGCAGCCCGGCTATGTGCTGCACGACCGGCTGCTGCGGCCGGCGATGGTCGGTGTCGCCAAGGGCGGTGCCAAGGCAGAGAACGATGGCAAGTCGGCGGCGGGCAACGCCGCCGCCTGATCTTTCGCTGCGCCGCCGTCGCTGCGTTCACCCCGGCGACAAGCTCAGTGCGGCGGCGCGAGCAACCGTTCAAGACGGGCGAAGATCATGTCGGTGAGGATCGCGAACAGCGCCACCAGCGACGCCCCTTCGATGACGTAAGGCAAATTGTTGCCGGCAAGCCCGTCGAAGATCGGTGTGCCGAAGGTCAGCGCACCGATTGTCGAGCCGATCGTCGCCGTGCCGATTGCGATCGTCGTCGACACGCGTACCCCGGCGAGGATTGCCGGTGCGGCGAGCGGTAGTTCGACCGCGGCGAGCAGCTGCCAGGATGATAGTCCCATGCCGAGTGCTGCGTTCCGCACCGCCGGCGGCACACCTTCCAGCCCGGCGATCGCGTTTTCGACAATCGGCAACAGGCCGTAAAGAAACAGCGCGACGAGCGTCGGGCGCGCGCCGAAACCAAGCGCCGGCACGGCGAGTGCCAGCACTGCGGCAGGCGGAAATGTCTGGCCGACCGTCGTCAGCGCCGTCACCAGCGGGCGGAAATCGCGCCCCCCGGGACGCGTCGCAAACACCGCCAGCGCGACGGCAATGGCTGCCGCCGCGCCGCTCGCTGCAGCGACGATGCCGAGATGCGACAGAAACAGCGAGAAGAAGCTGGCACGATCGAAGATCACCGGGCGAACCGTCGGAAACGCCAAGCGAAACAGTGGCGCCAGCGCCGGCATGCCGAACAGCAACGCGATGAATAGCGCCGCGACCCACAGGAGCGGGCTGGCGAGCGCGCGCGGCCAGCGCCTCATCGCACGAGATCGGCCAGCGTGATCGCGCCGAGCGGCCGGCCGGCGCGATCGATGACCGGCAGCCGGTCGGCGTGCCGCGCGATCATCGCCGCGAGCGCGTCGCGCAGCGAAGCCTCGTCGAGAAGCGGCTCGCCGGCGGCGGTTTCGTTTGGCCGCAGCCGGTCGGCGACGGTGCGCAGCGCCATGACCCGCAAGCCGCTCGCGGCACCGCCAACAAATTCGCCGACAAACGCGCTGGCGGGCTGCTCGAGAATGGCGAGCGGGGTGCCCCATTGCGCCAAGCGGCCATGTTCGAGGATGGCAATGCCGCCAGCCAGCCGCAGCGCCTCTTCGATATCGTGGGTCACGAACACGATGGTCTTGCCGGTCGCCTGCTGAATGCGCAGCAGCTCGGCTTGCAGCGCCGCACGCGTTACCGGATCGACTGCCGCGAACGGCTCATCCATCAGCAGCACGTCGGGGTCGGCGGCCAGCGCGCGGGCGACGCCGACGCGCTGCTGCTCGCCGCCCGACAATTGGTGCGGGTATTTGCCGCGGTAGTCGGCCGGGTCGAGCCGCAACAGTTCCAGCAGCTCGGTCACGCGTTCGCTCACCCTGCGGCGCGGCCAGCGCAACAGCCGCGGCACCGTTGCGATGTTGTCGCCGACCCGCCAATGCGGGAACAACCCGACCGACTGGATCGCATAACCGATGCGGCGGCGCAGCACCTCGGGCGGTACCCGGCGGACATCCTCGCCGCCGACCCGGATCGTGCCGCCGTCGAGCGGCACAAGCCGGTTGATCATGCGCAGCAAGGTCGATTTGCCGCTGCCCGACGGCCCGAGCAGGACGCAGAACATGCCCTCAGGGATCGCGAGAGACACCTCGTCCACGACGTGGCGGCCGCCGTAGGATTTACTGACCCGATCGATTTCGATCATCGGCCGAGCCGGCCGGTCGCCAGGGTCGCCACGGTTTGCAGCAGAAAATCCGCTGCAAGCGCCAAGCCGATCGTCGGCAGCGCGCCGAGCAGCACGAGGCCCGTCGCGTATTGGCCGAGGCCGGCAAACACGAAGGTGCCGAGCCCGCCGGCGCCGATCAGCGCGGCGACGACGGCGAGCCCGATTGTCTGGACCAAGACGATGCGCAGCCCGGCCAACAGCAGCGGCACTGCCAGCGGCAATTCGATCCGCCACAGCAGCTGGCGCGCGGTCATGCCCATTCCGCGCGCCGCCTCGGTTGCCGCCGGGTCGACGCCGGCAATGCCGGCGGCGGCGTTACGCACGATCGGCAGCAGCGCGTAGAGGATGAGCGCAATGATCGCTGGCGCCATGCCGATGCCGCCGATGCCGACGCTCCCCAGTATCGGCCACGCCGCCGCGAGCGCCGATAACGGCGCGATCAACAGCCCGAAAAGGGCGATCGACGGGATCGTTTGCAGCAGGTTCAGCACCGCGAACAGGGGCGTCTGCAATTTCGGCCGATGCGCCGCTGCAACGCCGAGCGGCAGTCCGATTGCCAGCGCCGGTCCGACCGCGGCGGCGACCAGCACGATGTGACGCACCAGCGCTGCGGCGAATTCCTGGCGATGCGCCCAGTATTCGTGCGCCAGCGACAGGGAATCGAACACACCGCTCCGCGTCATCAGCAGGACGCTCGCCGCGAGCGTCGCGGCAAACATGAGGCGCTCCCAGGGGCTGGTGCCGGCGCGCTGCAACCCGTCGATGACGGCAAGGGCGCTGGCGCCGAGCACCACCCAAAACCCGGCGCCCAGCGAGATGCGCGCCGCCGCCGGCGCGGCCCCGGCAAGGCTCGCCGCCGCATGACCGGCGGTGGCCAGCACGAGAACGAACAGCGCAGCGGCGATGATCGCGGCGGTGCGGTGCAGTGCCGGCCGCGGCGGCACCACCGCGGCGGCGAGCAGGACCAGAGCGAGCGCCGTCATCCCGGCTGCGAAATGCGGGCCGCACGCAACGACAAACCCGATCGGGCGTCCCGAGACGAGCCGATTGGGCGCTAGCGTGACAAAACCGACGGCCAACGCACCGGCGGCACCGGCGGCGATCAGCGCTGCCAACACGCGATTATGCAGTTGCAATCGCCCGGCACCGCTGCCGGCTGTTGCGGGATTGGCCGCGGTCACGGCAACAGATGATGCGCCGTCAGGTACGTGCGCGCCACTGCTCCGGGCTCCTCGCCCTCGATCGCGACCCGCGCATTAAGCTTTTGCAGCCGGGTCAGCGTCAGCGACGCAAACACCGGATCGAGCGCCGCCGCGATCTCCGGATGCGCCTGCAGCACCGCCTGCCGCACCACCGGCGCCGGTTGATAGACGACCTGCGCGCCTTTGTCGTCGCACAGCGTCACGAGGCCGAGCGCGGCAATCGCACCGTCGGTGCCGTACGCCATCGCGGCGTTGACCCCGGAGATGCCTTCGGCAGCGGCTCGCAATGTTGCGGCGGTATTGCCGCCGGACAGCGTCAGCAGCTGGTCGGCCCGCAGTCGAAAGCCATAGGTCCGTTCAAACGCCGGCAGGGCGGCCGGGCTTTCGACGAATTCGGCCGAGGCGGCGAGCTTGAAATGATGCCCGGCAGCGAGATAGGCGGGCAGCTCGTCGAGGCACTTCTTCGCCGCAAACCCCGGCAGGTCCTTGCGGACCGCAATGACCCAGGTGTTGTCGGCCGGCGCCGGGGTGAGCCAGACGAGATGGTTCTGCGCGCGGTCGAGCGCGGCCACTTCGGCATAACCGGCGGCGGCATTCTTCCACACCGCCTCGCCCTCGCGGTGAAAGAAGATCGCGCCGTTGCCCGTGTATTCGGGATAGAGGTCGATCTGCCCGGCGAGTATTGCCGCTCGCACGATATTGGTCGGGCCGAGGCTGATCCGGCGCACGACGGTGAGGCCGCGCGCCGCCAGCGCGTCGGCGATCATGTTGCCGAGCACCGCGCCTTCGGTGTCGATCTTCGACGCCACGACGATTGCCGCCGTAGCCGCCGCCGGGCGTTGGGGCAGCAGCAGCGCAAGCGCGCCGAACAATGCGGCCGCGACCATCCGGTTGGCCATTTTCCCCGCGCCTATCGGCGCGCCGGCGCGGCATGCACCCGATCGAGCGCTTCCAGTTCGTCGATGAACCGGGAGATGACGCCGAGACCCTTCGACCAGAAGGCCGGGTTCGCGGCGTCGAGGCCGAACGGCGCGAGCAGTTCCTTGTGGCGCAATGTGCCGCCGGCGCGCAGCAGGTTGAGATAGCGCTCGGCGAAGCCGGCGTGCGCGTCCTCGTAGGCCGCATAGAGAGAATTCACCAGGCAATCGCCGAACGCATAGGCGTAGACATAGAACGGCGAATGGATGAAATGCGGAATATACGTCCAGTAATACCTGTAGTCATCATCCAAACTAAGCGCCGTCCCGAGGCTCTCGCGCTGTACGTCGAGCCAGATGTCACAGATCTGATCGACACTCAGTTCGGATTCGCGGCGCTCATCGTGGACGCGCATCTCAAATGTGACAAACGCAATCTGGCGTACGACGGTGTTAAGCATATCCTCGACTTTACCGGCAAGGAGGATCCGCCGCTTGACCGGATCTTGCTCTTGCGCGAGCAGAGCGCGGAAGGTCAGCATCTCGCCGAAGACGGAAGCGGTCTCCGCCAGGGTCAGCGGCGTGTCGGCCATTAATGCGCCCTGGGGGCCTGCGAGTACCTGATGCACGCCGTGGCCGAGTTCGTGTGCCAGCGTCATCACATCGCGCGCCCGACCCTGGTAGTTGAGCAGCAGATAAGGGTGGACGTCCGGCACGGTCGGATGGGCGAAGGCGCCGGGCGCTTTGCCGGGCCGCACCGGCGCGTCGATCCAGCCTCCGGCGAAGAAGCGTTCGCCGACCGCCGCCAGTTCGGGCGAGAACGCGCGATAAGCGGACAGCACCGTCGCTTTCGCCTCGGGCCACGGGACGGCGCGGTCGTCGTCGCCGGGGAGCGGGGCGTTGCGATCCCAAAACGGCAGCTCTTCGACGCCGAACCAGCGCGCCTTCAGCCGGTAATAGCGATGCGACAGATCGGGATAGGCGGCGCGCACCGAGGCGATCAGCGCATCGACTACCGCGTCCTCGACGAAATTCGACAGGTTGCGCGGCGAAACCGGCCGCGGAAATTTGCGCCAGCGATCCTCGACCTCCTTGTCCTTGGCGAGCGTGTTGGTGATCAGCGCAAAGAGCCGCGCATTGTCGCCGAGCACCCGGCCGATCGACAGCGCGGCCTCGCGCCGGACCGCACCGTCCGGATCGGACAGCAGGTGCATCGCCTCGGGTTCGGTCAATTCGCGGCCGTGGAACGGAAATCGGAGATCGGCAATCGTCTCGTCGAACAGGCGGACCCAGGCGGCGCGGCCGGCAACCGATTTCTCATGCAGCAGTTTTTCGAGATCGTCCGACAGCTGGTGCGGCCGCTGCGCCCGCACGTCGCGCAGCCACGGGCGGTAGTGGGCGAGCACCGGATCTGCCAGCTTGGCGTTGAGATCGGCATCGTCGATGCGGTTGATTTCGAGCGTCAGGAACAGCAGATCGGACGAGACCCGGTTGGTCTTCTCGTGCATCGTCTGGAAGAAGCGGGCGATTTCCGGATCTGCGACGTTGCCCGAGCGCAGCAGCTCGGCATAGCTCATGATGCGGCCGGCGATTTGTTGCAGGCGTTCGTATTCGGCGATCGCCGCGCCCAGTTCGGCGCCGGTGAAGGCGGCCAGCCGGCCGGCACAGCGCTTTTGAAACGCCGCCGCATCGGCCGCCAGCGCGGCCAGATCGCGCTGCAGTTGCGGGCTGTCGCGGCCGCTGTAGAGATCGCGCAGATCCCATTCGGGCAAGGGACCGAGCAGAGCCTCTTGCGCATCTGCTTCTGCCGCCGCGTTGACCTGCACCATGACTGCCTCGGCCGCCGGATTTCGGTTATCATTACACCCGCCGATATGGTAGGCGGCTGGCAGCCCGCCAACCGGGCATCGGCAGACGATCAAGTCATTCGGGGACAAGATGGACAACGCGAGCAGCCGCAGCCTGCCGGCGATGTTTTTCGCGATGGCGATGGAGCGCGGCGCGCGGCCGTTCTTGTGGACCAAGCGCGACGGGCATTATCACCCGACCGCCTGGGCGGCGGCGGCGGACCAGGTGAGCCGGCTGGCGCGCGGCCTCCGCGCGCTCGGCATAGCGCCCGGCGACCGCGTCGCTCTGGTGTCGGAGAACCGGCCGGAGTGGGTGGTCGCCGACCTCGCGATCATGAGCCTCGGCGCGATGACCGTGCCGGCCTATGCGACGAATACGGTCGAAGATCATCGCCACATCCTCGGCAACAGCGGTGCGCGCGCCGCGATCGTCTCGACCGCAGGACTGGCTGACCGGCTGCTGCCGGCGGCGGCGCTGGTGCCGAGCGTTGTGGCCGTCGTCGCGATCGAGCCACCGGCCGCGACGCCGGAAAACGTCCGCGTTCACGCCTGGGATGATGTGCTGGCGCTCGGCGCGGCGCGCGGCGACGACATCGCCGCCGAGGCCGCGGCGCTGTCGCCCGACGATACGGCCTGCCTCGTCTACACCTCCGGTACGGGCGGCGTGCCGCGCGGCGTCATGCTCAGCCACCGCAACGTTCTGGCGAACTGCCGCGGCGCCACAAGGTTGCTCGAACAGCTCGGGCTCGGCGACGAGGTGTTTCTGTCGTTTCTGCCGCTGTCGCACTCCTACGAGCACAGCGCCGGGCTCATGTTCGCGATCTCGCTCGGCGCCGAAATCTATTTCGCCGAAGGCGCCGAAACGCTCGCGACCAATCTTCTTGAGGCGCGGCCGACCCTGATGACAGCGGTGCCGCGGCTTTATGAGACGCTGCACCAGCGCATCAGCCGTCAGATCCAGCGCGAGCGGGGGCTGAAACGCGTGCTGTTCGAGCGTGCTGTCGCGCTCGGCAGACAGCGTCTCGCAGGGCAGGAACTATCACCCGGCGAGCGGCTCCTCGACCGCGTCCTCGACCGGCTCGTGCGTCGGAAAGTGCAGGCGCGCTTCGGCGGCCGGCTGAAGGCGATGATCTCGGGCGGGGCGCCGCTCGTCCCTGAAATCGCCGGCTTCTTTCTCGCGCTCGGCGTGCGGCTGCTGCAGGGCTACGGCCAGACCGAGGCGGCGCCCGTCATCTGCTGCAATCCGCCCGACCAGATCCGCATCGATACCGTCGGGCCGCCATTCGACGGCGTCACGGTAAAGATTGCCGATGACGGCGAGATCCTGGTTGCCGGCGCCAATGTCATGAAAGGCTACTGGAACGATCCCGAGGCCACCGCGCGCACGATCGTCGATGGCTGGCTGCATACCGGCGACATCGGCCGCCTCGACGGCGACGGGCATCTCCGCATCACCGACCGCAAGCGCGATTTCATCAAGAATTCCGGCGGCGACATGATTTCACCGCTGCATGTCGAGGGGGCGCTCACGACGGCGCCCGAGATCGCGCAGGCGATGGTGGCGGGCGACCGCCGGCCGTATCTCGTCGCTGTCCTCGTGCCCGATCCGGAATTTGCCGCCGCCTATGCCGGCGCACACGCGCTGCCGGTCGAACTGTCGAGTTTGGCGCGCGATCCCGGCTTTCATCGCGCTGTGGGCGAGGTTGTCGCGCGCATCAACCGCGATCTGGCGCCGGCCGAGCGGGTGCGCCGGTTTGTTATCGGCGACGCGGCGTTCACGTTGAATAACGGCCAGATGACGCCGACCCTCAAAATCCGCCGCCATGCCGTCCGCGCCGCCTACGGTGCGGCGTTGGATCAGCTTTATGAAGGCGCCGGCATCGCGGCGTAAACACAGCATCGACGCAACGTGCAGCCGCGCCTGACGGGGATGACCCGGCCGGGGCCGGCCTGAGGCCGCTCGGCGCTAGGAAGCGATGGCGACCGAGACGTTCTCCGGGGTCGCCGGCAGGTGCTGCTTAAACGCGACGACGCGATTGCGGCCGGCGTGTTTGGCGGCATAAAGCGCGTCGTCGGCCCGCTTCAGCACGCGTTCCAGATCCTCGCCGCGACTGGCAGCAGCGATGCCGACGCTGACCGTGACCGGCAATCTCTCGCCACTGTCGCGCAGCACGAACGGTTCGTGAGCGATCGCCGCCCGCAAGCGGTCGGCGACGACGACAGCGCCCCCAAGGCTGGTCTCCGGCATCACGATGATGAATTCCTCGCCGCCAAGCCGGCCGATCAAATCGACGCTGCGGACGTGGCGCAGCGCGCGGGCGGCAAGCTCGTGCAAAACCTGGTCGCCCGCCGGATGTCCGTAGGAATCGTTTACCTGTTTGAAGTGATCGATGTCGAACATCAGCACTGCGGTTTCGATCGCGTTGCTTGGCATGCGCGCAAGCAGTTCATGCAGATGGGCGAAGACATAGCGACGGTTGTAGAGGCCGGTCAATTCATCGGTCAGCGCCAGCGACAGGCTCTTGCGATAATTGTCGCGCAGCCGCTCCTGCAGCCGCCTGCGGCGGATCTGGATGCGCACCCGCGCCAGCAGCTCGTTGCGATCGACCGGACGGATCAGATAGTCGTTGGCGCCGAGATCGAGGCCCTTGGCGAGGCGCGGCAACTCGCCGTCGTCCGCCATCAGCAGCACCGGCAGTTCGCGGTGATTTTCGTGCGCCCGCCATTGCGACAACAACCGCAGCGCGTCGCCGTCGGGCAATGACAGGCTGAGGATGACCAGTTCGATTGTGTCGTCGAGTTGCTGGCTCGCCGCCGCGCAGGAATCGGCGCGGGTGATCGACGAGGCGACGGGCGCCAACGTGTCGGCGATGCGTTTTGCGACAAATGCCTGTTCTTCGACCAGCAGGATGCCGCCGGCGCCGAGATCGGCCGCGTCGCGCTCCGGGACGTCGTCGCCGGCAAACCGACCACAGACCTCCTCGCGCAGCCGCAGCTCCTCCATCATCCGTTTCAAGCGCACCAGCGAGCGGACCCGCGCGAACAATGCGATGTCGTTGACGGGTTTCGTCAGGAAATCGTCGGCGCCGACGGCGAGGCCGCGCAGCCGGTCAGCGACGTCGGACAGCGCGGTGACCATGACGACCGGGATGTCGGCCGTCTTTGGGTTTGCCTTGAGCCGCTCGCATACTTCGAACCCGTCCATGCGCGGCATCATCACATCCAACAGAATGATGTCGGGCAACTCGGTCTCGGCAAGCTCCAGCGCTCGCGGTCCGTTACCGGCAGTCAAGACCTCGAAATACTCGTTGGCGAGCTTCGCTTCGAGCAGCTTGATGTTAAGTTCGACATCGTCAACGACGAGGACGCGGGCAGTCATCGCAACGGCAACCCCTGGTCAGGGGAGAAAGCGCTCGACAGTACGCAGAAAGCTCGCAACCGAAATCGGCTTGGCAATATACGCTTCGCAGCCGCCGTCGCGAATCTTCTCCTCATCCCCCTTCATTGCAAACGCGGTCACCGCGATGACGGGAATGGCGCGCAGGCTGTCGTCCTCTTTCAGCCATTTGGTTACTTCGAGACCGGAAATCTCCGGCAACTGAATATCCATCAAGATCAGGTCCGGCCGATGCTGCCGCGCCAAGCGCAGTGCTTCCACCCCATCCTTCGTCTGCAGCGTCGTGTAGCCGTGCGCTTCGAGAAGGTCGTTGAACAATTTCATGTTGAGGTCATTGTCCTCAACGATCAATACCGTCTTCAGCGCCTTATGGGCGATATCGCCGTTCTGCTTCAGCCCTTCGACCATATCGGCAGGTCCTCGCAAACTCGATCGCGCCGGCGCGCTTCGCCATCGGCTCCGCCGCAATCTTCAGTCTCCGTCTACCCCGATTGCCTTAACAATTGGTAAGTAGATCGGGAGCGCCGGGTTGGAGAACGACGCGAGCATGAGTGCCGCCTTTCGTAGGGGCGTTGGCCGGCTTTATGGCGCGGTGCCGCGGCGCCGGGCGTGCTGCGTCTTCGCCGACCGGATCGCGACCCGTCTGCCGCCGCCGGAGCCGCGCGGGTGATCGCGGTCCTGTGCCGCGATTGCGGCGGCTTGGCGGAGATGCCGACGCTGCCGCAGCGCTGCGCCGGATGCGGCTCGCCGCGGCTCGTCGCGCATGCGGAACTCGCCGAACTCGTGATCGCCCATCTCGATTGCGACGCATTTTACGCAACGGTCGAGAAGCGCGACCGGCCCGCGCTTGCCGAACGCCCCGTCATCGTCGGCGGCGGCCAGCGCGGCGTTGTGCTGGCCTGCTGCTATGTCGCGCGGATTTACGGCGTGCGCTCGGCGATGCCGATGTTTGAGGCGCTCGCCCGCTGCCCCGAGGCGGTCGTCATCCGGCCGGACATGGCGAAGTATCGGGAGGTCGGACGCGCCGTGCGCACCGAGATGCGGCGCCTCACGCCGCTTGTCGAGCCGCTGTCGATCGACGAGGCGTTTCTTGACCTTTCCGGCACGGCAAACCTCCGCGGCGCCGCGCCGGCGCAGCTCCTGGCGGCGCTGGCGCGACGCGTCGAAGCGCAGCTCGGCATCACCGTGTCGATCGGCCTCAGCTGCAACAAATTCCTTGCCAAGCTTGCTTCCGACCTCGACAAGCCGCGCGGCTTTGCGGTGATCGGCCGCGGCGAGGCGGCCGCGTTTCTCGCCGACAAGCCCGTCGGTTGGCTGTGGGGCGTCGGCGGCGCGATGCAGCGCCGGCTGGCGGCCGACGGCATCATGCGGATCGGGCAACTGGCTGCGATCGACCGGCGCGAACTGGCGCGACGCTACGGCCGCCTCGGCGCGCGCTTGGCGCAGTTGGCGCGCGGTGAGGACGACCGGCCGATCCAGCCGGACGGGCGGGCGCGCTCGATTTCGGCCGAGACGACGTTCGCGCGCGACGAGGCCGATCGCGACGCGCTGGCCCGCGCGCTGCGGCCGTTATGCGAGACGGTCGCCGCTCGTCTCAAACAGAGCGGGCTGGCCGCCGCCGGCGTGACGTTGAAACTGAAAACCGCCGATTTCCGCCTGCGCAGCCGCTCGCGGCGCCTTGCCGAGCCGACCCAGCTTGCCGAATTGCTGTTCCGCAGCGCTCGTGCGCTGTTGGATGGCGAAGCCGACGGTGCGACCCGGTTCCGGCTGATCGGGGTCGGCGCCGATCGGCTTGCCGCCGCCGCCGAAGCCGACCTGCCGACACTGTTCGAGCAGGATGACAGCCGGCCGCGGCGGCTCGAAGAGGCGATCGACAATCTCCGCCGTCGCCATGGCCCCGCCGCCGTGCTGCGCGGCCGAACCCTGCCTGACGCCTGACCCGCTCAGCAGCGCGGCTTCTCCGCCGGCTCGATATCATCGAGCTTGGCCCGGATCGCGTAATCGCCGTAATCGATGACCATGTCGCGCGAGACGCCGTTGTCGAGAAGCAGCATGCCGAGTTCGTAATCCGGCGTTTCGTCCTGCTGATCGGCCGGGAAGAACGCCAGGCGCATGCGCCAGCCGGAATGATTGACGAGCGGGCTCTGCGTCGCCGCGGCGGCGTCCGGCTCGATCTTCGGGCCGATGACGGTCGAGACGAGCGCCGCACCGCTGACCGTCGTGCCGTCGAAAACCTGGCGGGCGATGAACGTGTCGCCGGCTTTCGCGCGATCGATCAGCAGGATCGTGTGGGCGCTCGGGAACAATGTGCCGGGCGGCAGAACAAAGCGCTTGCCGGCCGGCTTCTCGAATATCGCGACGCCGCCCTGGCCCGGGCCTTCGAGCCGGGCGACGCCGCGGATCTCCTCGTCGCCAGTGTCATTGCGCGTCTCGTTCTGGTTAAAGCGATATTGCAGCCCGTCTTTCGATTCCCAGGTCACGAAATTGGAGGTGATTGCGACATCGGACGACGAATCGGCGTAACCCATGACGAGCCGGTAATTCTGTTCGATCGTCCAGCCCCCACAGGTCTCGCCCCATTTGTACGCCATCGTGCCATGCGCCGCGGTGACGCCGGAATCGCTGCCGGCGCGGATCAGGGTCATCGTATAGAGCGCCTGGTGCGGCATGATGTCGGCCGCACCGGCCGGGCCGGCGCACAGGAGCAGAGCAAGCGTGACCGGGCGGCCGGCCGGCAGCAAACGCTCGATCATCGACGGCAAACCCTCCCGGCCGAGGCGGCCTGGCATCTATGACGCCAAGGCGTCGGAGCCGCAAGGCGCATACCCCGCGCGAATCGCCGCCATCCGGCAAGCGCGCCCCGGTGGTCCGCGTCGCGGCACAATCAATCGGCCGGCGGCAGAGTGCGCTTTGCGCCGGCCCCACCCGTTGACGTGTCGGGACCAACCACGGAGAAAAACCATGCCAATCAAATCCGTCGCGCAGTGGATTTCGCCGCGGGATGCGATGGCCTTCGGCGCCGGCGCGCTGCTGGCGCTGGCCGCAAGCCGCATCGCGCCGCCGGTGGCCGGGCGTGCGGTCGGCTCGCTGCGGGCAATGGCCGGCACCGACCCGTTCGCCGCGCTGGCGCAGGACCACAAGAAGGTGTTGGCGTTGTTCGCGGCGATCGAAGAAACCGACGAGGCGTCGGTTGCCCGCCGCGCCGCGATGCTGTTCCAGGTGAAACGCATGCTGACGGCGCACGCGCTGGCCGAGGAGGACATCGTCTATCCGATGCTGCATGACGATGCGCAGCGCCGCGACGAGGCAAAGAAGCTTTATCGCGAGCACGCCGACATCAAGCTGCGCCTGTTCGAACTCGAGCATAAGCCGAAGGATGATCCGAACTGGATCGCGGAACTGCGCGCGCTGCACCGCATCGTCGAGGAGCATACGCGCGACGAGGAGGAAACCGAGTTTCCGAAACTGCGCGCCGCGATCAACCAAGCGCAATGCACGACGCTGCTCGGCGAGGTCAGCCGCGAAAAGTCGATGCTGCTGTAGCTCGATCAGGGCGGCGGCGGCGCGGGCGCCAGCGCGATATCGACCCGCTCAGGGAATGCACCGGAATAGGCGAAGAAAGATCCCGAAGCGGGCTCCGTCGCCAGCGGCACCGTCGTCGTCGCGAAGCCGGGGCGCTCGCAGGTGATCGTGACGCCGCCCCCCTCGATGCCGCGCGCGATTGCCGGCGTCGGTGCGGCGATTGCGATCGTGCGGCCGTCGCGCGCCAGCATGCATGCGGCGCCGGGCGGCGCCGTGACGACGAGGAGGCCCGGCGGCTGCGGCGGAAGCGCACAACCGCCGGCGAGCGCTGCGCTAATTATCGCGAGTGTCGCGGATGCTCGCATCGAGACGTGTCGCGCCCGGTTGCAACCGGCAGCACACTGCGGCAATCCCGGCACCGGCGCAACGCCAAGATCGTGCGCTACGGCAGCCGCGCTGCGGGTCAGCCGCGCAATGCGCCGCTCGTCGCCTTTTCAACGGCGGCGACGAGGCGCTGCGAGAAGCCGTCGATCTCGGCGTCGGTCAGCGTCGCGTCCCGCGGCTGCAACGTGACGGCGATCGCCAGCGATTTCTTGCCGTCAGGCAGGCCGCCGCCTTCGTACACGTCGAACAGACGGATATCGGCAACAAGCTGGCGGTCGACGCCGCGCGCCGCACGCAGCAACTTCTCGGCCGGCAGGTCGCGATCGACAATGAAGGCGAAATCGCGCTCGACCGGCTGGAACACCGACAGCCGCAACGGCGCGCGTGGGCGGCCGGCGCGCGGCGATGGCACGGCGTCGAGAAATACTTCAAATGCCGCAACCGGCCCCTTCGCGTCAGACGCGTCGAGCACATCGGGGTGCAGTTCGCCGAAATGGGCGAGCACGGCCGGCCCGAGCCGCAGCACGCCGCCGCGTCCCGGATGAAACCACGGCGGCGGATCGGCTGTGGTCTGGATATTGTCGATTGGCGCACCGGCGACGGCGAGCGCCGCCAGCGCGTCGGCCTTGGCGTCAAACAGATCGGGTTCGCGCGGCTTGTCGCGCCAGTCGCGCGGGCCAAGACGACCGGCGCGCAGCCCGGCGGCGACGGTCCCTTGACCCTCGGGCGACGCGTCGCGGTAGATCGGGCCCAGTTCGAACAGCGCTACGTCGGGAAAGCCGCGGCCGGCATTGCGCGTCACCGCCTCGATCAGCGCGGGCAACACGGACGGCCGCATTTCGTCGAGATCGGCGCTGATCGGGTTGACGAGGCGCAACGCCGGCTTGCCGCCGCCGAACCGCGCCGCCGCCTCGGACGACATGAACGAAAACGTGACGGCCTCGACGAGGCCGCGCTCGGCGAGCGTACGCCGCACCAACTCGACGCGGCGCCGGCGCATGTCGATGGCCGGCCGCGAGATGACGCTCGTGCGCGCCAGCTTCTCGGCCGGGATCAGATCGTAACCCTTGATCCGCAATACCTCTTCGACGAGATCGGCCTCGCCCTCGATGTCGCCGCGCCAGGACGGCGGCGACACGTTGAGAGAACCGTCATGCGCGGCGGCATCGCCGATTGTGCAGCCGAGCGCCTGCAGGATCGCGCGGCTCTCGGCCGGCGGCACATGCAGCCCGCCGAGGCCCGCCGGCCGCTCGGGGCGCAACAGGTAGGAGCGGCGCCATTCGGGTTCGGTGCCGGCAACGACAATTTCCGACGCCTCGCCGCCGCAGAGTTCGAGAATGAGCCGCGTGGCGATTTCGAGGCCCGGCCCGACAAATGCCGGATCGACGCCGCGCTCGAAGCGGTAGCGCGCGTCGCTCTGGATGTCGAGCCGCCGCCCGGTTGCCGCGGTACGCACCGGGTCGAACAATGCAGCCTCGACAAACACCTCGGTCGTCGCTTCGGTACAGCCGGTCCCGTCGCCGCCGATGACGCCGCCGAGGCTCTCGACGCCGTTGTCGTCGGCGATAGCCGTCACTTCCGCATCGAGCACGTATTCACGGCCGTTCAATGCGAGGAGTTTTTCGCCCGGCCGTGCGAAGCGCACGATGAGACCGCCGCTGATCTTCGCTGCATCAAAGACATGCAGCGGGCGGTTCACGTCAAATGTGAGGAAATTGGTGATGTCGACGAGCGCCGAGATCGGCCTCAGACCGATCGCCTCAAGGCGGGCGCGCAGCCAGCCGGGGCTCGCACCGTTCCGGATCGCGCGGATGTGGCGGCCGAGGAACAGCGGGCAGGCCCGCCGGTCCTCGATACGGATCGCGATCGGCGATTTAAAGCCGCCGGGCACGGGCGTCGCATCGAGCGACTTCAGGCGGCCGATGCCGGCCGCCGCGAGATCACGGGCGATGCCGCGCACGCCGAGGCAATCGGCGCGGTTCGGCGTCACCTTGAGGTCGATGACCGGATCGTCGAGGCCGAGGACGCTGGCGCAGGACGCGCCGACCGGCGCGTCTGCCGGCAGGTCGATAATGCCGGCGTGATCTTCGCCCAACCCCAGTTCGGCAGCCGACATCAGCATGCCGCGCGAGGCAACGCCGCGGATCGTGCTTTCGGCCAGCACGGCGCCGGTTTTCGGGATCGTCACGCCGGCAGGGCCGAAGACTCCCTTCATGCCCGTGCGGGCGTTGGGCGCGCCGCAGACGACCTGCACCTCTCCGTTGCCGGCATCGACAACGCAGACCTTGAGACGGTCGGCGCCGGGATGCGGCTCTGCCTTGACGACCCGCGCGACGACAAACCCCTGCAGCCGCGCGGCGTCTTCCTCGATCCCCTCGACATCATGGCCGAGCATGACGAGCCGGTCGGCAATTTCGGCAGCGGACGCGGCAGTGTCGAGATGCGTCTTCAACCACGACAGCGTCGTTTTCATGCCGCCGGCTCCAGCAAGGCGCCCCGAACCGGCGAAGGGATGTCGAGCGGCAGGAAGCCGTAATGCCGCAGCCACCGCAGGTCGCTGTCGTACATCGTGCGCAGGTCGGGAATGCCGTATTTCAGCATCGCCACCCGCTCGATCCCCATGCCGAAGGCAAATCCTTGATATTCGGCAGGGTCGATGCCGCAGTTCCGCAATACCTTCGGGTGCACCATGCCGGAGCCGAGAATTTCCAGCCAGTCGCCGCCCTTGCCGATCGTCAGTTCGCCGCCGGCGCGCGAACAGCCGATATCGACCTCCGCCGACGGCTCGGTGAACGGGAAGTAACTCGGGCGGAAGCGCACCGGCAGATCATCGACGGCAAAAAAGGCGCGGCAGAATTCAATGAGGCACCCTTTCAGGTGCCCGAAATGCGTCGTACGGTCGATGACCAGCCCCTCGACCTGATGGAACATCGGCGAATGCGTCGCGTCGTGGTCGGCGCGGAACGTGCGGCCCGGCACGATGATCCGCAGCGGCGGCGACTGACTCATCATCGTGCGGATCTGCACGGGCGAGGTGTGGGTGCGCAGCACCGGGCGCGCGCCGTCCGATCGTCCGGGCAGGTAGAACGTGTCATGCTCCTGGCGGGCCGGGTGCTCGGGCGGGATGTTGAGCGCGGTGAAATTGTGAAAATCGTCCTCGATGTGCGGTCCCTCGGCGACGGAAAACCCCATTTCGCCGAAAATCGCGATGATCTCGTCGATCGTCTGGCTGATCGGGTGGATGCGGCCCGGGTTGCCGGTTTCTACCGGCAAGGAGGCATCGGCCTTCTCGGCGGCGAGACGGTGCGAGAGTGCGGCGCGGCGCAGCTCCTCCGCGCGGGTCGAGAGCGCGTCCGAGAAATGGTCCCGCAAAATATTCAGATGGTTCCCCAAGAGGGGTCGCTGTTCCGGCGCTAACCGACCGAGGTGGCGCATCATCTCGGTGAACTGGCCACGCCGGCCGAGAAAGCGCACCCGAACTTCCTCCAGCGCTTCCGGCAAAGCTGCCGCCTCTACTTCGCGGCAGGCGGCCTCGATGATCTTGTTGGCGTCGTCGATCAGCTTTTCGATGTCTGCCATTCTGAGCTTCCAAAATAAAAAGGGGCCGAATTGCGCGGCCCCTTCGTGTCTCGGAATCGCGTCGGGGCCGTCGGTCAGGCAGCACCCCCGGTAAATCGCACGCATTGCCGCTCGACCTCCCGTCGCAGCGCGATGGGTCCTTCCTTCTCCCCGCTCCGCGGCGCGAGAGTATTGCGCGCCATCTGGCTCTCCCCGCAGGCGCGGAGCGGGCCGGGGCGTGGGGCAGAGCCGGAGAGCATCACGCCGCCGCGGGCTTGGCCGCGTCGAGCGCGGCCTGTGCGCCGGCGACAATCTGCGCGAACGCCTCCGGCTCGCGTATCGCCAGGTCGGACAGGATCTTGCGGTCGAGATCAATGCCGGCGAGCTTCACCCCATGCATGAATTGGGAATAGGTGAGCCCATGTTCGCGCACGCCGGCATTGATGCGCTGGATCCACAGCGCGCGGAAATCGCGCTTCCTGTTGCGCCGGTCGCGGTAGGCATAGCGCAGTGCCTTCTCGACCTTTTCGAGCGCGATGCGGTAGGCGCTGTGGCCGCGGCCGCGATAGCCCTTGGCGAGATCGAGAACCTTTTTGTGGCGCGCGTGGGTCGTGACGCCGCGTTTGACCCGTGCCATCGCTCAGCCCCGCATATACGGCATGTAGGTCAGCACGAGGTTCGCGTCGCCTTTTTCCAGGGTCGTCGTGCCGCGCCGCAAACGCTTGCCCTGCTTTGACTTGTTGATCAAGAGATGGCGCTTGTGGCCCCAGTTGCGCTTGACCTTGCCGGTCGCGGTCAGGCCAAAGCGCTTTTTGGCGCCGCTCTTGGTTTTCAGCTTGGGCATTTTCATTCCTTGCACAGCGGTTGACGGCAGCAAGGCATGCCCGTGCCCGACCGCCCAGCGAAGGCGCGGTATATAGCGGTGGCGGCGCGCCGACGCAAGCCGCTGGCCGCCCGTCCCCGAAAGCAGCGCCACCGTCGCGATTTCGCGGCGAGCGCGGCTATTCCTCGCCGTGGCGCAGATAGCGCTCTTCGAGGGCGCGCCATTGGGCGGTGCCGACTGCCGCCTCGCGCTCCTGGAAGGTTGCGAGATCCGGTTCGATGCGGCGCGTATCGCCGTCCTCCCGCATCGCCCGCAACACGCGCTGAGCGGCCCGGATCGCGGCGCGTTGCGTCTGCGACGGATAGATACCGAGGCGGAACCCCATGCCCTCGAGTTCGCCCGCGCCGACGACCGGCGTCTTGCCGCCCTCGAAGACGTTGACAAGCGCCGGCCCCTGCATCTCGCGGCCGATGACGCGCAGTTCCTCGACGCTCTGCGGCGCCTCGACAAAGCCGATGTCGGCGCCTGCTTCGAGATAGGCGTTGACCCGGTCGATCGCTGCCCGCAGCCCCTCGACCGCCCGCGCGTCGGAGCGGGCGATGATCAGCAGGTCGGGGTCGCGCCGGGTATCGACGGCGGCCTTGATCTTGCCGACCATCTCGGTGCGCGGAACGATCTCCTTGCCGTCATAATGGCCGCATTTCTTCGGGCTTGCCTGGTCTTCGAGATGAAAGGCGGCGACACCCGTCTTCTCGTATTCGCGCACGGTGCGAATGACATTGATCGCATTGCCGTAGCCGGTATCGGCGTCGGCGATGACTGGGATCGCCACGGCATCGACGGTCAACCCGATGAAGCGGACGTTTTCATTGAGGGTCAGAAGCCCAAGGTCGGGATAGCCATTGGCCCGCGAATAGCCGCCGCCGGTCAGATAGACCGCGGCAAACCCGGCCTGTTCAACCA
>DATJSO010000275.1:0-15819 GCA_035504075.1 Allostellaceae bacterium | reverse complement strand
CGCGATCGCATCGCGGCGAGCCATCCGCGCCCGGCGCAATGGGATCTGCGTTATCGCCGCGGCGGCCTTGTCGATGTCGAGTTCATCGCGCAATACCTGATGCTGCGCGAGGCGGCGCGGCAGCCCGGCGCGCTGCGCTGCAACCCGGGCGAGGCGCTGACCGCGCTCGCCGCCGCCGGCGCGTTGCCGCCGCAGGGCGCCCGCGACCTCATCGAGGCGCTCCTCTTGCTGCTCCATCTGCGGGCATTGCTGGCATTGCTCTTCGAGGGCGTACCGGACGCCGCCGCGCTCGCCGGCCCGGCCGGCGCAACCCTGGCGCGCTGCGCCGGCGCGATTGACTTCGCCCGGCTGGAAGCGGATATGACTGCCGCCTGCCGCCGCGTCGCGGCCTGGTATCAGCGGCTCATCGCCCGCCCGGCACGGGCTGTGGCGCGGCATTCCGCGCCCGGGCGCGGCGACAAAAACGGGGAGAGGACGGGATGAGCGTCAACCTCGGCGACAAGGCGCCCGATTTCACGATGCCGACCGACGGCGGCGGCTCGGTCACACTGTCGGGGCTGCGCGGCAAGCCGGTCGTGCTGTATTTCTATCCGAAGGACGACACGTCGGGCTGCACCGCCGAAGCCTGCGGCTTTCGCGATTCGTTTCCCGATTACGGTAGGACCGGCGCGGTCGTCATCGGCGTGTCGCGCGATTCGGTAGCCTCGCACGACAGGTTCAAGAAAAAGCACGGGCTGCCGTTCATCCTCGCCGCCGACAGCGACGGCAAGGTTACCGAAGGCTACGGCGTTTGGGTCGAAAAGAGCATGTACGGCCGCAAATACATGGGTATCGACCGCAGCACATTCCTCATCGACAAGGACGGCGTCGTGCGCGGGGTGTGGCACAAGGTCAGGGTGCCGGGCCATGTCGCCGAGGTCCTGAAGGCAGCGCAGGCGCTGTAATCAGGTCCCGGCGAGGCCGGGACCTGCCCTCATTGCGTCACGCGCTTGCTACTCCGCCGCCTGCGGCAATCGCTTCAGGTCGGTCGAATATTTGAGGTGGACCGGGGCGTTTGTTTCGAACGGGTCGGTCAGCCCCAATTCCTTGCCGATCTCGCGCATTGCCGGCATGACCTCCTGCCCCAACAGGCGGATGCAGGTGCGCGCGTCCTCGTTCGGCACCGAGCCATCATTGCCCCAGATGCCGTAGATGCTGGGACGTGTTTCTTCGAGCACGCGGCGCAGTTTCGGGATCACCTGCTTTGGCGTGCCGTAGAAGATGCGGCCGTCCTTGACCTGCTGCTCGAAGGTTGGCCGGCCGCGCGGGCTTTCGGCCCGGCCGACAGAGAACTCGACAAACTGGCGGCGATATTCGGGTGAGAAATACCCCGACGGGTTGGCCCATACCGGATGCGCAAGGCCGGTGAACTCGCCCTGCATCCACAGGAATTGCCGGGCGTTCTTTTCGGCCTTCTCCTCGGTATCGGAGACGTGCACCTGCTGCAGGTAGCCGCGGTTTTCCGGCCCCGCTTCGTAGCCCGCTTCAAGCGCGGTCTTGTCATAGAGTTCCCAGATCTTTTTTGTCGCTTCGATCGATGTGTTCAGCGCAATATACGGGTAGCGCTGCTGCGCCGCCCAGACGATTGTCTCCTTCGAGAGGACGCCGGGCACCCAGATGCGCGGATAGGGTTTCTGCAGCGGCACCGCCCATGGGTTGACGACGCGGTGCTGGTAATGCGTGCCCTCCCAGCGGAACGGGCCCTCGCGCGTCCACGCCGCGACGATCAGGTCGTGCGCCTCCTGGAAGCGCTCGCGGTTGAATGCCGGGTTGATGCCGTTGGCGAGCGATTCCTGGCCGCCGCCGCGGACGATGCCGGGCACCAGCCGGCCCTTCGAGATCATGTCGATCATCGCCAGCTCTTCGGCCAGCCGCACCGGATTTTCGGCCAGCGGCAGCGGGTTGCCGAGCAGGACGATCTTCGCCTTCTTCGTCACCGCGGCGAGGATCGAGGCAAAAATGTTGCATTTTGCCTGCATGCAGAACGGCGCGTTATGGTGCTCGTTCAGCATGAAGCCTTCGACGCCCTGTTCTTCGGCATAGATGTATTGTTCGAGGTATTCGTTATAGAGGCGGCTGCCGGCGACGGGGTCGAAATACTTGTTCGAGAACATCAGCGCGGTATGGCCGATTTCGAGGCCCTTGTCGGCGGGATAGGCCGACATCGGCTGTTCGGTGAAATACATAACGAACATGGCGTTCTCCCAGCTTCAGTCCGCGGCGTTCAGTCCTGTTCAAGGAACGGCATCACCAGGCGGGCGAGTGCGTCGGGTTGTTCCATATCGACGCAGTGCCCCGCATTGGCGACCGTTGCAACGCGCGCCTCGCGCAGGGCGCGGGCATAGGCGTCGCCGGCGCTCTTCGGGACGATCCGGTCGTCCTCGCCCCATATGACCAGCGCCGGCGCGCGCACGCCGGCCAACAGATGCGGCAGGGTCTGGCTGTACATGTAGGGCTTCCAGGCGACGCGGAAGCTCATCTCGCGGCACAGATCCCAGGCGACCAGCTGGTCGGTCGAAACATCGCCATAGACGCGTGCGAACGCCGCCGGGTCATGAAAACCGGCGCGGGCATAGTCGATATAGCTGACGACCGCCTGGTCCATGATGTCGCCCTGCGGCGGCTTCAGCCCCATCGCGCCGACCAGCACGAGGCGATGAAAGTCGCGCGGCGCCAGCGCCGCCATCTCGGCGGCGATCCAGCCGCCGAAGCCGAGCCCGACGAGGCTCGGGCGCTCGACCGCCAGATCCGCCAGGAGCCACTGGTAGAGCGCCGCTAGATCGCGCGGGTGACGCAGCCAGCCCGGCCGCTCGGCCACGCCGAAGCCGGGGTGATGCGGCACGATCGTATCGAATTTCGCCGCCAGCGCGTCGTAGAACGGCAGGTGGTCGGGGGTGCCAATATCGTGATGCAGCACCAGCACCGGCCGGCCGCCGGGACCCGCACCGCCGCGCCACAAATGCAGCCTCACCTCGCCGAGCTGCAAATCGTGTTCGCTCCACCCCGCCATCGCCGGCATCCTTTTATGAACGGCGTTCAGCCTAGCGCCCCGCCGCGCCCGCCGGCAATTGCCGAATTCGGCATCGCAGGGTTGCGGATCGTAAGGCAGGATACCGATAAGCCGGCTTATGATCGAGCGCAATCGGGACGACCGCCGATCGATCGCCGATGGCGGACGAGGCCTGACAGGGGCTCCCGGCAATGCTAGACTTGCCCATGCCGAATGATCGAAACGGGATCGTTGGAGGACGGCAATGCACGTGCGCATCGACTGGTGCAAGCCCTGAAACTATGAACCGCGGGCCCTCCGTGCGAGGGCATTGTTGCAGGACAAATACGGCGCCGACGTCGAACTCGTGCCGGGAACCGGTGGCGTGTTCGAGATCACCGTAGACGGCCAACTGAAATTCTCGAAGAAACAGACCGGGCGGTTCCCGACCGACGAGGAGGTTCTGGGCGTAGGCGGCGGGTAAGGCGGGTTGGCCGCCGCGCCGGCCGCAGTGCGCCCGCCGCGCCCGGTCGGCGGAGGATTGCGATGAGCGTAAGCGAAACGGCGCTCTCGGCGGCCGAAATTACGCGCTGGTTCATCGCCGCGGCGCCGCCGCCGGCAAACACCTTCGAGATGGCGCTCGTTCTCGGCGGCACGGTCTCTGCCGGCGCCTACACGGCGGGCGCCGTCGATTTCCTCATCGAGGCGCTCGATTGCTGGACGGGATTGCGCGATGCCGACGATCCCTCGGCGCCGCGCCACCGGGCGGTCTTGAAGATCGTCACGGGCACATCGGGCGGCGGCGTCAACGCCGCGATCGCAGCGCGCGCCCTGGCCTATGACTACCCCCACGTCGTCCGCGCGACGCCGAACCCCGAGCGCGGCACCGGCAACCCGTTCTACGACCTGTGGGTCAACCGGCTCAATCTCGCCGGGTTTCTCGGCACCGAGGATGTCGCGGCCGGCAGCGTCGTCTCCCTGCTCAGCGGCAAACCGATCGATGACGCCGCCGCATACATCGCCGGGTACGGTGCCTTCGCGCCGCAGCTTGCGCCGCGTCCGGTGACGCGGAGCTATATCGCCGATCCGTTGCGCGTGATCCTGACGCTGACCAACCTGTCCGGCATGCCGTACAAGGTTTCGCTCGGCGCGCCGTCGCTGTCCGAAACCTTTGTCGATCACGCCGACTACGTGCGGTTCGCCGTCGTCTATCCCGGCCGGTCGCTGGCAGAGCCGCGGCCTGACGAGTTTGTCGTCGGCTTCGCCGACGCGCGGCTGCCGCAGGCCGTCGATTGGGCCGCGTTCGGCCGCTTCGCCCAGGCCACCTGCGCGTTCCCGCTGGGATTTCCGCCGCGTGCGCTGGTTCGCCCGCTGGACCATTATCGCTATCGCGTCGTCGTCTTGCCGGGCGATGGCACGCGGCCCGCCCGGGTCGTCGGCCGGCAGCCCGACTGGGCGCAGCTGACGCCGGCCGGGGCCGCCGCGCCGCCGTCCGACTATCATTTTCTCGCAGTGGACGGCGGCGCCACCGACAACGAACCGATCGAGCTGGCGCGCACCGCGTTGGCCGGCGTTCTCGGGCGCGACCCGCGCGACCCGAAAACAGCCGATCGCGCGGTCATGCTGATCGATCCGTTCGCCGGCAAGGCGGGGCTGGGGCCGGCCGGCCCGACCGGCCTGGTCAACCTTGTCGGTGCGATCGGATCGACCTTCATCGAGCAGACCCGCTATGACAGCCAGGACCTGCTGCTCGCCGCCGACCCCGATGTGTTCAGCCGCTTCATGATCACCCCGCAGCGCGACGGCAGGACCGGCGGCGACGCACTCGCCAGCGCCGGCCTCGGCGCGTTCATCGGCTTCGCCTGCGCCGCGTTCATGCGGCATGACTACCTGCTCGGCAGGGCGAATTGCCAGCGATACCTCGGGTCGGAGTTTGTCCTGCACGAGGCCAACCCGATTTTCGCAAACGGCGTGTGGAGCGAGGCGCAGAAGCAGACCCTCGGCATCGTCGCCGACGGCGAACGCTTTCTGCCGGTGATCCCGCTGCTGGGCGACGCCGCGGTGCCGGAAACGCCGGAGCCGTGGCCGCGTCATCAACTCGACCCGAAAATCTACGCCGACGCGATCGAAGCCCGCTTCAAAGGTATCGTCGAATCCGAAGGCGGCGGCTTGATCGGGAGTTCCATCGCCTGGCTTGTCGCGCAACTCGGCGAAGCGAAAGCCGCCGATCTCGTTATCAGCCGGATGACGCAGGCTCTGACCGCCGCCGGGCTCGATTGACGCTCGGCACCCGAAGCTGAAAGCCGCAAGGGCGCCAGGGGCCGCGTTAGAACGCGACGGCGTCGCCGCCTTTCAGCGCGAGGAGCTGGCGCGCCTCGTCGGGCGTTGCGACCTCCAATGACAGGTGTTCGACGATCGTGCGGATGCGGCGCACCTGCTCGGCGTTGCTCTTCGCCAGTTGGCCGCGCCCCAGCCACAGCGAATCTTCGAGGCCGACGCGCACGTTGCCGCCCATGATCGCGCCCATCGTGATGAGCGGCATCTGGTGCCGGCCGGCGGCGAGGATCGACCAGGCGTAACTGTCGCCGAACAGTTTGTCGGCGATGCGCTTCATATGCGCGAGGTTTTCCGGGTCGGCGCCGATGCCGCCGAGGATGCCGAAAATCGTCTGCACGAACAGGGGCGGCTTGACGAGGCCGCGGTCGAGGAAATGCGCCAGGTTGTAAAGATGGCCGACATCGTAGCATTCGAATTCGAAGCGCGTGCCGCAGCCTTCGCCCAGTCCCTTCAGCAGCCGCTCGATGTCGGCAAAGGTATTCTTGAAAATGAAATCGCGCGTGTTTTCGAGATGTTGAGGCTCCCAGGCATATTTCCATTCCTTGTAGCGGTCGAGCATCGGATAGAGGCCGAAATTCATCGACCCCATATTCATCGAGCACATCTCGGGCTTGGCGCGCAGCGGCGCCGCCATGCGCTCTTCGAGGCTCATGCCGAGGCCGCCGCCGGTCGTGATGTTGACGACGGCGTTTGTCGCCTGCTTGATGCGCGGCAGGAACTGCATGAAGACCTCGGGATCGGGCGTCGGGCGGCCGTCTTTCGGGTCGCGCGCATGCAGATGCAGGATTGCGGCGCCGGCCTCGGCGGCGGCGATCGCATCCGTCGCGACCTCGTCCGGGCCGAGCGGCAGGTAAGGGCTCATCGTTGGGGTGTGGATCGACCCCGTTACCGCGCAGGTGATGACGACCTTGCTGCGCAACGGCATGGCAGGCCTCCGCTCGACCGTTGAATTTGGCCGAGAGTGCGTCCTCGGCGCGCCGCCCGCAACGACAATTGCACCGGGCCGCGGCCCGCCGGAAGCCGCGGGCGCGCGCCGGCATTTTTCATGCACCGGGATTGCGTCCGCGCGGACCTGCTCATAAGGTCCGCGGGGCGCGCGACGGCGGCAAAGTTTCGGGCAATGGCGGTTTATACCGAGATCGGCGACGATGAACTGCGCGCCTTTACCGCACTCTACGATCTCGGAGAAGTGCTGGCATGCAAGGGGATCGCCGAGGGCGTTGAGAACTCCAATTACCTGCTGACGACCGCGCGCGGCAATTTCATCCTGACGCTTTACGAAAAGCGCGTCGCGCGCGGCGACTTGCCGTTTTTTATCGCGCTGATGGATCATCTGGCGCATCAGGGCGTCGCCTGTCCGGTGCCGGTGCGCGCGACGGACGGCGAGGCGCTGCGTGAATTGTGCGGCCGCCCGGCGGCGATCGTCACGTTTCTCAACGGCATGTGGCCGCGCCGTATCGAGCCGCATCATTGCGGTGCGCTGGGCGAGGCGCTGGCGCGGCTGCATCTGGCAGGCGCATCCTTTGGCCTGGCGCGGCCGAACGATCTGGGGCCGGCCGGCTGGCGGCGGCTGTGCGAACGCTGCGGCGCCGGCGCCGGCGCCGTGCAGACCGGCCTCGCCGACGAACTCGCCGCGGAACTGGCGTTTCTCGAAACCGCTTGGCCGCGCGACCTGCCGTGCGGCGTCATTCATGCCGACCTGTTTCCCGACAACGTATTTTTCCGCGATCACGAATTGTCGGGCCTGATCGACTTCTATTTTGCCTGCACCGATTTCCTCGCCTACGACATCGCGATCTGCCTCAATGCCTGGTGCTTTGAACCGGATGCCAGCTTCAACGTGACGAAGGCGCGGCTGCTTGTCGCGCGCTACCGTGCGGTGCGCCCGCTCGCCGCCGCCGAACTGGCGGCGCTGCCGCTATTGGCGCGCGGCAGCGCACTGCGCTTCCTGCTGACCCGCCTTTACGACTGGCTGCATCGCACCGAAGGCGCGCTGGTGCAGCCGAAGGACCCGTTGGAGTATGTCCGCAAATTGCGCTTCCACCGCGGCATCACCGGGCCCGAGGCCTATGGCATCGACCGCTGACGTGGAAATCTTCACCGACGGCGCCTGCAGCGGCAACCCCGGGCCGGGCGGCTGGGGCGCGGTCTTGCGCTATGGCGCGGTCGAGAAGGAGTTGTCGGCGGGCGAGCCGGCGACGACGAACAACCGGATGGAGCTGATGGCGGCGATCGCCGGCCTCGAAGCCCTGAAGCGGCCGTGCCGGGTCAAGCTCTACACCGACAGCCAGTACCTGCGCGACGGTATCACCCGCTGGCTGCCGGCCTGGAAGAGCCGCGGCTGGCGCACCGCCGACAAGAAGCCGGTCAAGAACCGCGATCTGTGGCAGCGGCTCGAAGCCGCCGCGGCGCCGCACGCGGTCGAATGGCGCTGGGTGCGCGGCCATGCCGGCCATCCGGAGAACGAGCGCGCCGATGCGCTGGCGCGCGCCGCGATCGTGCGCGGCTGAGGCGCGGGCATCGACCATGTGTCTTTGCACCATTCGCCGACTCTCGGCCGGTCGATCGCGGTATATGCCGCGTCAGGCGCGGCGGCACGGTGCCGCTTGCCTTCGTCCCGGATTGTTTCGTTCCGGCGCCCTCGAATGACCGTCATCGACGAAAATGCCTACAGCTCGATCCATCCGATCGATCCGATGCCGGACGACATCGCGGAGCTGCGCCGCGGCGCCGCGCCGGTGTGGCTGTTTGCGTACGGCTCCTTGATGTGGAACCCGGGGTTCGACGCCGCCGAGCGGCGGCCGGCGCGGCTGTACGGTTATCACCGCCGCTTCTGCCTCTATTCGCGTGATTATCGCGGCACGCCCGAGCGGCCGGGGCTGGTGCTGGGTCTCGATCGAGGCGGCTCGTGCCGCGGCATTGCCTACCGCCTGCCGCCCGATCAAACGGCCGCGGCTCTCGACCGCGTGTGGGCGCGCGAGATGACCGGCATGGTCTATTGCATGCGGCGGATGGCGCTGCAGACGGCGGCGGGGCCGGTACTTGCCTACGCCTGCGTCGTCCGCCGTCGGTCGCCCGATTATGCCGGCCGGCTGTCGCTTGACGACACCGCGCGGCTGCTGGCGGCAGCCGCAGGCAGCCGCGGTTCCGGGCGGGAGTATCTCGCCCGCACGCTGCGGCATCTCGACACGTTGGGCATCGACGACAGTTTACTGCGTCGGCTGGCGGCGCGGATCGCGCAGTTCGATGCCGCCGGCATTGATCCCGCCGTCGCCGCGCGTTGTCGCCCGTCGATGTTCTATCTTGCGCCGAAATAACGCGCTGGTTCGACGCGAATAGCGCGCCGGGCTTTCCCGGTTTCTGTTTCAGTTTCCAAGGTAATTATATAAATAAACCTGTGATTTCGCGCCTGATCCGGGCCGCGCTTATCTCGAACTTTTCTAGGTTACGACGCGTTTACCTAGCGAAACCATCGGCCCGTCGCCCTCGCAGGGTGGGGCCGCGGCGGACGTTGAGGAGAGGTGAATAAACATGGCTATGTATCAAAGCAGTGGCGGCGCTTGGACCGACTCGGCCGCAACGACCGTCGGGCCGATGACCGAGGGCGCCGCCGGGATTGCGGTGATTGTTCTGACCATTCTCGGCCTGTCGGCGATTTCGCCGGCGGTGCTGACGTCGGTGGCGACGATCATCGTTGGTGCCGCCTTACTGGTGGAGGCGGCCAATACCGGCCTCGAATACAGCAAGGTGAACCGGCGCATGGCGGAAACGGGCGCGGCGCAGACCGCCGAACTCGGCGCCGACGTCACGGTCGAACTGGCCGCCGGGTTTACCGGCATCGTGCTGGGCGTGCTGGCGCTGCTCGCAGCCGGCTCGATCATGCATCTGTTGCCGGCGGCGCTGATCGTGTTCGGCGGCGCGATGTTGATCGCCGGCCTCAGCGCGACCTCGGTAGGGGGCATGACGCAGTCGGTTGCGGGCGGCCAGGTGGTCGTCATGGAGGCCGATCTGGCGCCGGCGCGCGGGCTGCAGATCCTCGTCGGGGTCGCCGCCATCGTGCTTGGCATCCTGGCTTTTGTCGTGCCGGCCGGCGGGACGCTGTTGATGGTGGGTCTGCTGGTGGTCGGCGGCGGTCTCCTCGCCACGAGCGCCAATTTCACGCAGTCGTTCATCCGCATGCTGTCGCAGTAGGACGGCGATAAATTGCGGGGACCGGAACGCGGGGCCGGCCGGCCCCGCGTTTCGTTATGGCGTGCAATGTCCGCCGCGCTCAAAGCCTAGCCGCATTTCGAATAGCCGCAACTGGTGCACTGGTCGCAGTCCTCGATGCGAATGAGGGCCGCTTCGCCGCATTTGGGGCATTGCCGCAGTCGGGGCGCGGCCGCGCCGAGGCCGCCGGCCGGAAACCGCGGCACGTTGACGATCTGTGCTTCGATCGCCGGGTGCTCGGGCGCGCGCTTCGGCGGCAGGAAGCCGATTTCCACCATGTGCCGCTCGATAACGTCGCCGATCGCGGCGAGCAGCGAGGGCACGTATTTCCCGTCCATCCAGGCGCCGCCGCGCGGATCAAACACCGCTTTCATCTCCTCAACGACAAACGACACGTCGCCGCCGCGGCGGAACACCGCGCTGATCATGCGGGTCAGCGCCACCGTCCAGGCGTAATGCTCCATGTTCTTCGAGTTAATGAAGATCTCGAACGGGCGGCGCCTGCCGTCCTGGATGATGTCGTTCAACGTGATGTACAGCGCGTGCTCGCTGTCGGGCCAGCGCACCTTGTAGGTCTGTCCCGGCAACGCCTCTGGGCGCGACAGCGGCTGCGTCATATAGACGACGGCGCCGGCCTCGTAGATGTCGGCGGGTTTGCCGGCAGCCGGCGCCGGCAGCGGCAGTTCCGGCTGGCGCGGCGCGGGCGGGTTTGCCGGCGACCGCGCGGCAGCCTCCGCCATCTCCGGCCGCGCCTCCAGCACGGCGCCCGTCACCTCGTTCGGTCGATAGGTCGTGCAGCCCTTGCAGCCGAGCGCATAGGCGCGCAGGTAGATGTCCTTGAAGCGGTCGAATGCGATGTCGGCCGGCACGTTGATCGTCTTCGAGATCGAGCTGTCGATATGGCGCTGCGCGGCCGCCTGCATGACCAGGTGGTCTTCCGGCGCCAGCGTCTGCGCATCGACGAAATACTCCGGCAGCGGCGCCGCCTCGCCCTTCAGCCGCCGGAACAGGCGATAGGCGTAATCGCTGACCTCCTCCTCGCGGCGCACGCCGTCCGGCATCAGGACGCTGCGCGTATAGCGGAAGCTGAACACCGGCTCGATGCCGGAGGACACGTTGTCGGCCAAAAGCGAGATCGTGCCGGTCGGCGCGATCGCGCTCAGATGCGAGTTGCGCATGCCCGATTTGGCAATCGCGTCGCGGATCTCAGGGTCGAGCGCGGCGATGGTCTCACCGGCGAGGAAGCGGTCGCGATCGAACAGCGGAAACGCGCCCTTTTCGACGGCCAGCGCGGCGGAAGCGAGGCAGGCGGCGCGCTCGATCACGGCGAGCCATTCCTCGGTCGCGGCGACCGCCTCGGGGCTGCCGTAAGTCAGGCCGCACAGGATCAGCGCGTCGGCCAGGCCGGTGACCCCCAATCCGATGCGACGCTTGTTCACCGCCTCTTCCTTCTGTTGCGGCAGAGGAAAGCGCGAAATGTCGATGACGTTGTCCATCATGCGGACGATATCGGGCACAATCGCCGTCAACGCGCCGGTGTCGAGCCGCGCCGCATCGGTGAACGGGTCGGCGACGAACCGCGCCAGGTTCAACGAGCCCAGCAGGCAGGCGCCATAGGGCGGCAGGGGCTCCTCACCGCAGGGATTGGTCGCGCGGATGTCCTCGCAATACCAAAGATTATTGCGGCGGTTGATGCGGTCGATAAAGATGACGCCCGGCTCGGCATAGGCGTAGGTCGCGCGCATGATCTTGTCCCACAATTCGCGCGCCGGAATTACTTTTGCCACCGTGCCGCCGAACGACAATTGCCACGGCGCGTCGTCGCCGACGGCGCGCATGAAAGCATCGGTCACAAGCACCGACAGGTTGAACATCCTGAGGCGGCCGGGTTCGCGCTTCGCGTCGATAAAGGCTTCGATGTCGGGGTGCTCGCATGACAGGGTCGCCATCATCGCGCCGCGGCGGTAGCCGGCTGACATGATCGTGCGGCACATCGCGTCCCACACGTCCATAAAGCTGAGCGGTCCCGAAGCGTCGGCGCCGACGCCCTTGACGTAGGCGCCGCGCGGCCGCAGCGTCGAGAAATCGTAGCCGATACCGCCGCCCTGCTGCATCGTCAGCGCCGCCTCGCGCAGATGCGCGAAGATGCCGCCCATGTCGTCGGGGATTGCGCCCATGACAAAGCAGTTGAACAACGTGACATCGCGCGCGGCGCCGGCGCCGGCCAGCACGCGGCCGGCCGGCAGAAAGCGGAAGTCGCTCATCGCCGCATAGAACCGCTCGGCCCAGCGGTCAGGCTCCTTTTCCGGCGCGGCACAGGCGCGGGCGACGCGCCGCCAGCTGTCTTCGATCGTCTTGTCGATCGGCTCGCCGTTCGGCCCTTTCAGCCGGTATTTCATATCCCAGATCTGCTGCGAAATCGCGGCGACGGTCGGCATGCAAGCGGCGTCCCTCTGCTGGCCCCGCGATTATGCCAGCCGACGCGTCAAAGCGCGAGTTCCGCCTTCGTTCGTGATGGCAGCTGGCCGGCGGGATCGGGTGAATCGTCGCTCGGATGTGGTAATCTCACGCTTATGGCTGCTGCCGATGGATCGCGTTACGAGGAAGACTTTTACGCCTGGACGCAAGAGCAGGCGGAATTATTGCGTCGCGGCCCCGCCGGCGCGAACCGTCTGGATAAGGAGCTTATTGCTGAGGAGCTCGAAGATTTGGGAGGCAGTGAACTGCACGCCGCTCAGTCGCTGTGCGAGCACATCATCGAGCACCTTTTGAAGTTGGAATATTCGGGGATTGCGGAGCCAGCCAACCATTGGTGCCGCGAGGTTGTCGAATGGCGGCTCCAATTGGGGCGGACATTGACGCGCAGCATCATCGCCAAGCTCGATCTCGCCGACCCCTATCGCGCGGCGCTGCGGCTGTTGCGCTACGTCGAAGACGATGCACAGGGATTGACGGCGCGCCTCCCGGCCGAGTGCCCCTATACGCTCGACCAGATCCTCGGCGGCGGCGACGACGAGGACTGGTTTCCCGCATCACGCGCTCCGGCATCCTGACGATCCGCGTCCGCTGCCGCTTTTCTTTCCGGCCCGCCGGTTATCGATCATTCGCCGGTCATTCGTCGGCTGCGGGTTTGCCGCGGGTCAACGATTTGCGATGAACCGGGCGTAGCCTTGGGCGCGCAGATCACAGGCCGGACAGGCGCCGCAACCGTACCCCCAGGCATGTTCCCGGCTGCGTTCGCCGAGATAGCAGCTGTGGGTCTCGCGGCGGATCAGTTCGACGAGCGGCGCGCCGCCGAGCGCGGCGGCAAGCGCCCAGGTCGCGGCCTTGTCGCGCCACATTAACGGCGTGTGTATGACAAAGCGGCAGTCCATGCCGAGCGACAAGGCGGCCTGCAACGCCTTCAGCGCGTCATCGCGGCAGTCGGGATAGCCGGAATAGTCGGTCTCGCACATGCCGCCGACCAGATGCCGCAGGCCGCGGCGATAGCCGAGCGCTGCCGCCAGCGTGAAGAACAAGAGGTTGCGGCCCGGGACAAACGTATTCGGCAGACCGTCCGCCGCCAACCCGATCGCGCCCTCGCGCGTCAATGCGGTGTCGCTGATGTCGCCGAGCACGCCAAGATCGAGCACGCGATCGTCGCCGAGCTTGGCGCGCCAGTGCGGGAATTCGCGGCGCAGCCGGTCGATCACCGCGAGGCGGCAGGCGAGTTCGACACGATGACGCTGACCGTAGTCGAAGCCGATCGTCTCGACGGCGGCGAAGCGGTCGAGCGCCCAGGCAAGACAGGTCGTCGAATCCTGGCCGCCGGAAAACAGCACCAGCGCGCCGGCGTCAATCATCGGCTGCGTCCTTTGGCAAGTTCGCTGCGGAATATAGCGAAAGGGATCGGCGCATGGCGAATGGGGCATGGGCGCGCAGGGCCGGGCGTGTCGCGACAGTCGATATTCCCTGTAGTATAACCCGTAATGGTTGTATCATATAACTTTATTGGCGTCATGAGCCGGCAACCGAGCGGGAGATGCGCAGTGGATGACCAGATTGTCATGGGCCGGCTGCTCGTCGTCGATGACGACCCGGCGTTCGGCCGCCTGATGAAGCGTGCCGCCGAACCCTGCGGCTATGAGGTGGCCGCGACCGATGATCCCCGCACTGTTACGACGCTGATGCAGTCGTGGTGTCCCGGGGTCATCGTGCTTGATCTGCAGATCCCGGGCACTGACGGCATCGAGCTGCTGCGTCAGCTCGCCGCCGATAAATGCACTGCGCATGTGATCCTGGCGAGCGGCGTCGATGCCAAGACGCTTGACGCGGCGCAGCAGCTCGGCCGCGAGCGCGGCCTCAAAATGGCGGGCCTGTTGGAAAAGCCGGTCGATTTGCACGGCTTGCGCAAGCTGCTCGCGAGATTTCGCCCGATCGACGACGCGCAGCTGATGCGCGATCTGAGCGAAGCCATTCAACGCGACCAGCTGTTTCTCGAATACCAACCGAAGCTCGACTGCCAGAGCGGCCGCATCGCCGGTGTCGAGGCGCTGGTGCGCTGGCATCACCCGACGCTCGGCCTCGTGCGGCCCGACCAGTTCGTCATGCTGGCCGAGGAGACGCCGTTGATCGATCCGCTGACGGAATGGGTCGCGACAGCGGCGATCCGGCAACTGGCGGGATGGCGCCGGCAGGGGTTCGCGGTCGATGTCGCAATCAATATCTCTGCCCGCAACGCGCAGGACATTACCCTTCCCGACCGCCTCGCGCGCCATTGCGCGGCGTACGAGGTCGAACCGCCGAGCGTCATTCTCGAACTCACCGAGACCGGCGCGATGGGCAACGCCGTCCAGTTGCTCGATGTGCTGACGCGCCTGCGGCTGAAGGGTTTCGAACTGGCGATCGACGATTTCGGCACCGGCTATTCTTCCCTCGTGCAGCTGCGCAAGATGCCGTTTTCGGAACTGAAAGTGGATTGCTCGTTCGTCACGCGGATGATTGCGGACCGCGACTGCATGTTCATCGTCGAAACAATCGTTGAACTGGCGCACAAGCTGGGGTTGCGCAGCGTTGCCGAAGGGGTCGAAAGCGAACGCGCGTTTGCGGCGCTGCGCGCGATGCGGTGCGACCATGCGCAAGGCTACCACCTGAGCCGGCCGCAGCCGGCCGACCGGCTCGCGATGTTCCTCAACGAGCGCGAGCGGATGCCGCGGCAGCCCTCGCCGGCGGCGTGAGGCGCACGGGCGCGGCGCCGCACGCCGACGACCGCGTCCGGTCAGGCGGCGGACAGGGCCGCGTTCACGGCGGCAAGCAGCATTTCCTGGTTGAACGGCTTTTGCAGAACAGCCGCCGCCGCCAAATTGCGGATGACCGAGTAAAAGCGCTCGTCCCGGCCGCCGCCAGTGATCGCCAAAAATCGCATGGCCGGAAACTTGTTTCGGATCGATTTTACCGTTTCAATACCGTCCTTCTCCGGCATGAATACGTCGGTAATAACCATATCGGGGTTGCACCCGAGGATGACGGTCAGGGCGATGCGGCCGTTTTCTGCCTCGACGACCTGATGTCCGGCGGTGACCAGCATCCGGCCGATGCTCTTGCGCAGCCGTTCGTCGTCGTCGATCAGCAGGATTATCGCCATGATCACGCGAGCCTCGATACGCGCTCCGCCGGGCTGACGACATCGACGAGGCGCAGACCGAGGCGATCCTCGTCGACGACGACGATCTCGCCATGACCGATCAATACGCCGTTGACGCGCACGTCGAGCGGCTGCCCGAGGTTGCGATCGAGTGCGATGACCGAGCCGCGGTCGATATTCAAGACGTCGCGGATCGGGAGTTCGGCTCTCCCGAGTTCTACCGAAAGGCGGACCGGGATGTTGCGCACGAGGTCGAGCCGCGACGGTTCGGCGGGCGCGTCCGCCGCGGCGGCCGACACGGCGTCGCGAGAGACGGTGCCGGCAGCTACGGCGTCGTCGACGCTGCGGAACAGGGCATCGCCGGCGGCGAGCGCGGCCACTGCGGGCTCGCCCTTGCCGCTTCGTGCAAACAAATCATCCGGCATTGTCCAAATCGTCCTCTTTGTGCACTGCGCGCGCGGCGGCCAGCGCAGCACCGGTCGCCGTCAACAGCTCCTCGACGCGCACCGCAATCTGGCGCCCGTGTCGGCCCCACCGGCCGCGAAACAGCGGCAGGCCTTGCGATTGCACCGTAACGGTATCGGGGCGGACGATCTCAAAAACGCTGCCCGGCCGCAGGCCC
>DATJSO010000274.1:0-29010 GCA_035504075.1 Allostellaceae bacterium | reverse complement strand
CAGTTCCCGGCAGGTTGATCCCGGTCAAACGCAGCCGCCGACTTTGCCGTTCATTCTGCGCTGCGAGCCGTGGGGGTGGCAATGCACCGCGAAACTCCGATGTCCCCGACCCGCGGCCGGGTTGTTGCTCGCCCGATTTCTCCTCTCGCCCGGACGGCGCCACCATATCGGGCCGGTCGAGCGCGCGATGCGCCGCCGGCGGCCGAGAGAAGCGCGGCACCCTCGGCCTGACCTCGCTCGCGGCGTGACGCGCGGGCACATTCAGGGTTGCAACTGCCGCGGCAACGCGCGAAGAACCGTTTGGCGCCACAGATTGCAGCCGAACCGCTCGAGCGAGCCGGGTAGAGGGAGCGGAAGATGCCGTTCATCGCGTCGAATGGCTTGACAGAAGCGGGCACGGGCAGGCCGGTCCAGGCCGGCGGCATGAATGTGCATTACCACGACATCGGCCAGGGCGAGCCGGTGCTCTTTCTTCACTCCTACGGCCCCGGCACGACCGCCTGGATCACGTTTCACAAGGTCGTCGGCGCATTGTCGCGGCACTTTCGCTGTCTGCTGATGGATCTGCCGAATTTTTCAAAGACCGGGCCGATCGTCTACCGCGAGGGGGTGCATGCGGTGCAGGCGCGGACCGCGGTGGCATTGCTCGACGCGCTCGGCATCGATAGCGCTTACTGGGTCGGCAATTCGCAGGGCGGCCAGTCGGCGATGGTGGCGGCCATCACGTATCCCGAGCGGGTGCGGAAGTTTGTGATGGGCGGCTCGCATATCGGCACCGGCGGCGATTATTACCTGATGGCCAATCGCCCGTCGGAAGGCAGCCGCGCGACACAGCAGGCGATCGCCGAGCCGAGCCGCGACAACATCCGCCGCTACCTGCGCGTGCATATCGACGACGAAAGCCTGGTGAGCGACGATCTGGTCGATTACATCCACGAGGCGCACACCTGGTCGCCCGAGTTCATCGAAGCGCGGCGGCAATCGGTCAGCCTGCCGCACGATTACACGCCGGATCTTCCGGGCATCAAGGCGCCGGTCCTGCTGATCCACGGCCGTTATGACCGCATGGTGCCGTTCGAGGTGTCGATCGCGATCCTCAACCACATTGCCGATTCGCGTCTGGTACTGCTCAATAATTGCGGCCATTGGCCGCCGTTCGAGAAGCCGGCCGAGTGGACCGCCCAGGTCCTCGCCTTTCTCAGCGGGTATTGACCGCGCGGCGGCGGTATTTACTCCACAGGAGGCCCGATGAAGGCAATACCGGTGGGCGCCAGAGGCAAATTCGCGTTGCTGGTACAGCCCGAGCATCTCGCCGATCGCTTCAAGGATTCGGCGCTGCCGCCGGTGCTGGCGACGCCGGTCATGCTGATGCTGATGGAAAATGCCGCGCTGAACGCGATCAAGCCCTATCTCGACCGCGGCGAAAGCGCGGTCGGCACCGCCGCCGATATCCGCCATCTGGCGCCGTCGCCGCTCGGCGCGACGGTAACGGGCGAGGCGGAGGTGACGGGGATCGACGGCAGGCGGGTCTCATTCACGGTGCGGGCCCACGACGATCTGGAGTTGATCGGCAGCGGCACGCATGACCGCGTGGTCGTCGATCTTGGCCGCCTGGCGAAACGCCTCGACGCGAAAAGCAAAGCCGTCACGCAGCGCTGACCGACGCCATCAGGCGAAGGCGTGGCCCTTGCGCAGGCGGATAGGCGCAATTATCTATTCCATAGATCGATGGAATGTTGGATTGAGGGTCCGAATTTGGACAAACCGGCCGCACATGGCGATCATCCGCCGCGACCCGCGGCCTCGCTGCCGTCGCAGGCGCAGATCGATGCCGCCGCCGAGATCTTCCGCGCCCTCGGCGATCCGGAGCGGTTGCGGCTGTTGCTGCGCCTCGCCGACGGCGAGGCGTGCGTGTCGGAGCTGACCGCTGACGAGGGCGAAAAACTCACCACCGTCTCGGCGCGGCTGAAGGTCTTGTCGGGGGTGCGGCTGGTGCGCCGCCGACGCGACGCCAAGCACATCGTCTACGCGCTGGCCGACCGGCACGTCTTGCCGCTGATCCGCAATGCCATCGACCACGCGGCCGAGCGCCGCCCCGCGGCGTTCGGGGAATTGAAAGACGGAAAGGATCAGGAACAATGACGACATGCACTGCCCCCACTCACGCCAATCATGCGCACCGGCACGCGCCGGGCTGCGGCCACCCAGCGGTGCGCCATGCCGGCCACACCGATTTCCTGCATGAGGGCCACCTGCATCATCCGCACGACGATCACGTCGACGAGCATGTGATCGAGGTGTCGAGCGAGAACCCCGACCGCTGCACCCCCGGCCACCGCTGCGCCGGGCACGCGGCAGGCCATGTGCACGGCCCCGGCTGCGGCCATGAGGCGGTGCCGCATGGCGACCATGTCGACTACCGCGTCGACGGCCACCTGCACCACCCGCACGGCGGCCACTGCGACGATGACGGGCCGCTGGCATCGGCGTAGCGCCGGCAACGCCGGCCCGGACAGGCGCAGCTCCCGTCCGGGCCGCGCCGTCCTGCGGCTCGAACTGGCGCTCGACCGCATCCTCGGTTAAACGGGAAGCGGCCGCCGCCCTCTGGCGGCTCGCGGGAGCGCGCATATGACGAGCGGGGTGGAGCGGCTGCGGGTCGTCGATTTCACGACGACGATCGCCGGGCCGCATTGTACGCGGCTGTTGGCCGATCTCGGAGCCGAGGTCATCAAGGTCGAGTCGCCGGAAGGCGACATGATGCGCGGCCGCCCGCCGATGCGCGGCGGGGCCAGCACGTCGTTCGGCCAGCTGAACGCGGGGAAGGCCAGCGTCGTCATCGATCTGAAGCATCCTGCCGGCATTGCCGCCGCGCGGCGGCTGGTCGCGACGGCCGACGTGCTGGTCGAGAATTTCCGCCCCGGGGTCATGCAACGCTTCGGGCTCGACTATCCGGTCTGCGCCGCACTGAAACCGGATCTGATCTACTGCGCGATTTCCGGCTATGGCCAGAGCGGGCCGTCGGCCGACCTGCCGGCCTACGCCCCGGTCATCCATGCCGCTTCCGGCTACGATCTCGCTCATGTTGCGCATCAGCAGGTCGATCGCCGGCCGGATTATTGCGGCATCTATATCGCCGATGTCTTGAGCGGAACTTATGCTTTCGGCGCGATCATGGCGGCGGTGTGCCAGCGGCAGGCGACGGGCGAGGGCCAGTTGGTCGATGTGTCGATGCTGGAAAGCATGCTGAGCCTTTGCCTTGGCGAGATGCAGGTGGCGCAATTCCCGATGCCGCCGCCAGGTCGGCCGGTGTTCGGACCGATCACGACAAAAGACGGCTTCATCAACCTGTCGGTCGCGAGCGAGCGGACGTTTCGCAATCTCGCGGCGGCCTGCGGGCGGCTCGACTGGATCGACGATCCGCGTTTCGCCGCCTACGCCGACCGGCGCGCTAATTGGGGGCAGCTGATCGACGAAGTGGAGGTTTGGTCGCAACAGCGCACGCGCGCCGAGGTGCAGGCCGCCTTTGACGAACATGGCGTTCCGGCCTCGCCCTATCGCACGGTCAAGGAGGCGATGGCCGACCCGCAACTGGCGCACCGCCGGGCATTTGCCGAGATCCGCGACCGTGGCGGCAGCTTTCTGGCGCTCAACCCGCCGTTCCGGCTGTCGAAGGCGGCCGCTTCGGCGCAGCCCTTTGTCGCCGCCCTCGGCGAACACACCGCCGGCGTGCTTGCCGGGCTGGGCTATGGCGCGGACGAGATCGCCGCGCTCGCGGCCGACGCCGTCATCCTCTGTGCGCCGACGGCGTCGGCAGACGGGTGAGTTCCGCCGCGCCGCTCGCGGATCGCCAGCAGGCAGCGGGGGATGCCGGCGAGATCGGGCGCAATTGCGGCGATCGCGAGGCCGGCATCTTGCAGGATCGCTGCGGTTGCGGCGCCCTGCCCGGCGCCGATTTCGGCGGCGAACACGCCGCCCTGAGGCAGCAGCCGCGGCAGGTCGGCGGCGATTGCGCGGTAGGCGCAAAGCCCGTCGCTGCCGCCGTCGAGCGCCAAGGGTGGGTCGTACTCCTTGACCTCGCGCGGCAGCCCGGCGATCGCGGCGGTGGCGATGTAGGGCGGGTTGGCGACGATCGCGTCGAAGGCGCCGGCAACCGCTGCACCCCAATCGCCGACGGCGAACGACGCCCGGCGATCGAGCCCGAGCCGCCGCGCATTGTCGCGTGCCGTCGCGACGGCGCCGGGCGCCAGATCGATGCCGACGCCGCAGGCACAGCGGAACTCCGACAGCAGCGCCAGCAAGAGGCAGCCGCTGCCGGTGCCGAGATCGAGGAAACGATAGGGGCGCCGCCGCTCGCATAAATGCGCCAGCACCGCCTCGACGACGGTCTCGGTTTCCGGACGCGGGTCAAGCGCATCGGCAGACAGCCGAAATTCGAGGCCCCAGAACTCGCGGCTGCCTTCGATGCGGCTCAACGGCTCGCGCGCGACGGTGCGCCGCAGCAGGTCGGCCAGCCGTTCGCGCTCGGCGGCGGTAACCGAGTGCTCGGGGTGGGCAAAAATCTCGGCCGGCGACACCCGAAGCGCAGCCGCCACAACCCGGCGCGCCCGCCGCCGCGGCTCGTCAAACCCGGCCGCCGCCAGACTCGCCGCAACGCCGTCGAGCGCGGCGCCGATCGTCGGCATCTGCGTCACGCGGCCGCCGCCGCCAGCTTCTCGGCGCGGTCGGCGGCGGCAAGCGCGTCGACGATCTCGTCGAGCGCCTCGCCCGCCAGGACCTTGTCGATCTTGTACAGCGTCAGGTTGATGCGATGGTCGGTAACGCGCCCCTGCGGGAAGTTGTAGGTGCGGATGCGCTCGGAGCGATCGCCCGAGCCGACCTGGCTCTTGCGGTCGGCGGCGCGCGCTTCGTCGCGCGCCTGCCGCTCCAGCTCATAGAGCCGAGCGCGGAGCACCTTCAGCGCACGCGCCTTGTTCTTGTGCTGCGATTTCTCGTCCTGCTGGATCACGACAAGGCCGGTCGGCAGATGCGTGATCCGCACCGCGCTGTCGGTTGTGTTGACCGATTGCCCACCGGGGCCGGAGGCGCGAAACACGTCGATTCGCAGATCCTTATCGTCGATCGCGACATCGACCTCCTCGGCTTCGGGCAACACTGCGACCGTCGCCGCCGAGGTGTGGATGCGGCCCGAAGCCTCGGTCTCCGGCACGCGCTGCACGCGGTGCACGCCCGATTCATATTTGAGCCGGGCAAACACATCGCGCCCGCTGATCGAGGCCGCTGCCTCCTTGAAGCCGCCGATGCCAGTTTCCGACAAGTCCAAGAGTTCAAAGCGCCAGCCGCGCAACGCCGCATAGCGCTGGTACATCCGGAAGAGGTCGGCGGCAAACAACGCCGCTTCCTCGCCGCCGGTGCCGGCGCGTACTTCGAGGATCGCGTTGCGCGCGTCGTCGGCGTCCTTCGGCAGCAGCGACAGCTTCACCTGCAATTCGAGTTCGGGCAGGCGCTCCTTCAGCGCTCGCACCTCGTCATCGGCGAGCGCCCTCATCTCCGGGTCGTCGGCTGCCGCCTGCGCCATTTCCGCCGCCGCTTCGAGTTCTCCCGCGGTGCGGCGCAGCGTTTCGATGCCGGCGACGATCGGCCCGAGTTCGCTGTATTCCTTCGATAATTTCGCGAACTCGGAACCGGAAAGGCCGGCTGCCGACAGCGCCGCGCGCAATTCGGCATGCCGCCGCACGATCTGGTCGAAGCGTGACTCCAGCACCCGGTCCATTTTTAGTGTCGTGTCCCGTTGCCAAGCGCAATGCAGGGCGAGTTCCAAGCACCCATTGGTTTTATTCGCCTAGCGACCTGATGCGCTCTCGCAATGCGCTGAGAGACAAGTCCATTGAGATTTCGTGCTCCTCGCCGCTGTCGAGGTCGCGAAGTTTGACGACATTGTGCGCCCGTTCGTCTTCGCCGATCAGCACCGCCGCCCTCGCGCTAATGCGATTGGCATATCGCATGCGGCGCGAGAGATTTCCCGAGTAGCTCAGTTCGACATGGCAGTTGCCGCTGCGCAGCGTCTCGGCGATGGTCAAAGCCATGTGCTCGCCCTCCGCGCCAATTGGAATGACGACGATCGGACGCGGCGGCGGCGGCGGTTCGGGGATCAACATCGCCAGGCGCTCGATGCCGGCCGCCCAGCCGACACCGGCCATCGCCGGGCCGCCCATCAATTCGACGAGCCCGTCGTAGCGGCCGCCGGCCAGCACGGTGCCCTGCGCGCCGAGATCGGTCGTGACGAATTCAAAGACCGTGTGCGTGTAATAATCGAGGCCGCGCACCAGCCGCTGATTGATCCGATAGGCGATGCCGAGCCGGTCCAAGCCGGCGCGCACGTCGGCGAAGAAATGCTGCGAATGCGGGTTCAGGAAATCCTCGAACGCCGGCGCGTCGGCGACGATGCGGCGGTCGCCGTCGTCCTTCGAATCAAGGATGCGCAGCGGGTTGCGGTCGAGGCGCTCACGACTGTCTTCCGACAGGTGCGCGCGGTGCGCCGAGAGGTAGGTTACCAGCGCGTCGCGATAGGCGATGCGGCTTTCCGGGTCGCCCAGAGTATTCAGTTCGAGGACGACCCGCTCGCCAATGCCGAGAGAGTTCAGGATGCGCTGGCCGAGCGCGATCAGTTCGATGTCGGCCTGCGGCTGCGGCACGCCGAGGATTTCAGCGCCGATCTGGTGAAACTGGCGGAAGCGGCCCTTTTGCGGCCGCTCATAGCGGAACATCGGGCCGGAGTAGAAGAATTTCAGCGGCGTCTGCTGCGTCAACCCGTTCGACAACACCGCCCGCACGACGCCGGCGGTGTTCTCCGGTCGCAGCGTGATCTCTTCGCCGCCGCGATCGTGGAACGTATACATCTCCTTCGACACGATGTCGGTGTGCTCGCCGATCGGCCGCGTGAAGACCTCGGTAAATTCGAAGATCGGCGTTGCGATTTCGGCAAAGCCGTAGAGCCGCGCCAAGTCGCGCGCGGTGTCGCTGACGCGGCGGTGGCGCCGCATCGTCTCGGGCAACAGGTCTTGCGTGCCGCGCACCGGCTGCAAGGCTGGCATCCTCTCGTCACTCCCGGATGAACGCGCCGCGGCGAGAGCGGCGGTCGCGGTGCGCCCTTCAACATGGGGTGCGGCGGCCGCGCCCTCAAGCGCGGCCGACGACCGCGGCGATATCGTTAATCCTCTCCTAACAGGTCGCCGTCTATCGTCCAACCCGCGCGGCGCGGGAGCGTGACCGCGGCGGAGGCCAGGCAATTGACCGCGGCGCGCAGCTTGTCGGCAGCCGAAACCGGCGCAACCGCAGCCGGCGGCCGTTCGCGCGCGGCCGTGCTGCCGACCGCCGGTCTCGCCTGCCTCGTGCTGCTCGCGGTCGGGCTGCGGCTCGTGCCGACGATCTTTCATCCGAGCCTCAATTGGGGCGACGAAGTTTTCCAGACGATCGAGCCGGCGCATCGGCTCGTCTACGGTTATGGCCTGGTGACCTGGGAGTTCCAGGTCGGGCTGCGTTCGTGGCTGCTGCCGGGGGCGATTGCCGGCATCATGGAAGTAGCGCGGCTGTTCGGCGACGGCCCGCAATATTATCTGCCGGCGATCGCCGGCGCGCTCGGGCTGCTCGGTGCGGCGCCGGTCGTCTGCGCGTTTCTGTGGTGTCGGCGCGATTTCGGCCTCGCCGGCGCCTTTGTCGCCGCGGCGGCGGTCGCGGTTGCGCCGGAACTCGTCTATTTCGGCGCGCGGGCGCTGAACGAGGTCGTCGCCGCCCATCTTCTGGTCGTCGCGCTCTACCTGACCGCGCCGGGGCGGCCGGTCGGCCCGCGGCGGCAGGCTGCCGTCGGCTTTCTGCTCGGCCTTGTCGCTCTCTTGCGGCTGCAGCTGGCGCCGGCGGCGGCGCTCGTCGTGCTGTGGCCCTGGTGCGAAAACCGGCGCCCGCGTCTCATTGCGATTGTCGCCGGCGGCGGCGCGGCATTGGCCGGCGGCGCCGCGCTCGATTGGCTCACGCTCGGCTACCCGCTCGCTTCCGTCTGGCGCAACCTCTACGACAATCTCTATCTCGGCATCAGCTCGGGGTTCAGCGTCGAGCCGTGGTGGTTCTACCTCGCCGGCGAACTCGGCGTCTGGCTCGCCGCGGCGCCGGTCGTGCTGTTTCTGGCGGCGATGGGGGCGCGGCGGATGCCGCTGCCGGCGGCCGTCGCGGTCGCCATCGTCGCCGTGCATTCGGCGATCCCACACAAGGAGTACCGCTTTATCTATCCGGCGATCGTCCTCTTGATGATGCTCGCCGCGACGGGGCTGGCAGAGCTGACCGGCGCGGCCGCGGCGCGTTTGCGCCGGCACGGGCTGCGGCCGGGTCGTGCCGCGGCGGTGGCGGCGGCGGCATTGACCGGAGTGTGGGGCATAGCCGCTGCCGCGGCGTGGTCGGGTGGAACGCTCGCGCTGCTGCGGCAGCGGGCGCATAACGAACTTCTGGCGACGGCGTATGTACGCGAGATGCCGGGCTTGTGCGGGGTCGGGCTTTACGGCAGGAACGCCTGGGTGCGCTACGGCGGGTACACCTACCTGCATCGACGCGTGCCGCTGTTTTGGCCGGCGACCGCCGCAGAGCTGAAAGCGTCCGCTTCCGGCTTCGATGCGCTGCTTTACGACCGCCGGGAAACAGCGTTGCCGGCGGGGCTCGGCTTTTCGACGCTGCGCTGCTTCGGTCCGGTTTGCGTCACTCGCCGCGCCGGCGCCTGTGCGAGCCTGCCGCCGTCGCCGATGTGGTTTCCCGAGGGGCTGCGTCCGGAAACCGCATCATCCCCGCGCCGCCGATAGCCGATACGGCCGCAGCGCCCCGGTCGGGCGGCCTGCCTCGCGCCGGTAGATGTAGAATTGCCGCCTTGGATAAAGCTGCTGCAGCTGCGGCAGATGGTCCGGCACATCGAGCACGTAGAGAACGTCGGCACGGGCGTCGATGCCGTCGCGGACGAGATCGGGCGGGTACATTTTGTAGATGCTGCCAGTGCCGGACTGGACGATAACCACCGCCTGATGCAGGTGTTGCGCGCGCACCTGATCGTAAAGATCCATCCGCTGGTCGACGACCCGCCGCATGCCGACGCAGAGAAACGCGAAGACCAGAGCGCAGATCGCGCCATGCGCCGCCAGCGAAAACCAGGCAAGCGCGGCGCGCCGCGAACGCTCGTCGAGCAGCGGCGCAAGCCACGCCACAAGCGTCAACACGAGACACGGAAAGGCCTCGAAGTAATAGCGCGGTCCGTACTGATTGCCGCCGTCGAACGGCACGACCAAATAGGCCATGACAAACAACGGGAACACCAGATCGATGAAACTCAGCCGCCGGTGCCATGCGAGCGACACAAACGCGGCACCCGCGGCGAGCGCCAGCAGCGGTGAACTCCATTCGGCGAGCGCCACGAGGCGCGAGAGCGCCAGCAGCAGTCGCGGAGCGAGCACCCCGAAGCTGTTCTGAACTGCCACCGGCGAGGCGCCGAACCGGATGCTCTGCGCCATCGCCGGGAAATGCGGCAGAACGGCACCCGTCGTCAGCCGATTGTAGGCCAGCAGCGCGGCGAGAAACGGCAGGCCGGCGAGGCCGATCAGCGGCACGCGCCGATAATGCCGGCGGCCCGCCCGCCAAAGCAGTTCGATGGCGAAGGGCAGCGCGAAAATCCCCGCGTCGGCCGCCCTGATCAACCCGAGCACGCCGAGGGCCGCGCCGCACAGCGCGGCCGACCCGGCCTGCGGCCGCGCGATGAAGCGAGCCGCCTGCCAGCAGAACAGAAGACCCGCGGCGGCGGCCGGCACATGGGTGAAATAGGAGCCGGCGTTGAACAGGAAAAACGGCGAGAAGCCGATCAGCGCCACCGCCAGCAGGGCGCCGAGCGGCCCGCTGCGGCGATACCCGAGGATCCCCGCGGCGAGCAGCAGCACCCCACCGCAGAGCGGGCAGATCAGCCACGCCGGCAAGCCGGCCTTGATGCCGCCGGCCAACAGCGCCGGCCAGCCGGGGTTGTATACGGCAAGCCAGCGCGAGCCAAAAAATCCGGTCTGGGCCAGCGCAAACAGGTCGGGGACGGGCGGCAGCGGATTGTCGGCGCGGCCGGCGAGGAACGTCCGCGCCATCCACAGATAGGCGTATTCGTCGCCGGAATTCGGAAAGGCGCGCAACACCCAGACGACGACGAGCGACAGCAGCACCGCGACGGCCGCGGCGAGGCCGCTATTGCGCCGCCAGCCGCCGCTCAGCTGGCCGGCCCACGCAAGCGTGCGCGGCGCCAGCCCCAATTCCCGCAACAGCAATGCAAAGGTGGCGGCGGCGGCGAGCAGGAGTGCCAGCGGCAGCAGGCGCACGAGCCAGAGCCCGGCATAAGGCGCGTAGATCAGCCGCCGCCAGGCAATTCCCGCCGTGATCATGCAGAAGAGCAGGATGAGCCCCGCGGTCACCACACCGTAGAGCAGGACCCAGGCCGGCGAGCGGCGGTCTGCCCGACCGCCAGGCGCGGCAGAAGAGATCATGGCGCGGTGCGTCATCGCCGACAGCCGGGCCCGCGGCGCGGCTCACGCCCGACCGGGCGTGGCGACCCGCCGCAACGCCCGCGCGCCATCCGCCTCACCGCAGCCGATCAACACGGCGGCGCGAACGAGCCAGGCGGCTGCCGTCGCGAGCACCGCGCCGTCGAGCCCCCAGGCCGCCACGGCCGGCGCCAGCGCGGCCAGCAGGCACAGCGCGCCCGCCAGATCGGCCAGCGCCAGCGGCCAGCGCCGGTTGGCGACGAGCAGTACCTGGGCATAAGCCGTCGGCGCCAGCGCCGCGCCGCCGATCAGCGCGAAAGGCGCGAGCAGGCGGCCGGCCACGGCGTAGCGCGCGCCGAGCGCCAGCGCCACGACCGACGGTCCGAAAAGCCAGGCAACCAGGGCGGCCGCCGCGGCAACGCCGGCTACCGCCAGGGCGGCGATCCGGCCATAGGCGATGCCAATATCGGCGCCGGGCGCCGACCGGCTCAGCACCGGCAGAACGGCGGCAAGAAAGGCCTGGACAGAGCCGACCAGGATCAACGTCAGGCTCGACACGATCGCGAACCGGCCAAGTTCGGCCATGCCGACCGGCGTGTGGCGCAGGATCATGATCGGCCCGCTCGTAAGGCACGTATAGGACGCCATCGCCAATCCGAGGATCGCGCCGTCGGCGAGCAGCCCCTTCGCCGGACGCCAGGCGAAGCGGAGAGCATAGCGGGTCAGGCGCGCGCGGACCTGCCACAGCCCGAAAGCGGCCTCGCCGCCCCAGAGCAGCGAGTGCAGCATGACGACGCCGACGAGACCGCCGCCGGCGGCCAGATAGGCGATGCCGCATACCGCTTCGGCGCCGCGAAACAGCGCCGCAAAGCGCGCGTAATCGGCCATCCGTTCATAAGCGAGAAAGCAGATCCGGACCGTTGTCGCGACGCCGCGCCCGATCGCCGCCGGCACCAGCAGCAGCAGAACCGTCCGACCGAGCGGGTCGGGCTCGGCCACAAGCGCGTAGAGGGCCAAGCCGACCGCACCGAGCCCGAGCAGCATCAGGCGCAAAGTCAGCATCAATCCGACAAAATCGCCCGCCGCCGGCTTGTCGCGGCCGAAGCGCAGCAGCGTCAGCGGGTCAAAGCCGAACCCCAACAGGCCGACGACTAGCACGTAGGCCGCGACGCCGTAGGCCCAATGCCCGTACAGTGCAGGGCCGAGACAGCGCGCCATGACCGCGAAATAGACGGCGGCGAGGGCGGTCTCGATCCAATTGACGCCCATCAGCCGGCCGCCATTGGCGACAACCGAGCGGGCGGCGGCTCGCATCTGTCCGGAAACCCGAGCGGCATGCCGGACGATGGCCGACCAGGTCGCCAAATTTTGCCCGATGATTCGCATCGCGAGGGATAGGAGCGACGCCAACGTCTGGCTCAAGCTTGCCGGCGGCTGCCCGGAACGGGCGCATGATCGCGCCGAAACCGCCGGCCGGCTTGAGAAGCGGCGATGTGCCCGACCGCGATAAACGGTTCGAGACCGGCTAGAACGAGTTGCGCCGGTGTCGCGTGCGGCCGCCAGACCCGGTAGCTCGCAGCCGCTGACTCGCGATCGCCGCGCACGGCAAAGCGTGCTGCTCGCAGCAAGGCCAATCGGGCAATTTTGCGATCGAACGCTATATCTTGCTCGATCGGCACCGGCTTTCCGGCGAACAGCATGTTTATGGTTTTGAGCAACGACCCGGGACTTGCCGAATTCGGCAGGTTGACAGCATTCGAGTTGGGGTTGCTGGTCCACCCGCGGAAATGGCGCGACGGCTGGAGCAAGACGTGCCGGCAGCCCAGCGCTTGCGCCAGCCAGCCGATGCCATTGTCGATCGTCAGCACGACTGCGGAATTACGCAACACGCCGCAGACATCGCGCAGATCTCGGCCGGCCACGATGGTCGCGAACTGTCGCAGGCCTTCCATTTCCTCCGAGCCGGCGCACAACAGACACACGCGCTTCTCGTCTAGGCGGGAGAGCACTTCCTGCCAATGCGCCAGCGGCCAGCGGGCCGACCAGAACATCCGCGGCACCTTGTCGCCGCGAGGATCAGAGTTGCTGAATGGCGCAATTGCGAGATCGAACCCGGCTCGCGGCATCGTCACCGGCAATTCCGGCCAGGCAAGCGGCGGCTTCGGCGCTTCTATGCCGAGGCGCCAGAACCAGCTTTGCGCAAGGTGCAATCCGCGCACCTCGGCGGCTGCGGCAAATTCCTGAACATCGAGAGTGGGACCGTCGAGCGGCTGGTCCGCGACCTCGGCAAACGTGCACAACGGCCGAACGGCGGCGCACGAGAAATAAACGGACAGCGGCGCAGCGCGCGCTAGCGTCCACAGCATCGGAAAGGCGGAGATGGCATCCCCGATCGCCTGCGGATGCAACGAATTGACGATGTTGATCTTCATGGCAGGCCGATTTTCCGGTGGCTGGCGCACGCGTCGGCATTCACGCCGCGGCGATTTTCACCGCCCCGCCGCCTTCCGACAGCCCCAACACCATCGGGTCTGCCTCGTGCAGTGCCAATATATTTTCGGCGAACCTATAGTATCGGTAACCGAACTCCGTCAGAAACGATTTGATTTGACTTCGCTCCGATTTAATTACTTCAATTATCATGGCTGGCTTTTCACGTTTTATCGTCGATCGCGCACCAGTCAGGACATCAATTTCCATTCCCTCAACATCAATTTTAACAAAATCGACCCTTTTCAATTCAAGGCGGTCGATGCTGATGACATCGACGTCGGCGCAGTGATCATGGTCATAGTTAATGTCTTGTCCGATATACTCTGCCCCTTTTCGTCGCCGCAGCTCTAAACTCCCAAAGCTCGCGGGTTGATTGTAATCAGGCGTCGGAATGCGCATTTTCCCCGGCTGGGCGCCAACCGCGGCCCAGATCGCCCGGGCATTCATACAATTGTTGATCGTTATGTTCCCGCAAAGTGAATAAAATATGCGCTCCTGCGCCTCGATAGCAATGACTGTCCCCCATTCGGTCATCTGGCGTGCCCATTCCACTGTGTGGACTCCAAGATTGGCGCCGCAATCAATAGCGACTACTCCTGGCCCGCGCGCTTTCTTTCGTTCAGCCAAGATCGTCCGGGCAAGGCTCACTTCCTCGCGGTTAAGGGAGGAGGTATTCAAAAGCTGGTGCCCCACCCCGAAACCGAATGGGCCCGAAACACAGAAGTCGTTTCGGTTGACAATCATTGTTCCGTGGTTTGCTGCAACCAGCACAAAGGGAGCCGGGCGCAGGCTCGCGGGATCATCGATAGGGCTGGTGAAACATAGTTTGTGGACCGGGTCAGCATCGCGTGCCTCGCCGAGGAGCAGACGAGGGTTGCGAATGACGGCCTTAGTCACAGCATACTTGCTTGCGATCGGGAGGCGAACGAAGCGGGTGAACCGGTTGCCTTGGGCCATGCCTGCAAACTCTCTCGTGCCTGGCGGACGCGGCAGCGGCGACCGCTGTCTGCTTCGTCGCGGTACCGACGCGCCGCGACGGGATCGTCGCGGCAGATTGCGCCGATTTGGTTAACAGTAGGTTGCGTCCGGCGTAACGGACCGACAGGCGCCGGCGCTAGCGAAAGGCAGCGCGTAGTCGATCGCTCACTAATTTTCGCTTGCGCTTGGATTGCCGTAGAAGAGCAACGAGGTAAGCGCGCAAACGCCGCCGCACTGGAACCCTGAGGATTACGTCGTCATCAGATTGCGGGTCGCCTTCGAGTGATCGCCCTAAGCCGTGGAGCACCCGTGCGGTTTCGCGCAGATAGGCATACCCGTAATGACGGTCGGGTTCCAGGTGCGCGCCTTCCGTCCATTCATTCCATGCGTTGATGAAAACGATCCTTTCATCCGGGTTCGAGGTCTGCAAGGCCTTGCGGCACGCGCGATGAAGCCAACGCCCATATAGTTGGGGTGTGGACCCCGCGTAAGTCCGGCCTCGCCCGGGCCGGCGCGGTTCGTTATCCCAGCCGGTACAGACGGCGGGGAATGTTTCGTACCGATTTTTAGTATAAAAACGCTCTGCCATCGCCTCGTAGCTGAAGACCTGCCCGCGAAACCCGGGGTCAACGAATTGGAGTGTCTTCGTGATCGGTGAGTCCAGGCCGAAATCATGCGGCGGAAAACTGGCGGCCGCATCCATACCGTAAACATGTGGATCATTGTCCCCAAAGGTTTGCGCCATCACCAAATAGGGATCACCGACACCGTTTGCGATGAAGTATTCTCGCCAACGGGCCACCGTCGCATGCGGATCCGGCAAGATGCCGGCACGGTACACCATTAAAAGAGGACGCCCATTGATTCGGATATACCGCGGATCGCGGAGCGCCGGTTCGATTGCGGCGGCAAACGCGAGATCGTCTTCAGCCGAATGCTTCTGCCCGATCAGGATCTTCTTTTCAGCTCCGTCCCAGGTGCGAGTCCAGTTTTCGTTAGCCCAGATTATGCAGAATGGCATTTCGATATCGGGATAAGAAAGCAAGAGGTTCAGTGGAGCATCGAGAAGCCGACGACCGCCGAACCAGTAATAATAAAAGCAAAAACCGAAAATTCCGTGTCGCTTTGCCAATAACGCTTGTTCGCGTAGAGTTTGTGGTAAGCGGAGATCATAGAATCCGAGGGCGGTCGGAAGCTGGGGCTGATAATGGCCGACAAAACGCGGCAAAGCTTTAGTGACGTTAGTCCATTCGGTAAAGCCCTTGCCCCACCATTGATCGTTTTCCGGGATGGGATGAAACTGCGGGAGGTAGTAGGCCAGCAGGCGCACCGGGAGCTGGGTCGGCAAGGCGATATCGGCGTCATCCGGTTCAAAACGGGGTCCCGGCGTGTGATTGAACTCTATTTGCTGCAACAGATTCATGATCGATCTCATTTCCGCGCGACCATCGGTCCAAGGGCTTACAATCCGCCGGCGAGGCGCGCACGCAGGCGCGGGCGGCTGCGCTCGACAATGCGCGAATAGTCCAGGTAACGGCACAAACCTCGCGGTCCCAGCGCCATCAGCCGCACTGCCGCCTTCATCAACGGCGCGAGGTTCCCGTGACTTGCGGCCGCCAGGCCGACGTTCACCTCAACCGAGGCCGCCGCCAGCCGCTGCGTCATGCCGCGCCGCGCCGTCAGCCTGTCGACATGGCGGTCGATGACGCGCTCCATCTGAGCGCGGAACTCGGTCAGGTTGCGCGAGCCGGACATCGTCAGCGAACTGTCGTGAATGCGGAAGCCGGCCAGACATTCGCGATGATAGTGGATGTCGCCGAGGCGAGACAGCTTCAGGTAAAGATCCCAATCCGCGGTATACCAGAGCTGCGGATCGAGCCCGCCCGCCGCAAGGTACGCGTCGCGTCGGATCGTCGGCGTCGGAATGGCGATGAAGTTCTGCACGAGCAACCGTTCCAGAAGCTGCTGCGGCGGCACCGGAGCTGCCCCGGCCGGCAGCGGACAGCGCCATCGCCCCAGCACCCGGCCGGCCGCATCGATCATGTATGCCGGATGCACATGCATCACCGCCTGCGGATGTCTGACAATCCATCTGCTGATCGCGGCGCATCGTCCCGGCAGCCACAAATCGTCCTGATGCAGCATGCAAAGCCATTCGGATGTTGCGTTCTCCGCCGCAAAGTTGGTCTTCGCCATCCACGACAGCAGGTCGGGCCGGCGGTAGGCGCGGATCGGCAACAGGGCTGAATATTGCTCGACAATGTGCCGGCTGGCATCACCCTCACTGGAGTCGACGACGATGACTTCGATGTCGGCGCGTTGCTGCGCCGCGACCGAACGCAGCGCGGCGTCAAGCCACCGCTCGCCGTTGTGCGATGGGACAATCGCGGTTAGCCACGCTCGTTTGCTGACCTCTTCACTCATCATGGACGTCCCGCAAACCGCCGCGTTCGGGCAGGGTGGCCGAGACCCGCTAAGCCATGGTTAACTCCGGCCGGCGCGGCCCGCGGATTAACGCTTTTCTAAACGGTCGCGCCGATCGTGCGGCGATGACCACCGGGATCGAGCTGTCGATCGTCATGCCGTGCCTCGATGAGGCGGCGACGATCGGCCCCTGCATCGCCAAGGCGCGCGGTTTTCTCGCCCGACGCGGCGTTGCCGGCGAGGTCATCGTCGCCGATAACGGCAGCAGCGACGGCTCGCAGGCGCTGGCCCGCGCGCAGGGCGCCCGCGTCGTCGCGATTGCCGAGCGCGGCTACGGCAATGCGCTGACGGGCGGCATCGCGGCGGCGCGCGGCGCCTATGTCATCATCGGCGACAGCGACGGCAGCTACGATTTCGCCGCACTCGACGGGTTTCTCGATGCATTGCGCAACGGCCGCGATCTGGTCATGGGCAACCGCTTTGCCGGCGGCATCGCGCCGGGCGCGATGCCGGCGCTGCATCGCTATCTCGGCAACCCCGTGCTGTCGGCGCTCGGGCGGGTCTTCTTCGGCAGCCCTTGCCGCGATTTCCATTGCGGGCTGCGCGGCTTTCGGCGCGATGCGATTCTCGCGCTCGACCTGCAATCGCCGGGCATGGAATTCGCCAGCGAGATGGTCGTCAAGGCGACGATTGCCGGGTTGCGGGTCGCCGAAGTGCCGACCGCGCTGGCGCCGGACGGCCGCGGCCGGCCGTCGCATCTGCGCACGTGGCGCGACGGCTGGCGCCACCTTCGGTTCATGCTGTTGTTCAGCCCGCGCTGGCTGTTTTTCTATCCCGGCTGCGCGCTGTTCGTGCTCGGGCTGGGCGGCATGGCCTGGCTGCTGCCGGGGCTGCGGCGGATCGGGCCGATCGGCCTCGACATTCACACGCTGTTCTACGCCTCGCTCGCCGTCGTTGTTGGCTTCCAATCGATGCTGTTCTGGCTGTTCGCGCGGATCTACGCGACCCGGGAAGGCATCTCGCCCCCGGATGCACGCCTACGCACGATCACCGGCATCTTCACATTGGAGGCGGGGCTGCTCGTCGCGACGGCAATGCTGCTCGGTGGCATGGCCCTCGGCGGCTACGCGATCGGCTTTTGGGGCGCACAGGATTTCGGCGGCCTCTCGCCCAGCCAGACGATGCGGTTTGTCATCCCGTCGGGGACGCTGATCCTGCTCGGCTGCCAGACCGCCTCGAGCGCCTTTTTTCTCAGCGTGCTGGAACTCAAGGGCCGGCAGCCGGCGCTTCGCTCGCCGCCGCGGGATCTCGACAGCCAGGCGGCATGACCGGACGGGTCGGCAGCGGCCCCGCGCATCCGGCCATGCACGAGCGCATCGAGAGCGCCGCAGCCCGGTTCCGGCTCGACCGCCGCGGCATCCGCGCGTTGGCGGCGATGCTGCTGGCGGTCGATCTCGTCGGGTTCGCGCTGTTGATCGTCGGCACGCACGGCTGGATCGTCCCGCTGCCGCGCCCGACGACGACCGATTTCGTCAGCTTCTATGCTGCCGGTGCGCTCGCCGATGCCGGCACGCCCGCACTCGCCTACGACCGGCGGGCGCATCTTGCCGCCGAGGAAAAGGCGACGGCACCCGGCATTCGCTACCAATTCTTCAACTATCCGCCGGTCTTCCTGCTGCTGTGTGCGGCGCTCGCCCGGCTGCCCTACCTTGTCGCGTTCGTGCTCTTCGAGGGCGCGGGCTTGGCGCTGTATCTCGCCGTCGCGTGCCGCATTCTCGGCGAGCGCAACGGCACCGCGTTGTTGGCGTTGCTGGCGTTTCCGATTGTCTGGTGGAATTTCGGTCTCGGACAGAACGCCTTTCTGACGGCGGCGCTGTTCGGCGCCGCGACGGTTTTTGTCGATCGCCGGCCGTTGCTTGCGGGGCTGCTCTTCGGCGGGCTGTGCTACAAGCCGCAATTCGCCGTCCTCGTGCCGGTCGCGTTGATCTGCGCCGGCCGCTGGCGGGCGCTCGCCGCGGCGGCGCTCGCCGCGGCAGCGCTGGTGCTGCTGTCGGTCGCCGCGTTCGGCGGCGCGACGTGGCTGACGTTTTACGCGGCGATCCTGGCGTCGCCGGCAATGTACGAGTCCGGTCGCATCGTGTTCGGCGGCATGGCCAATCCGTTCGGCGCGGCGCGCCTGCTCGGTGCAGCGCCGGCCATCGCCTACGGTGTGCAGGCGGCGGCAATCCTCGCGTTGGCCGCCATTGTCGGCGCGGCCTGGCGCGGTCGCCTGTCATTGCCGGCGCGCGCCGCCGTACTCGCCGCGGCGGCGCCGATCGCAGCGCCGTTGTCGCTGCTCTACGATCTTATGCTCAGCGCGATCGCCGCCTGCTGGCTCGTCGCAGACCGGCATTCGCCGACCGCATCGACGCATGAGCGCGGCGTGCTGGCGACGCTCTGTCTCCTGCTGCTCGATGGCCGCGGCCTCGCGAAGGCATGGCATGTGCCGGCGTTTCCGTTCGCCGCCATGGCGCTGTTTGGCCTCACGGCGGCCCGCGCCTGGCGCGAAGCCAGGCTGCGGCGCGGCGCCGACGCCTGAGATCGATCAATACGGTTGTTCGCGCAGCCGCAGCTGATGCAGCAACCGCGACAGCACAATCTCGCCGACGAAAAACGCGACCACGCCGATGCCGATGTCGAGCGCCGTCAGACCGAGCCAGAGGCGGCACAGAAGCAGCGGAAACAACGATTCCGGAATCTGGTCGAGGCCGGTCGCCCGGCTGCTCGGCGCAAGCCCGGCGCGGCGCTTGCAGAAACTCGAAAAAAGATCGCCGACCATTGCGGCGGCGCCGACCGCGAGGCCGATCGGGGCATCGAGATCAAGCAGCGGCCGAATGACGGCGGCCAGCGCCACCGCCAGCACGACGCCGCGGATCGTCTTGGAGGCGCCGAACAGCGGTCGCCGATCAAAGAACAGAACGCCGCCGTCGACCGGGTATGCGAGGGTTTCTCCGAATATTTTCTTCGCAAAGAGCGGCGCGCCATTCGCCACGGTCATCAACGCAAGCAGATCGAGCAGCAAGATAGGGTGCATTCGAAAAGCGGCCGCCGTTCGCTGCACCCGAGCCCGCTGATTACTCGGCGGCGGCCATGCGGGCGGCCTCTGCCGCGCGCTCGGCACGCAGTTCGAGCAGCGCGCGGCGGTAGTCCTTCGGCGTTACTTTGACGAAGCTGGCAAGGGCTTCGTTCCAGCTTTCGAGGAGCATGCGGGCGCGCGCGCTGCCGGTGAACAGGTGATGCCGCTCGATCAGGATGCGCAGCCGCTCGGCGTCAAAGCGCAACGGATCGCCCATGCCGTTGTCGGTGACGCTCGGCGCCCGCTGGCGCGGCCGGTCGGAAGGGTCAGCCTCATCGGCATCCGGCTCGGCGGCAGCGACCGGCGACAATTCGACCTCGCTCTTGTTGCACAGGCTCGCAAAACGCCCCTTCGGGTCCCACACATAGGCGATGCCACCCGACATGCCGGCCGCGAAATTGCGGCCGGTGTCGCCGATGACCGCGACGACGCCGCCCGTCATGTACTCGCAGCCGTGATCACCGGTGCCCTCGACAACCGCGACCGCGCCCGAATTCCTGACCGCGAACCGTTCGCCCGCAACACCCTCAAAATAGGCTTCGCCGGCGATCGCGCCGTAGAGCACGGTATTGCCGATGATGATGTTCTCGGTCGGCTCGCGGTCGGCCGCGGCGGGCTGGCGGACAATGAGCCGGCCGCCCGACAGGCCCTTGCCGGTGTAGTCGTTGGCGTCGCCGTGCAGTTCGAGCGTCACGCCGTGCGCCGCGAAGGCGCCGAAGCTCTGCCCGGCAGTGCCGTCAAAGCGTGCCCAGATCGTATCTTCCGGCAGCCCAGCATGGCCGTAGCGCCGGGCGACCTCGCCCGACAGCATCGCGCCCACCGTGCGGTGGATGTTGCGGATCGGCTGTTCGATGCGCACCGGTTCGCGGTGTTCGAGCGCCGTTTCGGCGAGCGCGATCAGTTCGTTGTCGAGCGCCTTGTCGAGCGCGTGGTGCTGGCTTTCGCAATGACGGATTGCGACGCCCGGTTTCGGTTTCTCCTGGTACAGCAGGCGCGAAAGATCGACACCCTTGGCTTTCCAGTGATCGACCGCGCGTACCATGTCGATGCGATCGACCCGGCCGATCATGTCGTCGAGCCTGCGAAAACCCATCTCGGCCATCAGTTGCCGCGCTTCCTCGGCGACGAAGAAGAAATAGTTGATGACGTGGTCGGGCGTTCCGGTGAATTTCCGCCGCAACACCGGGTCCTGCGTCGCGATGCCGACGGGGCAGGTGTTCAGGTGACACTTGCGCATCATGACGCAACCGGCGGCGATCAGCGGCGCCGTGGCAAAGCCGAACTCGTCGGCGCCGAGCAGCGCGCCGACAACGACATCGCGGCCGGTGCGCAGCCCGCCATCAACCTGCACCGCGATGCGGCCCCGGAGGCCGTTGCGCACCAGCGTCTGCTGTGTCTCGGCCAGGCCGATCTCCCACGGTGAACCGGCATGGGTGAGCGAGGTCAACGGGCTGGCGCCGGTGCCGCCCTCGAAGCCGGCGATCGTAACATGGTCGGCGCGCGCCTTCGAGACGCCGGCCGCAACCGTGCCGACCCCGACCTCGGAGACGAGCTTCACCGAAATCAGCGCCCGCGTGTTGGCATTTTTCAAATCATGGATTAACTGCGCCAAATCCTCGATCGAATAGATGTCATGATGCGGCGGCGGCGAAATGAGGCCGACCCCCGGCGTCGAATAGCGGACACTGGCGATGATCTTGTCGACCTTGCGGCCGGGCAGTTGGCCCCCCTCGCCGGGTTTGGCGCCCTGCGCCATCTTGATCTGCAGCATGTCGGCGTTCACCAGATACTCGGCGGTGACGCCGAAACGGCCGGAGGCCACCTGCTTGATCGCCGAGCGCATCGAATCGCCGTTCGGCAACGGCCTGAAGCGCGAGGCTTCCTCGCCGCCCTCACCGGTGTTGGACTTGCCGCCGATGCGGTTCATCGCGATCGCCAGCGTCGTATGCGCCTCGCGGCTGATCGAGCCGAAGCTCATCGCGCCGGTCGAAAAGCGCTTGACGATTTCCGCCGCCGGCTCAACGTCGTCGAGCGGCACCGGGCCGCCCTCGGCCGGCCTCAGCCGCATCAGACCGCGGATCGTCAACAGCCGCTCGCTCTGATCGTTGATCTCGGCAGCAAACGCGTCGTAGTCGGCAAGCGAGTTGCCGCGCACCGCGTGCTGCAATCTGGCGATCGTCTGCGGCGTCCAGGCATGCGCCTCCCCGCGCAGACGGAACCCGTAATCGCCGCCGAGATCGAGCATTTCCTGATAGAGCGGGTCGTCACTCCAGGCGCGCGCGTGGCGCGCCAACGCCTCTTGGGCGATCGCCGTCAAGTCGGCGCCCTCGATCGTCGTCGCCGTGCCGGTAAAGTATTTCTCGACGAAATCGCTCTCGAGACCCACCGCATCGAAGATCTGCGCGCCGCAATACGACTGGTAGGTCGAAATCCCCATCTTCGAGATGACTTTGAGGATGCCCTTGTTCAGCGCCTTGATGTAATTCTTCTGCACCTGTTCGGCCGACAGCGGCAGGCCATTCTCGCCGCGGATCTGCTCGACCGTCGCGAAGGCGAGATAGGGATTGATCGCCTCGGCGCCATAGCCGGCGAGGACGCAGAAATGGTGCACCTCGCGCGCTTCGCCGGTCTCGACGACGATGCCGGTATTGGTGCGGTCGCCCTCGCGGATCAGGTGATGGTGGACGGCCGCCGTCGCGAGCAATGCCGGGATCGGGCAACGCTCGGGCGATACGGCGCGGTCGGACAGGATCAAGATGTTGTGGCCGGCGGCGACCGCGGCCGTCGCCTCGGCACATAGCCGGTCGAGCGCACGGGCGATGCCGTCCGCACCTTCCGCCGCCGGCCAGGTGATGTCGAGGGTGTCGGTTTTGAAATGATCGACGAGGTGCTCGATGTTGCGGATCTTCGCGAGGTCGCCGTCGGTCAGGATCGGCTGTGCGACTTCGAGCCGATGATGCGTCCCGACCGCGTGCGACAGCAGGTTCGGCCGCGGCCCGATCATCGAGATCAGCGACATGACGAGTTCTTCGCGGATCGGGTCGATCGGCGGGTTGGTGACCTGCGCGAAGTTCTGCTTGAAGTAGTTGTAGAGCAGCTTTGGCCGGTCGGAGAACGCGGCGATCGGCGTGTCGGTGCCCATCGAGCCGACCGGGTCGTCGCCCTCGCGCGCCATCGGTTCGAGGAAGAATTGAATATCCTCGACGGTATAGCCGAACGCCTGCTGCAGATCGAGCCGGCTCTGCGGATCGTTGGAGACGACCGGTATGGCCGCGTCCGGCGCCTCCGGCAGCTCCTCCAGCTTCCATTGTGTTTCTTTCAGCCACTGCTCGTAGGGATGCTCGGCCGCCAGTTTTTTCTTGATTTCTCGATCGTCGATAATGCGTCCTTCTTCGAGATCGATCAGCAGCATCCGGCCCGGCTGCAGCCGCCACTTGCGGACGATCTTCTCCTCCGGCACCGGCAGGACGCCGGCTTCCGAGGCCATGATGACGTAATCGTCGTCGGTGACGATGTAGCGCGCCGGCCTGAGGCCGTTGCGGTCGAGCGTTGCGCCGATCTGGCGGCCGTCGGTGAAGGCGATCGCGGCCGGGCCGTCCCAGGGCTCCATCAGCGCCGCATGATATTCGTAGAAGGCGCGGCGCTCGGCCTCCATCAGCGGGTCGGACCACGCCTCCGGGATCAGCATCATCATCGCATGCGCCAGGGAATAGCCGCCGCCGATCACCAACAGTTCGAGCGCGTTGTCGATGCACGCGGTGTCGGACTGGCCCGGACCGATCAGCGGCACCATCTTGGCGAGGTCCGACCCGAGGAGATCGGACGACATCGCCTGGCGCCGCGCCGCCATCCAGTTGACGTTGCCGCGCACCGTGTTGATCTCGCCGTTATGGCAGATGAAGCGGTAGGGATGCGCGAGGCGCCACGACGGGAATGTGTTGGTCGAGAAACGCTGGTGCACGAGCGCCAGCGCCGAGACGGTCAACGGGTTGCGCAGATCGTCGTAAAAGCTCTCGACCTGCGGCGCCAGGAGCAATCCCTTGTAGACGACAGTGCGGGTCGAGAATGACGGGATGTAGAACTGCGGCAGCGCCGGCAGCCCGCGCTCGGCGGCAAGCCGGGTGAGGCTGTTCAACACCTGCTTCCTGATCGTCAGGATCTTGCGTTCGAAATGGTCCTGGTCGCGGATCTCGGGAGCGGCCGCGACAATCGCCTGGGCGATGAACGGCATCGACTCGACGACCGAGGCGCCGAGCCCGCTCGTGTCAACCCCGACCTCGCGCCAGGCCACCATGCTCTGGCCCTCGGCCGCGACGAACTGCTCGAAATGGCGGATCGCGAAGGCACGCGCCGCCTCCTCCATCGGCAAAAAGCACATCGCGACCGCATAGCGCCCGGGGGGCGGCAACTCGATACCGCGCGCCGCCGCCCAATGACGCAGCAGTTCGTCCGGCAGTTGGATCAGGCAGCCGGCACCGTCGCCCATCAGCGGGTCGGCGCCGACGGCGCCGCGGTGATCGAGATTGACGAGGATCTGCAAACCGCGGCGGATGATGTCGTGCGATTTTCGGCCCTTGATGTTCGCGACAAAGCCAACGCCGCACGCGTCGTGCTCGTTTTTCGGGTCGTAGAGGCCTCTGTCGCGTGCCGCAGCCATCCGTCAAGCTCTCGCGCTCGGCCGCGGTCCAGTCCCGCGGCCATGTTCTCCCTTCCGGCGAAATGCAAGCCGCGTTCCGCCGTATAGCGAGTATGCATGACTTAACTTGGGAACGCGAATCGCCCTTGCGAGCCGCGCCCGCGGTTTTCTACCGCAGCGCATGTCGCGCCGGCCCGCCTCCGACGGCACTGCGCGGCAGCAGAGCGCCGGTTATCGCTGCGGGTCGCGGTCGAGCACGGCCTGGATTTTCGCCGCGTCTTCCCTCAGTTCGCCTATGCCCGAGCGCTCGACCTGCAAGAGGCCGCCGACCCGGCTGTCGCGCTGGCCCCAGCCGCGGTTCATCGCCTCGGTCAATTCCTCAAGGGCGAGGTTGGCGAGACGCATCGGCACCGCCACTTCCTTGCCGAGCCCGACCGCCAACGACACGTCCTTGTGCAGGAGGCGCAGCGCGAAATCGGGCGGGTCGTAGCTCGACGACAGGAACTTGCCGAGCCGGTCGAACGTGCGGGCGCGGCCGGTTGCGCCCTGGCGCACCGCTTCCCACAGTTCGAGCGGCGCGACGCCCGCCTTGATACCCATCGTCATGACTTCGGCGAGCGCGACCCCCATCACGGCGCTCGTGCAATTGTGCACGAGCTTGGCGATCGTGCCGGAGCCGATCGGGCCGATATAGCGCGCCTGGTCGCCCATCGCGTCGAGCACGCGCTTATAGCGGTTGAACTGCTGCTCGTCGCCGCCGACCCAGATCGCCATCTTGCCGCTGGCGGCGCCGCCCGGCCCGCCGCTGACCGGCGAGTCGAGCATGTAGAGGTTCTTTTCGGCAAACACCTGGTTGATCTTGCGCACCACCGCGACCGAATTGGTCGACATGTCGAACAGCGCGCCGTCCGGCTTCATGCCCTCGATGACGCCGTTGGGGCCGAGTGCAACGGCTTCGACATCGGCCGGCACCGGCAACGAGGTGAAGACGATTTCGGCTTGTTCAGCCACCGCCTTCGGGCTGTCGGCCCACATCGCGCCGCTCGCCAGGAAGGGTTCCGCGGCGGCGCGCCGCAGATCGTGCACGACGAGGTCGTGGCCGGCCTTCTGCAGATTGGCCGCCATACCCTTGCCCATCATGCCGAGGCCGATAAAGCCGATTTTCATGGTCTCCCTCCACCTACAGAATCGTCATGCCCGGGCTTGACCCGGCATCCACGTGGCTCGCATTGTCGCTGGACGTGGATGGCCGGATCAAGTCCGGCCATGACGGCTTCTGTAACTAGCGGTGCCGCAGGTCGTTGTTGACACGCCGGTCACCTGCGAGCCAGCGCTTCAGTTCGGAATGCGCGTCGGCCTTGCGGATCGCCTCGATCTTGGCCACGTTCGGCGGGTCGCAGGTGAATTCGAGCAGCATGCCGTCGGGCGTCGCCGTGTAGATCGACTTGCAATAACCGTGATCGGTCTCACGAAATTTCTCGCCGGCGGCATCAAGGCGGCTCTTCAGCTCTTCATAGGTCTCTTCGCTGGCCTTCAGCGCGATATGGTAATGGCTGCCGACCTTGGGCGGCTCCTTGGCCTGGGTCAGCTGATACATTTCCTCGTCGGCGAATTGGAAAAAGGCAAGCGCGCCGCCATCCTTCAGCCCGAAGAAGGTGTGGCAGAACTCGACCTCGCGGCCGAGATCGGCGCGGTAGGTCTTCTCGCACCACGTCGCGACGAGCGGGATGCCGAGAATGTCTTCGAGGAAATGCCGGTTGGCCTCATGGTCCTTCACGACATAAGCGTTATGGTGCAGCCGCAGCGGCAATTCGCCGAGCAACTTGCCCTCGGTCTGCGGCGATGCGCGCTCGATCGTGTCCATCGCATTCCTCCTCGGTTGCGCCACGTCAGGCGCTGCACCGCGAGCATAGCCCATTCATGGCCGCCGTGCCCATAGCGCCGGCGCCTAACCGAGCCTGACGACGCGTTGTTGCGCGCGGGCGCGGACCTCGTCGGGCCACGGCGCCGGGCGGCGCGCGTCGAGGTCGAGATTGACGGCGTATTGGCCGAGCCGCGCGACCTCGGCGCCGCCGCGTGGATCCGACAAGCGATGCACGAGTCGCAGCGACGAATTGCCGAAATGCGCGATGCCCGTTTCAATCACGTAAGGCTCATCGACCTCCAGCGAGCCGTTGATCCGCAGCGCCAATTCGAAGGTCGACAGACCACGGCGGCTTTTCTCGAGTGTCTCGGCGTCCATGCCGATCGCGGCGCCGGTCTGCACCGCGGCGTCGGTAAAGCGGTTGACCATAGCGGCCATGCTGAAGCGGCCGTTGGCGCTCAGATCGCCGGGCTTGACCCGGCCGCGCGCCGCCGCGACAAACCCGGCATTCGCTTGCGGCTCTGGGCGCTCCTCGAAAACCGGGCCCTCCCACGCGCCGAGCCGGCTGCCGATCGCGTTCTGGCGGTCCGACGGCAGCGTCCCCGGTGGCAACTCCCAATGCTCGGCGATCCAGGTCACGATGGTGCCGTTCGCCGAATCGACAAAGCGGTGGCCGAGGCGCAACCCGCCGTCGAGCGAGATCGGCGCGCTGTCGATATGAAAGCTGGCGCCGGCGCGCAACTCGCGCGTGAAGCGCAGATCGAAGCGGCGACGGAACCGCCCGCCGCGCAGGAACTCGCGCAGGCCCAGCGCTTCGGCGAGATTGCGCTCGGCTTCGCCGAGCCGGTCGAAATAATAGGCGATCGTGAAATGCTCGGTGATGTCGCATTCCCATGGCGGCACCGTGCCGCGATAGGTCTCGGTCCAGTTATCCATGAGTGGCTCCGGCTATGCCGCTCCCTTGCGGCGCCGCTCCGGGAACAGGCTCAACAGGCCGTCGCGCGACGCCGGGCACGTGCCCCGCTCGGTAATCAGCGCCGTGACGAGCCGTGCCGGCGTTACATCGAAGGCGTAGTTGGCGGCTGTGCTGTCCGCCGGCGTCAGGCGTACCTCGACCCGCTCGCCCGCCGCGGTCCAGCCGGCGATGTGGGTGACTTCGCGCGGGTCGCGCCGTTCGATCGGGATCAGGCCCCCGTCGTTGATCATCCAGTCGATCGTCGGCGACGGCAGCGCCACATAAAACGGCACGCCGTTGTCATATGCCGCCAGCGCCTTCAGGTAGGTGCCGATCTTATTGGCGACATCACCGGCCGCAGTCGTGCGGTCGGTGCCGACGATGCAAAGGTCGACTTCGCCCTGTTGCATCAGATGGCCGCCCGCGTTGTCGGCGATGACCGTATGCGGCACGCCGTGCTGGCCGAGTTCCCAGGCGGTCAGGCTGGCGCCCTGGTTGCGCGGCCGCGTCTCGTCAACCCAGACATGCAGCGGAATGCCGGCATCGTAGGCGCGGTAGACGGGCGCCAGCGCGGTGCCCCAATCGACCGTCGCGAGCCAGCCGGCGTTACAATGCGTCAAGATCTGCACCGGCGCCGCGCCCGGCTTGGCGACAAACGCCGCCCAGATCGGCGCAAGGCCGTGCTCGCCGATCGCGCGGTTGATCGCGACATCCTGGTCGGCGATCGCGCCGGCCCGCCTGACGGCGGCGGCGCGGCGTTCGGCGGGCGGCAATCGGCCCACGGTCCGGCGCATCTCGGCCAATGCCCAGGCGAGGTTGACGGCGGTCGGGCGGGTCGCGGCGAGGGTTGCCGCAGCGCTTTCGATCGCCGCGTCCGACGGGTCTTCGGCGACCGCCAGCGCCATGCCGTAGGCGGCGGCGGCGCCGATCAGCGGCGCGCCGCGGACCTGCATGTCGCGGATCGCGCGCGCCGCCTCTTCCAGCGTCGTCAGGCGGACGATGACGAGTTCGTGCGGCAGGCGCGTCTGGTCAATGATCTCGACGGTTCGCTCGTCATCGGCGAGCCAGATCGTGCGCATCGGCTTTCCGGCGACGTTCATCGGCGGGTCATCCGCGCAAGACGCGCCCGGCCACGGCGCCGAGCCGCGCCAGCATCTCCGGGTCGCGGCTCTCCGGCGCGGTGATCAGCGCGGTTTCGAGCGCATGATCGCAGCCCTGCCGGCACGGCCCGTCGTCACGGCCGAGCAACGGCACGACCTCGCGCACCAGCGCGCGCGCCTGCGCCGCATTTGCATTGAGGACGGCGATGATCATCTCGACCGTCACCGCATCATGGCCCGGGTGCCAGCAATCGTAATCGGTCACCATCGCCACGGTCGCGTAGCAGATCTCGGCCTCGCGGGCGAGCTTTGCCTCGGGCATGTTGGTCATGCCGATGACGGCGCAGCCCCAGTTGCGGTAGAGTTCGCTCTCGGCGAGCGATGAGAATTGCGGCCCCTCCATGACGAGATAGGTGCCGCCGCGCCGCAGCGCGATGCCGGCGCGCGGCGCCGCGGCGGCGAGGGCGTCGCCGAGCCGGCCGCATACCGGGTGCGCCATCGACACGTGGCCGACGCAACCCGGCCCGAAAAAGCTTTTTTCGCGCGCGAACGTGCGGTCGATGAACTGATCGACAATGACAAAATCGCCCGGCGCCAGATCCTCGCGCAGGCTGCCGACCGCCGACAGCGACAGGATGTCGGTGACGCCGCAGCGCTTCAGTGCATCGATATTGGCGCGGAAATTGATCGCCGACGGCGGCAGCACGTGGCCGCGACCGTGCCGCGGCAGAAACACGACCGGCTGACCGTCGAGCGAACCGAAGCAGAATTCGTCGGAGGTGCGGCCGAACGGGCTCTCGACCCGCCGCCATTCGACATCGACGAGGCCGTCGATCTGATAGAGGCCGCTGCCGCCGATGATGCCGATGACCCGTCCCGTCATGACCCGCCCGCCGCATTATGC
>DATJSO010000273.1:0-10803 GCA_035504075.1 Allostellaceae bacterium | reverse complement strand
TGCTGGCCGAGTTTTTGGAGGAGACCGGGTGCTCGCCGCGCTGACGCTGATCGGCTTCGTGCCGTTTGCGGCGCGCCGCCTCCTCACCTATCTGCACCTTTTTCAGCAGGAGGAATACGACACAACGCGCTTTGCCCGCTGGATCGTTGCTAATCACGGGTGGGACCGCCGATTATCGCTCATTCTGCTGGCGCTGTTTGCGGCGCAGCTGATCCTGGCCGGGCTGGTGCTGACGCCGCCCGCCTGGCTCTTCCCGGCGCTGGCCGCCGCCGCCTGCCTCGGTGCCGCGGTGATCGAGGGCGATCCGCGCCGCCGCGCGAAAAAGCCGCTGGCGATGACTACGCGCGCCCGGCGCATCTACGCCCTCTCGCTTGCTCTCGTCGTGCCGCTCGGCATCGGCGCCGCGCTTAGCGGAAAATTCGTCGTCGCCTGGGCGGTCGCGGTGCAACTCGTCCCCCTGGCGCTGTTCGGCGCCAATCTGCTGCTCGCGCCGCTCGAAGCCCGCGTGCAGCGGCGCTACTGGCGGGAGGCGCACGCCAAGCTGGCGCGCCTGCATCCGATCGTCATCGCCGTCACCGGCTCCTACGGCAAGACCTCGGTCAAGCACATCCTCGGGCATGTGCTGGAAACCGCGGCGCCAACCCTGATCACGCCCGGCAGCGTCAATACCGCGATGGGCATCGCGCGCGTCATCCGCGAGCGGCTGCAGCCGCATCACCGCTACTTTGTCGTCGAGATGGGCGCCTACGGCATCGGCTCGATCCGCCGCCTGTGCGCGCTGACGCCGCCCGATCTCGGCATCGTTACCGCGATCGGCAAGGCGCATTACGAGCGCTTCAAAACGCTGGACGCAGTGGCGCACGCCAAGTTCGAACTGGCCGAAGCGGCGCGCGACAACGGCGGCACCGTCGTCGCGGCGGCCGATACGCTCGCTTTCGCCTGGCCGCGCGAGTTCGTTGCGCGCCATCGCGATATCGTCGTGACGGTCGGCGGCGAAGCCGGCGCCGACCTCGCGATCGAGGCGCTGACCCAGGAACCCGCCGGCGTCTGCGCCGCAATCCGCTGGCGAGGACAGGCTTACGAATTGCGCGCGCCGCTCTATGGGCTGCACCAGGCCCACAACATCGCGCTCGCCTTCGCCGCCGCCGCGAGCCTCGGCGTGCCGGCGGACGACATCGTCACCAGCCTCAAAAGCACGCCGCAGATCGCCCATCGCCTCGAAGTGAAGCGCCAGCCCGACGGCAGCGTCATGATCGACGACGCCTATAACTCCAACCCCGTCGGATTTGCGTCCGCGCTCGCATTGCTCGACACGCTGCGCCCGCGGGACGGGCGGCGCATCCTGGTGACGCCCGGCATGGTCGAACTGGGCAGCGAGCACGACGCCGAGCATGACCGGATCGGGCGGCTTGCCGCCGCGCACGCCGACATCCTCGTCGCGGTCGCGCCGCACCGGGTGGCGCCGCTGGCGGCGGCCTTCGCTGACGCCGCACCCGAGCGCGACATCGTCGCATGCGCGACATTTGCCGAGGCGCGGGCCTGGCTTGACCGCAATCTGCAGGCGCGCGACATCGTGCTGATCGAGAACGACCTGCCGGACCTGCTGGAACAGCCGCTGCGCCTATGAACGCGCCGCGCTGTCTTCGTCGGCAGTATCGCGGCGCTCGATGATGCTGATGCGCACCGCTTCCAGCGGGTCGTCGTCGATCGGCGACACGCAGGTCTCGCCGTTCATTCTGGGGCCGACCACCCCGCCATCGAAAAAGCAGCCCTCATAGACGATGTCGATTGTGTCGCGGTGTTCCGGCGCCGGTCGCACCGCGAACCCGGTCAGCGGCAGCTGGCAGTCGCGCGTGCCGGCGTAATTGCCGTCGCTGACCCACGACGTGACCCGGCCGGCCGATGCAAACACCCGGTACTCGATCGCGCTCGGCGCCAGTTCGTCGCGTGCGCGGATGCTGATCGCCTCGACCTGCTCTCGGCTGCCGGGGCTGCCCGCCCAACCCGGTTCAACAAACCGCCGGTCGCCCAGCCCGATGACGTGAAGCAGGATCTCGGCGCCGAGGTCCCGCCCCTGGTCATGCCCGGGCGGTTCGGGAAGAGCGGCGGCGAGCGCGGCGTCCGCCTCCGGTTCGCCGGCCGGGGATCCGGCGTCGGGGTGCGGCAGCAGGCTCGCGTCCGGCTCCCGCATGCCGCGGCGGATGATTTCCTCGGCGATATCGACCATTTCCGGCGGCACCTCGCTGTCCGGCCGGCCCGCGAAATCCGCATGCGCGAGCAGCGGCCGCAGCGTTCGCAGCAGCAGGCCGGCGCCGTCGGCCGTAATCAGTGCCGTCTGGAGCCGCTTTTCGAGGCGGAGATGGGCCACGGCCTCGGCCCCCAACCGCTGCATTGCCAGCCGCAGCGATGCGAGCGTGTCGGCGGCGAGCGGCCCCTCGGCGTCGAGGCGGCAACTGTTGCTGAACCGCTGGCGATCGATCTGCCCGACCGGGCAGAAATGCACGATATCGATGATGTCGTCCGGCCCGCCGGGGGCCTCGCTGTCGCTGCAGCCGAACATCTCGCCGTCGGCCTCCGGCCTATCCGCCCCATGAATGATCGCCTCGGCCGGCACGATGTCGCCGGTGCGTGCATCGACGAATTGCTGTTTTACCGGATTGCCGGTGCGGCAGTTGCGCAGTTCGGGGCCGGCCGCCGCGGGCGCCTGGCTTGCCGGCGCGAGGCGCACCGGACACGAGAGCAGCGACAGCCGGAGAAACCCGCTCCACACGGTTTCAGCCATTGCGCGCGATCCGCCGCCAATCGACGGGATCGCCCAGCCGGAGCTGTATCCCCGCCTCTGGCATCGGGTATTTGAGGCCGCTGGCGCAGTTGAACAGCACGACGCGCTCGCCCGGTCCGACGCGCCGGTCGGCGACAGCGTGTTTATAGGCGGCGTAGGTCGCCGCGCCTTCCGGACACAGCAGCAAGCCTTCCGCGGCGGCGACCTCGCGCCATGCTGCGGCGATCGCCGCATCATCGACCGAGATCGCAAACCCGCCGCTTTCCCGGACCGCGCGCAGGATCAGGAAATCGCCGACCGCCTGCGGCACTCGAATGCCGGCGGCGAAGGTTTGGGCATCCTGCCAGCGCGGCGCGTGCTCCGCGCCGGCCTCCCACGCCTTGACCATCGGCGCGCAACCCGCCGCCTGCACGACGACCATGCGCGGCCGCTTGCGGCCGATCCAGCCGATCGCCTCCAATTCGGCGAAGGCCTTCCACATGCCGATGATGCCGGTGCCGCCGCCGGTCGGGTAGAAGATGACGTCCGGCACCTGCCAGCCGAGCTGCTCGGCAAGTTCAATGCCCATCGTCTTCTTGCCCTCGATCCGGTAGGGCTCGCGCAACGTCGAGCAGTTGAACCAACCGATTTGCGTCTCGCCCTCGGCGACCAGCCGGCCGCAATCGTCGATCAGGCCGTCGACGAGAAAAACTTGGCCGCCCTGCATCGCGATCTCGCGCACATTGACGGGCGGCGTGTCGGCGGGACAGAACACGGTGGCCCGCAGGCCGGCGCGCGCGCAATAGGCCGCCATCGCGGCGCCGGCATTGCCGTTCGTCGGCATTGCCATGTGCCGCACGCCGAGTTCCTTTGCCATCGACACGGCCAGCGCCAGCCCGCGCGCCTTGAACGAGCCCGTCGGCAGGCGGCCCTCGTCCTTGACCAGCAGTTCGCCGCCGTTGCCGGTCAGCCGCGGCAGGGGGACGAGCGGCGTTACGACCTCGCCGAGCGCGACGATGTTCTCCGGTCGGCGAACCGGCAGCAATTCGCGATAGCGCCACAACGTCTGCGGCCGCCCCGCGAGCGCCTCGCGCGGCAGCGCGCGCCGCACGCCCTCCAGATCGTACCGCACAAGCAGCGGCTTGCCGGCGCGCGACAGACCGTGGAGGCGGTTGGCTTCATAGCGCTCGCCGGTCTGGCTGCATTCGAGATGGGTCACGAAATTCGGCAGATCGCCGCCGGTCCAGGCGTAATCCGGCATCGCGTCTTCCTCCGTTCTCCGGCCGCTCTCAGTCCGCACTGGCCTCGGCGGCCGCCGGCGCCGGCCGCGTGGCGGCGCGCGGGCGGCGGATCAGCAGCAGCAGCGGCATGCAGACGACGAGCACCGACATCATCATCAACGCGAAATCGTCGATATAGGCAACCATCGAGGCTTGACGCGTGACAAACGAGTTGAATGCCGCGATGCCTGACGGGCTCGCCAGGCTGAACGGCAGCGCGGCGAATGGAGCATGCATTAACGGGTTGTCGGGGCGCACGGCCTCGACGAGGCGCGAATGCACGACCTGGGTGTTTTCTGCGAGCAGCGCTTCGAGCACCGAAATGCCGACGCTGCCGCCGAGATTGCGCATCAGGCTGCGGAGCGCGGTGCCCTGTGTCATGATGCTGCGCGGCAGGTTCGACAGCGCCAGCGTATTGAGTGGCACGAATGTGCAGCCGAGGCCGAAGCCTTGCAGAAAGCCGGAGGTCAACACCAGCCAGGTGCCCATTTCGAGCGAAAACCCGGTCATCTGCCACAGCGAGGCGGCGGTGATCGCCAAACCGAGCAGGATCAATCGCCGCTCGCCGACGCGGTTGATCAGCCGGCCGACCAGAAACATCGCCGCCATCGTGCCGAAACCGCGCGGCGTCGTCAGCAGACCGCTCGTCATGACCGGAATTTGCATCAGCGATTGCAGCATCGTCGGCAACAGCGCGTTCGAGCCGCTGAGGATGCCGCCGATCACGAACATCAGCAGCGTGCCCGAGCAGAAATTCGGGTTCTTGAGGAGGTCGCGGCTGATAAACGAGCGGTTGGCGGCCGTCGCGGTGTGCACGGCGAACAGATAGAAGCCCAACGCCGCGGCCGCGGCCTCGATCCAGATCTCGCGGGAATGGAACCAGTCGTTCAATTCGCCGCGGTCGAGCATCAGCTGCAGCGCGCCGACTGCAACGCTGAGGGCGAGGAAGCCCAAGAAATCGAACGGCTCGCGATGGGCGTTCCGGCTGTCGCGGATGAATGTCAGGATGCCGAGCGCGGCAATGATGCCGACCGGAAGATTGATGTAGAATACCCAGCGCCAGCTGTATTGGTCGGTCAGCCAGCCGCCGAGCGCTGGGCCGGCGATCGGTCCGAGCATGACGCCGATGCCCCATACCGCCATCGCCTGGCCGTGCCGTTCCGGCGGGTTGATCTGGAACAGCACCGACTGCGACAGCGGCACCAGCGAGGCGCCGCATACGCCCTGCAATATGCGGTAGAAGACCAGCTGCGGCAGGCTCTGCGCCGATCCGCACAGGGCGGAAGCGAGCGTGAAGCCGGCCACCGAGGCGAGGAGGATGTACTTGATGCCGAGCCGTCCGGCGAGCCAGCCGGAGAGCGGCATCATGATCGCCGCGGCGACGATGTACGATGTCAGGACCCAGGCGACTTGGTCCTGCGAGACCGAAAGGCTGCCCTGGATGTGCGGCAACGCGACGTTGGCGATCGTGTTGTCGACGCCCTGCATGATCGTCGCCAGCATGATCGAGACCGTGATCGCGGCACGGTTGGTGCCGGCGCTGTGCTTGCCGCCTCCTCTCACCCGCCGTCTTTCCTCCCCTCGCCGCGTCGTGCGCGACAGTCTTTAACACGCCCGGCGCCGCGATTCGCGCCCCATCGGCGCGGCGGCGCGTCGCCATTCGACGACGGCGTCGTCAAAAGCGGATTTGCGGCCCGATCAGGACGCTGTCGCTGGTATAGGCGTAGAGGGAGATGTTGGACGAAAGGACGTCGCGCTGCACCTGCAGCACGAGCGCGATGTTCTCGCGGACCGGAAAACTTTGCGTCACGCCGAAGCGCCAGTGGGTGTCAAAGCGCGTCGGGAAAATTTCGGAGCCGAACAGCGGCGGGCCGTCCGGCGCAAATTCCGGGGCGGCGTAATCGGACCACGCGCCGGCGCCGTAAACCGTCGTGTCCCAGGGCAAATGCAGCCAATGCGTCGGATCATCGTAGCGTATGTGATAGGACGCCGAAATCGCATAGGTCATGTTCGTGTAATAGGCCAGCCTGGTATCCTGGTCGAGAAAATCAAACTCCAGCGTCAGATCGGACAGCGGCTGGGCCGTAACCGGCTTGTTGACGATCAGCGACACCAGTTTGTCGCTGCCGGTGAGGCCGCGCGACAACGGGCGGTCGGTGGCATTGCTGAAGTTCTTGTCGCGGAATTCGAAAACCGCCTTGAAACGCCAGTCGTGCCAGGCCAGCGCGGTCGCCTCGCCGCCGACCCCCAACGTATGGAAATACTGGTTTTGCCCGAGCGCGACATCGTTCGCGATCAGGTACGGCTTCAGCGAAATGGCGCTGACCTGCGGCAGCGCATCGGGGAAATTGAAGCGCGGCCCGGCCGTCAATTCGGCGACATCGAGGTCGAGACGGGTAAACGTGATATAGCGGTTCGCAAAGCCGACGCCGCCGACCTCGAACGTATCGTCATTCTGCGTGCCGAGGTCGTAACTGTATTGGGCGATCCCGGTGGTGAAGAAATTTTCGTCCGCTGCTTTGACAAACTGGTTTGTCGGCGCGAGAAGCAGAGTGCCGATCAGCGAGCTGCAGGCCGAGCAGCCGGGCGACAGGTTAGCGTCGCTCTGGTATTGTACGCCGGCGGAGATAAACCCCGTGAAGTGCTGCGTGGCGCTGCGCTGGGCGATTTGATTGAGATACGCCTCGACGCGGCTTCGCACTTCGGGCGGCGGGTTTGCCGCCAGCACCTTCTGGAAATACGAGCCGGCGATCGCGTACGACCCCATCCTGAAATACAGCGCGCCGAGTTCCAGCTGAACGCGCGGCAGGTCGGGATTGAACAGGAGCATGCGCTCGAGCGCAGATACCGCCCCCTCGTTGTCGCCGAGCTTGGCGGAGACATCGGCGTAAGCGAACGTGATGTCGAGGTTTGCCGGGTTCTTCAGCATCTGCTGAAACAGCGCCGCTTGCCTTGCCTGCAACGCGGCACGCTCGGCGGGGGAAAGCTCCTGCGCCAGGGGCGCGCGACCAGGCAACGCGACGACGGCCAGCACCGCCACGAGCGCCAGGAGCCGCCGCAGGCCGGTCCAAACAATCTTTCGCTTCGAGTTGGCTGGCACCCTGTCCCCCTAGCGCCGCCAGCGCGCCTTATCGCGGCAGCCTACCTAACCCGCGGTTGTTTCGCAACGCGCCAGTGTCGCCGCGAAATTTCCGCTCCCGGCGGCGCCGTCGCCCCGCGGCCGGGCATGACGAGGAGCGGCAGGCGAGGGGGCTTGTGGGTCCGTCGCAGGCAGAGCAATCTGCCGCGTTGAATGGCGGCGCGCCGAATCCGCACAGGAGGACCTGCGGGTGGATGGGAGGTTTTACGACGCGCTGGAAACGCGCGATCCGGCAGAACGCGAAGCTGCGTTGATGGCGGCGTTGCCGCAGATCATCGCGGCGGCGAAGGCGCACGCACCAGAGTATCGCGAGCGGCTTGCCAAAGTGCGTCCCGAGGACATCACCGACCGGCGCTCCCTTGTCGATCTGCCGCTGACCCGCAAGTCGGAATTGATCGAATTGCAGCGGCGCAACCCGCCTTTCGGCGGGTTCGTCACGGTGCCGCCGAATGAGGCGGCGCGCGTCTTCGCCTCGCCCGGGCCGATATACGAGCTGGAGGCGCGGCGTCCCGACTTCTTCCGGATGGCGCGCGCGCTGTACGCCGCCGGCATCCGCGCCGGCGACCTCATCTACAACACATTCTCCTATCACTTGACCCCGGCCGGCGCGATGGTCGAGAGCGCCGCTGCCGCGCTCGGCTGCCCGGTGGTGCCGGCCGGCACGGGCCAGACCGAACTGCAATTGCGCACGATCACCGACCTCAAGCCCGCGGCCTATGTCGGCACCCCCTCGTTTCTGAAGATATTGCTCGACCGCGCCGCCGAGCAGGGCGGCGAAGCCCTCGCGATCAGGAAGGCGATGGTCGGCGCCGAGGCATTTCCGGCGGCGCTGCGCCGCGAGTTTGCGGCGCGCGGGATCGCCGCCCTGCAATGCTATGGTACGGCCGATGTCGGCCTCATCGCCTATGAGAGCTTCGCGCCGGACGGTTCGGTGTGCGAAGGCATGCTGCTTGATGACGGGATCATCGTCGAACTGGTGCATCCCGGCACCGGCGAGCCGGTCGCCCCGGGCGAAGTCGGCGAGGTCGTCGTGACGACGCTGACGCCGGAATATCCGCTGATCCGCTTTGCCACCGGCGATCTGTCGGCGCTGCTGGCAGGTCCGAGCCCATGCGGCCGCACCAATCACCGCATCCGTGGTTGGCTCGGCCGCGCCGACCAGTCCGTCAAAGTGCGCGGCATGTTCGTCCATCCGCCGCAAGTCGCCGAGATCGTCCGCCGCCACAAATCGATCATCCGCGCCCGACTGGTCGTCGAGCGGGTGGACAGCGCCGACCGCATGACCTTATGCGTCGAGATGGGCGAACCCGCCGAGCCGGAGGCCGCGCTCGCCGCCACGGTACAGGCGGTCACCAAGCTGCGCGGCGGCGTCAGCCGGGTGCCGGAAGGCAGCCTGCCGAACGACGGCAAGGTTATCGAGGACCGCCGGCCGATCTGTTAGGAAACACCATCGAAATGCCGCAATTTCTACCTGCGAGAGTCTCAATTCGCGGCCACGATACGCAGTGTAGGGTTCGTCCTTACAGGTTTGTCCCCCAAACCTCCGATCCGGCCGATCCTGTCGGCCGGGCGGTTTGCGGCTCCGGAACTCCCCCTCCGGAGCCGCCTTTTTGTCTGCCGCGTGTTCACCGATTTTGCCCTTGAGGGCGACCTCGTCGGCGCAGGGCTGGCCTGCCGGCGCGGCGAGCGGATCGTGTTCGCCGGCCTCGACTGCCGCCTTGCCGCCGGCGGCGCCTTGATGCTGACCGGCCCTAACGGCAGCGGCAAGTCGAGCCTGCTGCGGCTCTTGGCGGGGCTGCTCGCGCCCTCGGCGGGGCGGCTGGCATGGGGTGGCGCGCCGATCGCCGAAGATCCCGCGGCATGGCGGGCGGCGCTCCATTACGTCGGGCATCTCGATGCGACAAAGCCGGCGCTGACGCCGCGCGAGACACTCGGCTTCTGGGCGGCGCTGCGCAATCCGGCAACGCCGCCGGCGGTCGAGACGGCGTTGGCGGCCTTCGGTTTGGCGGCGGTTGCCGATTGGCCGTGCCGCTGGCTGTCGGCCGGGCAGCGGCGCCGCCTGGCCTTGGCCCGCCTGGTCGCCGCACCGGCGCCGGTTTGGCTGCTCGACGAGCCGTCGGCGGCGCTCGACGGCGAAGGCGAGGCGCGCCTCGCCGCAGCAATCGCCGCGCACCGCGCGGCGGGCGGCCGGGTGGCGATTGCGACGCATCAACCGCTCGACGTCACCGGCGCCGACCGCATCGCGCTCGACGACTATGCCGCATCGCCGGAGGATGCGCTCGCCGCGCTGTGGTGATGTCGGCGTTCCTCGGTGTCGTCCGGCGCGATGTCCGGCTTTCCCTGCGCCAGGGCGGCGAGGTCGGGCTCGTGCTCGGCTTTTTCGTGCTGACGGTGCTGTTGTTTCCGTTCGGCGTTGGGCCGGAGCCGCAGGTGCTCGGGCGAATCGCCGCCGGCATCATCTGGGCGGCAACGCTGCTGGCTGCCGTGCTCGACCTCGACCGGTTGTTCGCCGCCGATTTCGCCGATGGCGGGCTCGACCTGATCGCGCTGTCGCCGATGCCGCTCGAACTTGCGGTGCTGGCCAAGATCGCGGCCCACTGGCTGACGACCGGCCTGCCGATGGTCTTGATCAGCCCGCTGCTTGCCGTGTTTGTCGATCTGGATCCCGCGGCGATTCCGATGCTGATGCTCGGCCTGTTGATCGGAACTCCGGCGCTGAGCCTGTTGGGAGCGGTGGCCGCGGCCCTGACGTTGGGGGCGCGGCGGGCCGGCGTCCTCGTCGCGCTGATCGTGTTGCCGCTCTATCTGCCGCCGCTGATTTTCGCCACGGCCGCGGTCGAGGCGGTGCTGACGGGCGCGAGCGCCCGCAGCGATCTCCTGCTGTTGGGCGCCATTGCGCTCGCCGCGCTGGCGCTGGCGCCGTGGGCGACCGCCGCGGCTTTGCGCCAGGCGCTCGAATGAGGCCGCTTGCGGCCGCGGGCAGGTGCGACGACCACCCGCGCTGACGCCGGCGCGTCAATGCGCTAGAGTGCGCCAGCGCGATCGCGAAAGGCGCCCTGCCGATGCTGACCCGCCTCGCAAATCCGGCGCGCTTCATGCGCGCAAGCGGTGCCGTACTGCCGTGGCTCGGCGCTGCGGCGGGCGGCGTCATTGCGCTTGGGTTGGTGTGGGGCCTGGTATTCGCCCCGCCGGATTACCAGCAGGGCGAGAGCGTGCGCATCATGTTCATCCATGTACCCTCGGCCTGGATGGCGATGTCGGCCTACCTGTTTGTCGCGGTGGCCAGCGGCGTCGCGCTGGTGTGGCGCCATCCGCTGGCGGAAATCGCGGCGCAGGCGGCCGCGCCGGTCGGTGCCGGGTTCACCGCGGTGTGCCTGGCGAGCGGCTCACTGTGGGGCCGGCCGATGTGGGGCGCGTGGTGGGTGTGGGACGCGCGGCTCACATCCGTGCTCGTGCTGTTCTTCCTCTATCTGGGGTACATTGCGCTGGTGAATGCCTTCGACGACCGCTCTCGCGGCGCCCGCGCCGGCTCGTTATTGGCGCTGGTCGGCGTCGTCAATCTGCCGATCATCAAATTTTCGGTCGATTGGTGGAACACGCTGCATCAGCCGGCCAGCGTGCTG
>DATJSO010000272.1:0-14554 GCA_035504075.1 Allostellaceae bacterium | reverse complement strand
AGAAATCCCCTACCCCAGTCTCGACTGGATGGACCATCTGCCCTGGCTCAGCGATCTGCGTATCGGCGACCGGTTCTATCTGCTGACGCTCGTCATCGTCGCGGTGTCGCTGGCAGTATTGCACCGACTGGTGCGCTCGCCGTTCGGCCGGATGCTGACGACGATCCGCGACAATCCGGAGCGCGCCGCCTTTCTCGGCGTCAACGTCCGGCTCTACCAACTCGCCGCGTTTGTCGTCGCTGGCGGGTTTGCCGGGCTGGCCGGTGCGCTCTACGGCATTTTCAGCCGCGGCGTCTTTGCCGATTACGTGTTCTGGTCGAAATCGGCCGAGGTCATGATCATGGCGATCCTCGGCGGCATGGGGTATTTCTGGGGACCACCGGTCGGTGCCGCGGCGCTGGTCTGGCTGAACCAGGAGATCACCGACTACACGCAATACTGGTCGTTTGTGCTCGGCGCCATCCTTTTGGTGCTGCTATTCGGCTTTCCGGGCGGAATTGTCGGCGGCTTGGACCTGTTGTGGCGGCGCCTCAGGCGATTGTTCGGCAATGCTTGAGGTCGCCGGCCTCTCAAAGTCGTTCGGCGGCTTCCGCGCAGTATCGGACGTGAGCCTCTCGGTCGAGACGCGCCAGATCGCCGCCGTCATCGGCCCCAACGGCGCCGGCAAATCGACGCTGTTCAACCTGATCACCGGCCATTTGCGGCCGGACGGCGGCAGCGTCCGGCTCGACGGCCGCGACATCACCGGCGCGGCGCCCTATCGCATCTGCCGCATGGGCATCGGCCGCTCGTTTCAGCGCACGAACATCTTTCCGCAATTGACCGTGTTTGAAAACCTGCAGGCGGCGTTTCTCGTCCACCATCGCCGCGGCCGCAATTTCTGGGCGCCGGCCGAGGCGCTCTACCGCGACGACACGCACGCGCTGCTCGCCTCGATCGGCCTCGCCGGGCAGGAAAGCACGGTCGCCGGCACGCTCAGCTACGGCAACCAGAAACAGCTCGAACTGGGCTTGGCGCTGGCGAGCGACCCGGCGGTATTGCTGCTCGACGAGCCGACCGCCGGCATGTCGGCGACGGAGACGCACGAGACGATCCGGCTGTTGGAAAAGATCGCCGCCGAGCGCGGTCTGACGCTGTTATTCACCGAGCACGACATGGAGGTCGTGTTTTCGATCGCGCAAAAGATCGCGGTACTGCACCAGGGTCGCATCATCGCCGAGGGCCGTCCCGAGGAGGTGCGCAATAACGCCGAAGTGCGGCGGGTGTATCTCGGCCACGGCCTCGTGCACGCATGAACCGGCGCGAACCGTCATCGCCGGACTCGACGCGGCCAGGAGATGCCGGTCGAGTGACGCCGCTGCTCGCAATCGACGATTTGCACGCCTCCTACGGCTTGTCGCGCGTGCTGTTCGGAGTGTCGCTCGACGTCGCCGCCGGCGAGTGCGTGTGCCTGCTGGGCCGCAACGGCGTCGGCAAGACGACGACGATGCGCTCGGTCATGGGGCTGCTCGCGCCGACAGCCGGCCATATTCGCTGGAAAGGCACCGACATCGCCGGCTGGTCGCCGCACCGGGTGGCGCGCGCCGGCATCGGCTTCGTGCCCGAGGACCGCCGCATCTTCGCCGAGCTGACTGTCTGGGAGAACCTCGATGTCGCGGCGCGTGCAACGCGTCGGCGCGGCGGCCGCTGGACAATCGAAGCGGTGTATGAGCTGTTCCCGGTGTTGCGCGAACTGCGCAACCGCCCCGGTGGGTTTCTGTCGGGCGGCGAGCAGCAGATGCTGACGATCGCGCGCACGCTGATGGGCAACCCGGAATTGCTGCTGCTCGACGAACCATCAGAGGGCTTGGCGCCGCTCGTCGTCGAGGCGCTGCTTGCCAACATCCGCGCGCTCAAGGAGCAAGGGCTGACGATCCTGCTCGCTGAGCAAGGCGTCGATTTCTCGCTGGCGCTGGCCGAGCGCGTCTATGTTCTTGAAAAAGGTACGATCCGCTACAGCGGACCCGCCGCCGAGCTGCGCGGCGACCAGGCCCTGCGCGACCGCCTGTTGGCGATATGAAAAACCGGCAACCCCGGGCGCAGTGCCCAGGGCTGCCGGCTGCCGAACCGGCTTCGAGTAAGCCGCCGTTGTTAGCGGCTATTGGCCGGCGTCTGGTTGTTCATCGGCGTCGGGTTGGCCGTGTTGTCCTGCTGCTGCATCGTGCTGTCGGTGCCGTTGGTGGCCGCGGTTCCCTGCTGCCCCTCGGTTCCCGGGGTCATCGCCGAGCCGCCGCTGCCGGTCGCGCCGTTCTGCAGCGCCGCCATCGTCTGCTGGTCGATCCTGCCGGTCGCCTGGAGGTTATTCTGCTGCTGGAAACTCCGCAGCGCCGTCCTGGTTTCCGGCCCCATTCTGCCGTCGATGCCGCCCTTGTAGAGGCCGGCGCTCTTCAGCTGCTGCTGCACCTGTTCGACCTGCCGGCGCGAGAGCCTGACGGGCGCGTTGGCCGTCTGGCTGCCTTGTTGGGCCTGTGCGCCCTGATCGGCCGAAAGGCCCTGGTCGCCCTGTGCACCCTGCTGCTGCGTCGGCATACTCGTCGCCGGCGGGTTCGGGTTGGTGCTGGGGCTCGTCGCGGTCTGGGCGAAGCCGGGGGCAATCCCGGCCAAACCGAGTGCCGCCGCCGATACGGTCGCAAGCATGAGTTTTTTCATCGCGTGTCCTCTCGATCAGTAAACAAGCAAGCGCAACGCGCTAACAAACGAACCCGAGGCCGACCGCCGATGTTCCCGCCAATCGTTCCGGTAAGAGAGAGCGGGGCGAAATTCGCGCATCGCGCAAAGACGAAGACCGGCCGCCTCGGGCGAGCTTGAGCCGGGTCCCTTCCTGTAGCATCGTGGCCGCCCGCCCGAACCGCGAAGGGAGGCATCGCATGCAGATCGGTTTTGTCGGCCTCGGCATCATGGGCCGGCCGATGGCGCGCAATCTGATGAAGGGCGGGCACCGGCTGTTCGTCTACGGCCGCCGCTCCGTGCCGCCGGAAATCCGCGAGGGCGCGACCGTCTGCGATACGCTGAAAGCAGTCGCAGAACAGGCCGAGCTCGTCATCGTCATGGTGCCCGACACGCCCGATGTCGAGAACGTGCTGTTCAGCCAGGACGGCATCGCCGCCGGTCTCAAACCCGGCAAGACCGTCGTCGACATGAGCTCGATCTCGCCGATCGAGACGAAGGCGTTTGCCGCGCGCATCGCCCAGCTGGGCTGCGATTATCTCGACGCGCCGGTGTCGGGTGGCGAGGTCGGCGCCCAGGCGGCCTCGTTGACGATCATGGTCGGCGGCTCTCAAAGCGCGTTTCAGCGCCTCAAGCCGCTGTTCGAGCTGATGGGCAAAAATATCACGCTGGTCGGCGACGTCGGTGCCGGGCAGACGACGAAGGTCGCCAACCAGATCATCGTCGCGCTGACGATCGAGGCGGTCGGCGAGGCGCTGCTGTTCGCGTCCAAGGCCGGCGCCGATCCGGCCAAGGTGCGCGAAGCCTTGATGGGCGGATTTGCCTCCTCGCGCATCCTCGAAGTGCATGGCGAACGCATGATCAAGCGCACGTTCGACCCCGGTTTCCGCATCGAACTGCACCAGAAAGACTTGAACCTCGCGCTATCGGGCGCCCGCGCCCTCAGCCTGTCATTGCCCAACACCGCGACGACGCAGGAACTGTTCAACGCCGCCGCGGCATTGGGCGGCAAAGGGTGGGACCACTCGGGCCTCGTCCGGGTTCTCGAACACCTGGCCCGGCACGAGGTCGCAAAGGGATAGGGCCGGCGCGTCGAAGGCGGTAATTGCCGCATGGCCGATAATGCCGAACTGGTCATCGCCGGGGCCGGGCTCACCGGCATGCTGCTCGCGGTCGCCTGCGCCGGCGTCGGCCTGTCCGTGGCGGTCGTCGATCCGCAAGACCCGAGGGCGATGCTCGACCGGGGTTTTGACGGCCGCACCTCGGCAATCGCCTACGGCTCGAAGCGGGTGCTCGACGGTATCGCCGTGTGGCCGGCCCTCGCCGGCGAGGCCGAGCCGATCCTCGCGATCCGGGTCGCCGACGACAACTCGCCTCTGTTTCTGCACTATGACCACCGCGAGCTTGCCGCTCGCGGCGAACCGCCGCCCGCGCTCGGCTATATCGTCGAAAACCGGCTGCTGCGCCGAGCGCTGCTGGAGCGCGCCGACGCCCTTCCCTCGCTGCACCTTCATGCCGGGCGGCGGCTCGCCGCGGTCGAGGCAGATGCGGGCGCTGCCGTCGCGGTGCTCGACAATGGCGAGCGGCTCCGCTGCCGGCTCGTCGCCGCCGCCGACGGCAAGGAGTCGCCGCTGCGGCGCGCCGCGCAGATCCGCACGATCGAATGGCGCTATCCGCAGATCAGCATCGTCACGACCGTCGCGCACGCGCGCCCGCACGCCGGCATCGCCGTCGAGCACTTTCTGCCGGCGGGACCATTCGCGATCCTGCCGATGACCGGCAACCGGTCATCGATCGTCTGGAGCGAGCAGGAGGATCTGGCGGCCGCGATCCTGGCCTTGCCGGATGCCGATTTCACCGCGGAACTCGCGGCCCGCTTCGGCGATTTCCTCGGGCCGTTGATGCCGCTCGGCCCGCGCTGGTCGTATCCGTTGGCGCTGCTGCAGGCCGAGCGCTATGCGGCGCCGCGCCTGGCCCTTGTCGGCGAGGCGGCGCACGTCATCCACCCGATCGCCGGCCAGGGCCTCAATGTCGGCATCCGCGACATCGCCGCCCTGGCCGAACTTGTCGCGGATCAGCGGCGGCGCGGCGGCGACATCGGCGATGACGGTCTGCTGCTGCGCTATCAACGCTGGCGCCGCCCCGACGCCCTGCTGTTGGCTGCCGTGACCGATGGCCTCAACCGTCTGTTCTCGAATTCGATCGTACCGCTCGCCGTGGCGCGCGATGCGGGGCTGGCGCTGGTCAATCGCCTGCCGCCCATGAAGCGCCTGCTGATGCGGCACGCGATGGGCGTTCTCGGCGAGTTGCCGCGTCTCGCAAAAGGCGAAAAATTGTAACTCAAGTTCGTGATAAAGTAACGCGAATACAACTGTATTGAGCGGTGCCGCAACTTGGCGTTATCGTTCGCCTCAGGATTGCATCTCTCCCCAGGTGTGGATCCTGCGAATTGCACTCAGCCGATCCCGCGACGATGCAGGACATCAGTTCGCTGCCATTCGGCGAGGCAGCCGCCTCGCTTGCTGTTCCTCATGGCGAGGGCCGCGCGGCACAGAGCGGCCCGGCTGCGGCGGCCGATTGCCGGTTTGCCGAGGCGCTGCTGCATCGGGCGCAAGTTGAGCAGGCGGTGGATTATTGCCGCCGCGCGTGGCCGGCGGTTGGCGATGACCCGGATCTATTGCGCATTTGCGGCTGGGTGTTCAGCAACGCCGAATGCCATGACGAGGCGGCCGCCGCGTATCGGCGCCTCATCGAACGGTGCCCGGAATGGACGGCCGGCCATCGCCATCTGAGTGCCGCACTGGCGGCCGCCGGGCGGTTCGAGGAAGCAATCGAGCATGCGACGGTCGCGAGCGACCGCTCGGCCGGCGACGCTGAATTCGCCCTCCATGCGGCCGCGCTGCTGGCTGCCGGGCGGCGCGGCGAGGAGGCTGCGCGTTACATTGCTCGCGCCGCCTCGCATGCCGTGGGCGACCCGCGGCTCCTCGCCGACGCCGCGGAACTGCTGATGCAATGCGACCGCGCCGAAACCGCGGTCGAGCTGCTGCAAGCCGCCGCGTCGGATGGCGGCGACGATGCGCGGCTCCTGCGCGTGCTGTCGACGGCGGAGATGACCTGCGGCCGGCTGCAGGCGGCGCTTGCGGCAGTCGACCGTGCGCTCGTCCTTGCCCCGGATGCTGCCGAATATCACCTGCATCGCGGCCATCTGCTGTGGCGCCTCGATGATCTCGCCGGCGCGGCGCAAGCGTTCAGACTCGCCGCGGCATGCGATCCCGATGATCGCAATGTGAGGCAGGCGCAGATGAGCCTGTATTGTGCCGGCGGCCTCCTGCGCGAGGCGACGGCGGCCGGCGGCGACCTGCTGCTGCGCTTCCCGGACGACCGCGACGCGGCGGAAGCGGTGCTGTACCTGCTCAATCATCGTCTCGATACGATCGAGGGCGATTACGTTGTGCTCGTGCCCGAGGCCGAGCGCGGTTTGCGTCAGCCACGCGCCGCGCCGAGCCTGCGGCAGCGCCTGTGCGCCCAACGGCGCGTGATCCGCGCCCTGATCATCCGCGAAACCCGTACCCGCTTTGCCGACTACAAGCTCGGTTACGGCTGGGCGCTGATCGAGCCGATCCTGCACATCGCGCTGCTGTCGGTCATGTTCGCGGTGCTGATGCATGGCCGGCCGCCGATCGGCAGACATTTCTTCATCTTTTACTATACCGGGCTCATTCCGTATCTGTTGTTTGTCCATGCCAGTAGCGGCATGTGCCACGCGATTACCGGCAACGCTCCGCTTCTGCAACTGCCGCCGGTCACCAGCTTCGACGCGATCGCGGCGCGGGGCTTACTGGAAATCATGACCGATGTCGTCGTCGCGGCGGTCCTGCTAGCCGCCTTTCTCGCGCTCGGGCTGGCGAGGTTGCCGGATGATTTTTGGGGACCCTCGATGGCGCTGCTGGCGACGGCCGCGCTCGGCTGCGGGTTCGGCTTCTGCAACGCCGTCCTGACCGTGTTCTGGCGCTCGTGGGAAAAGGCCTACAACCAGCTGACGCGAATATTGTATTTCATCTCGGGGATCTTCTATGTGCCGGCAATGATGCCGGATTGGGCGCGCCATTTGCTTGCCTGGAATCCGCTGATGCAGGCTATCGACTGGTTCCGAGCCGGGTTTTTCATGAGCTACCAACCGCATTGGCTCGACCGGCCCTACCTTACGATCGTCGCGACCCTGGCATTGCTCGGCGGCTTGGCGCTGCAGCGCGGCTGCCGGCACAGGCTGAGCGTGCCGCTGTGATCGCCCTCGAGCACGTCACAAAAGCCTACCCGGCCGCCGGCGGCCGCAAACAGCTGCTCGCCGATGCCAGCGCCGATTTCGCATCGGGGCATAATTTCGGCATTCTGGGTGCCAACGGCAGCGGCAAATCGACTCTGCTTCGACTGCTCGCCGGTTCGGAGATGCCCGATCGCGGAACCATCCGCCGCGATGTCCGGGTCTCCTTCCCGCTCGGCTTTGGGGGCGCTTTTCACGCTGCGTTGTCCGGCCGCGAGAACGTTGCATTCATTGCCCGCGTCTACGGCGCCGCGGTGCGGCAGACGGTTCGCTTCGTCGAGGCGTTCGCCGAGCTTGACGATTACTTTTCGATGCCGGTCAACACGTACTCGGCCGGCATGCGCGCCCGGCTTGCATTCGCCGCCTGCCTGGCGATCGATTTCGACGTCTACCTGATCGATGAAGTGACGGAAGTCGGTGACGAGCGGTTCCGCCGCAAATGCGCCGCGGCGTTTCGTGAGCGGCTGCGCCGTTCCGATATCATTCTGGCCACGCACAACCCGCACACCGTTCGGCAATATTGCGACCGGGGAGTGGTGTTGGGCGGCGGCCGGTTGCAATTGTTCGATGAGCTGGCGAGCGCCTTTGCCTGCTATCGCCGCATGCTTGTGGCCGACGGTCCATGCGTGTCGCCGAGCGTCTGATGCGGACGCCCGCCGACGCGCTGCGGCGCTCGCCCGCTCCGGGGAATGCCGGCCGGACGCCGCGCCTGTGGACATGGCCGCCGCTTGCGCCAATGTCAGCGCCGCGTCGCGGCAGCGCGATTGCCCGCGGCAACCCTACGGCACCGACGCTGCCGCGCCCTCGCCTGTCGCTGCGCGCAGTGTCCTTCATTGCCATCGTCGTGCTGCCTGTCGCCATGGCTGCCGACTACTATTTCGCCATCGCGGCCGACCAGTTCGTCGCCGAGTTCCGCTTTACGCTCAGCACGGTTGATGCGCCGCGGCTCGATCCGGTGTCGCTGCTGTCCGGCGGCGCGGTTCCCTCGCCGGCGACGCTCGATTCACAGATCCTGGTGCAATACATCGCCAGCCGCGCCATCGTCGACGATATCGACCGCACGCTCGACCTGCGCCGCCTGTTCGCGGCGCCGCAGGCCGATTGGTGGTCGCGGCTGCCGCAACCGGCCGCCATCGAAGACGTTGTGCACTACTGGCGCGGACAGGTCGATCCGTTCTACGACCCAGCGACCGGCACGGTAACGGTACGCGTGCGCGCCTTTACGGCGGCCGACGCGCGCCGGATCGCGTTGGCGATCAGTGCCGCCTGCGAACGCCTTGTCAATGAGCTGTCGCTGCGGGCGCGACGCGACTCATTGCGCGATGCAGAAACGGAACTGGCGCAGGCGCAGAGCCGCCTGTCCGCCGTGCTCGGCGAAATGCGGAGCTTCCGCGAGCGCACCGGGCTGATCGATCCCGTGAAGGCCGCCGATGCAGAGGCGCTGCTCGCCACTCAGCTGCACGAACAGCTGATCGCCTCCAACGCGCGGCTTGCGACCCTGAGGACTTACATGCGCGACGGCGCGCCGACGGTCCAGGTCCTCGAGGCGCGCATCCGCTCGCTGCAAACCCAGCGCCGACTGCTGGCGCGCCGCATGACCGGGCGCGAGGACGGCAACCCGGCGCCGTTGTCGGACACACTCGACGCCTACGAGCAACTGCAGAGCAGGCAGAAATTCGCCGAGTCCGCCTATCAACTCGCGCTGCGCGGTGTCGACGAGGCGCGCGCCAGCGCCGATCGGCAACATGTGTTTGTCGCCAGCTTCGTGCCGCCCGCCTTGCCGGGTGAATCGACCTATCCGCACCGCTGGCGTTCGCTCGGCGTCGTTGCCCTGATGGCGTTCGCGATCTGGGCGATCGGCGGGTTGGCGCTGCAGTCCCTGCGTGATCACGTGTGGTAGGACCCTTGCCCACGACGCGGCAAGCAAATTGAGAATGTCACGATGGTAACCTCGCTATTCCGCGCTCCCGTGTCGCCCCACCCGCAATTTCGGCAGCCGCTCTCGGCACCGCCGCCGCCGCGCACAGAGCGGCTGGCGATCGTCTCGACCGCCAGCCGCTTGTGTGGCATCGCCGCCTATACCGACGCGCTGGAACGACAACTGGCCGACGCATTCGACATCACCGTATTCGATCTCGATCAATATCTGATGCGCAGCCTGCATCGCCGGGTGCGCAAGCTCGCCGATCGCGAGATAAAGCAGATCTGCCGCGAAATCCGGCGATTCGATGTCGTCAACCTGCAACTCGAACACGGCACGCTGGGCCGCTATGGCTCCGACATCTTTCGCCGCTTCTGCTGGCTCACCGAGGCGGCGCCGCGCCTGTCGGTGACCTTCCACACGCTGCCGATGCCGCCCGCCTTCAACACCGCAGCGTTCCTGAAAGCCTTGGCCACGCTCAATTTCAAGGCGGCGACGCGGCTGCAGAGCGAATTTCGCCGGGCGCATCAGCTATCGCATGGCATCGCCCATCAACTGCGCCGAATGCAAGCCCGAAAGCAGGTCAGCGCGATCGTGCACAACCGCCGCGACCGGCGCGACATGCGGTATGTCTATGGCGTCAGGCACGTGTTCGATCACCCGCTGTCATACCTTTCAATCCCAGAACTGACCGCGATCCGGGCCGGCGCGTCGCGCCGGCGGTTTCCGATCCTCGACGGCTTGGCGGCCGACGCCGTATTGATCGGCGTCTTCGGTTTCCTAAATGAATACAAGGGGATCGGAACTGCTATCGACGCGCTGCAATACCTGCCGAGCAATCATCACCTGCTGGTGTTCGGGGGCGTGCATCCGCACGAGATCGCGGCCCGGCAGCGGCGGCATGCCTACATCTCGTCACTGTTCGGAGAGGCCTATGTCGAGACGACCCTCTACGAGCGGATGACGGCGCTCGCCGCCAAAGGGGCGCCGCAGCTTGTCATCGACAGCGAAGCCGCCTTGCGCGAGTTGGCGGGAGCGCATCCGCGCGACCTGTCGGCGCGCATCCACTTTATGGGCGCGCCGGAAGAGGCGGATTTCCTCGCCGGCATGGCGATCTGCGATGCCGTCGTGTTCCCCTATCTGGAGGTCGGACAATCGTCATCGGGGCCGATCTCGCAGGCGCTCGAATTGGGGTGCCGGATCATCGCATCGCGCACCCATACGTTTCTCGAATTTGCCGAGTACCACCGCGGCGCGATCGAGTTTTTCGACATCGGCAACCATTTGGAACTGGCCGGCCGCCTCTCGGTGCGACGGCAATTTGCCCGGCGCGAGGGCCTTCCCGAATTCAATGTCGCGACCAACAAAGCGATCTATATGATGGCCAACAGCTCGCCGCGTGGCATCCCGCCGCAGACCGGCGCATCGCGACGCCGCGCGCAGAGCCCGTCGCCGGCCGCAGACTGCGGCTGACGCGACATCGACGCCGGCGACCGTCAGGCGGTCTCGGCCCGGCGCAGAAAGTCGCGGTTGGGAACGCTGCGCGGCCGGGCCGACAGCCGCTCGTTGGCCAGCGCGACCGCGACATCGCGCCGGCCGGCGCGGATTGCCGCCTCGGTCGTCGTCCACACGACGACGTCACGCTGGGCGTGGCTGCCGCCGATCTGCCAGAGGTCGGCATGTGCGGGCAACAGGCTCTCGAGCGCCTCGCCCCAGGCGCCGCGATGAAACGCGCTCAACCCCTCGACGATGGGGAGCGCGACGCGGCGATAGAGACCCGCCGCCTCGGTGCCGCTCGCCGCCGTCGCGCGCATCGCCGCCAGTCGCCGCTCGACGAGCGCCTCCTGCCCGGAGCGCAGCTCGGCCATTGCGGCATGAATGTCGGCAAAGGCGAGACATTTGTTGTCGGCGTGACCCTCCCATACCGGGGCGAGCCGCTGCCAGCGGTCGCCGACCGCGCAGCCCAGCAGGTCGAGCCGCCACAGCAGCGCCGACGCGTTGGTCAGGCTCAACGCCACCGGGCGCTGCGTCGTCGTCAACGGCCCGTCATGGATCGCCAGCGCCGCTTCGTTCTGCCCGAGTTCGAGATGAAATAGCGCTTTATGCCACCAGATGTGCACCTGGTTGAGATGCGCGGGGCTCGCCCACAGCGTCTCGCGTGCCGCCATCCAGCCGAGCCCGTCTTCGGGCCGGCCGGTCATTTCGAGAACATGGGCAACCGTGTGATGTGGCCAGAAGCTCAGCGGTTCGAGGTCGGCAGCGGCGCGCGACTCGTCCTCGGCACGGGCGTAGTCGCCGGCTTCTTCGGCGCCGAAGCCGTGGAAGGCCAGCAGAATGCCGTAGCCCGCCGCGGCCTTCGGCCACAGCGGCAAGGCGCGTGCCGAGCGGTCGCGCACGCGGTCGAAACGGCCGAGGAAGCCGTCGATCAGCGCCGCCGCCTGATGCGCGACAAGATCGCGCGGATCGCTCATCAGATGACGGTCGAGAACCGCGACCGCCGCGGCCCGGGCGCCGCGGCAATGCTGCGCCAGCGCAGCGAGATGCGCCGCCTCGCGCTCGTTCAGCGTCAATCCCCGGGCGGTATCGAGCAATGCCTCGGCTTTTGGCCGCAACCCGGGATCATTCGCGAGTGCGAATATCCACGCCTGCCCGAGCTGCGCCATCGCCAATTCGGGTGCGGACCGGCGTGCATTGTCGAACAGTCCCACCGCATCGCCGTGCACGAGATTGAACGCCCGCACCGCGGTGTCATACGCAGCAGCGGCGTCGGCAGTCGCGCCGGACAGGGCATGCCCTTGAGCATCCTCGATCATCATGTACTCCCTGGCCGGCACCACCGGCTTTGCCGTTCCCTCCATCCTGCCGCTTTTGGGCGAATTGCGCCTCGAATTTTTGCCTGTCCGGCGTCATCGACGCCCGTTCGGCCGCGTCCGTCGGATCATCGGCGCTTCCCTCCGCGCGGCTGCTGTGCGATGAAAAAGCATGTCAAACCGCGCGACATGCCTGGAGATTCCGGGAGTGCTGCGGCGCCGCGCGCCGTCCGCTGAAAGCCTGCCGCTCGTCCTCGACTCGCCGCACAGCGGCAGTCTCTACCCCGCGGAATTCGATTATTGTTGTCCGTTACCGGCGTTACGCCGCGCCGAAGACGCCTATGTCGACGAACTGTACGCCGCGGCGCCCAAATACGGCGCGACTCTGATCGCGGCGCTGTTTCCGCGCAGCTACATCGACGCAAACCGCGCGCCCGACGACCTCGACCCCGCAATCCTGTCGGGACCGCTGCCGCCCTGCCTCGTGCCGCGGCCGGTGACAAGGGTCGGGCTGGTGCGCCGCCATGCTCGGCCCGGCGTGCCGATCTACGACAGAAAACTTGCACCCGACGACGTTCTCGCCCGCATCGAGCGCTACCACACCCCCTATCACCGCGTGCTGGACGAAACGTGCAGCCGTTTTCACCGCGAATTTGGCGCCGTATGGCATATCAACTGCCATTCGATGCCGTCGGACGGCCGCCGCCCCGGCGAGCACGGCGAACACGGCGACTTCGTGCTCGGCGATCGCGACGGCACGACCTGCCTGCCGCAATTCACCGATTTCGTTGCCGGTTTTCTGCGCGGCCTCGGCTACGAGGTGCGGATCAACGACGGCTACAAGGGCGTCGAGATCGTGCGCCGCCACGGCCGGCCGGCCGAACGGCGCCACAGTTTGCAGATCGAGGTCGACCGCGCACTCTACATGGACCAGCGGACGCTAGAAAAGCTGCCCGGCTTCGACCGGCTGCAGCGCGATCTCGCCCGCCTTGTCGCGGCGCTTGCCGGGTTCGTCCGCGCGCAGGTGTGAGCGCGATGCGGCTGATCGTCGGCCTCGGCAACCCAGGCGCCCGGCATGCCGGCAATCGCCACAACATCGGTTTCATGGCGATTGCGGCTATTGCGAGCCGCTACGGATTTCCGCCGTTTCGCGGCCGCTTCAAGGGCGAATTGTCGGAAGCGGCGATCGCCGGCGCGCGGCGCCTGCTGTTGCGGCCGCAGACATTCATGAATGCGTCGGGCGAAGCCGTTTTGGCCGCGATGAGCTTTTACAGGATCGCCCCGGCCGACATCCTGGTAATCCATGACGAACTTGACCTGCGCCCCGGCAAACTGCGCGTCAAGAAGGGCGGCGGCAGCGCCGGGCATAACGGCCTGCGCTCGATCGACGCGATGATCGGCCCCGACTACTGGCGGTTGCGGCTCGGCATCGGCCACCCCGGCGTCAAGCAGCTGGTGCTGCCCTATGTGCTGCAGAATTTCACGGCGGACGAGGCGGGCGGCTGGGTCGCCAAGCTGGTCGAGGCAGTGGCGGAAAGCCTGCCGCTGCTGCTCGCAGGCGCGCCGGACGCATTCATGAGCGAGGTGGCGCGCCTCAGCCCGCCGCCACCCGAGACCGCCGACATGCCTTGACGCCGGGCGGCGAACGGCGCGCGACGCGCGCGCCCCGTCGCATTCAATGCGGCGCCGGGCTGGGCCGCGGCAGCGGCAGCCCCGCGAGGGCGCGTTTCGCCCACAGCCAGGCGAACGCCGCTACCGCAAAACCGCCGACCCCGCCGATCAGCAGGCCGGCAAACAGCAACGTCAACAAGCGTTCCGCGAGCGCCTGCATGGCCAAAGCACCTACATTGCCGACGGCGTCGGCGAACAGGGGGAATATCGCCAGCCAATCCATGCCGCCGATCATCGACGGGCCGGCTGAACATTTCCTCAACGTGCAACCGGCAGAAATCGCGAAACCGTCGCTTTTTTTCGGCAAATACCCGGCAATATCCAGCCGCGGCTTTACGTTCGGCTTACCCAGTTTCGTGCATGCTGCGGGCACGGTTTGAACGAGGTGCGCCATGCGTTGGTGGTTTTATGCATTGCTCCTGGCGATGCCGCTGGTCATCGGCGAAAACAACGTGCGGGCGGGCGGAGAGTTTCTGCCGGTGTTCGCAGCCGCCGTGGTGTTCGCAATAATGGCGCTCGGATCGATGGAAGCGGCGATACTGATCCGCCGCGCGCTGCGCCGGCCGCAGCCGGGCGCTTCGCTGCTAGAGGGCCTGCGCCACCGAACCGCCTGATCCGGCCTTCGCGGCGGTGCCTTCGAGCGCCAGCAGGCGCTGCTTTGTAACAAGACCGCCCGACCCGCTGTAGCCGCCGATACCGCTTTTTGCCAGCACGCGGTGACACGGGATCACGATCGGTATCGGATTTTTGCCGCAGGCACCGCCGACGGCGCGCGGCGACGAGCCGACCCCCGCCGCGAGATCGCCGTATGAGCGGGTCTCGCCAAAAGGAATCTGCTGCATCGCCTGCCACACGCGGGCTTCGAACGGCGATCCAGCCGGCATGAGCGGCAGGTCGAACTGCTTGAGTTCGCCGGCGAAATAACGGCGCAGCTGGCGCGCCGCCTCGGCCAACAGCGGGCTGCCGTTCCCGGGCGGCGCCGGCGTCTCGCCGGTCCAGCGGATCGCGATGATATGATCGTCTTCCTCCTCGAGCGTCAGCGTCCCGACGGGGCTCGGCATCGACAAAGACGGCATCGCCAAATCTCCGCTTGAAAGAACATTAGGCGAACTTAGCGGATCGCCG
>DATJSO010000271.1:0-6445 GCA_035504075.1 Allostellaceae bacterium | reverse complement strand
CTTGTTGGCGTCGGTGCGATGCGGCGTCGCCGCAAGCAAAAGGCGGCGTAAAGAAACCCGATCAGCCGCGATCGGCGAATTCTCTATGGTCGATCGCTGGCGTTGGTCAAACGTCCCGCCCACGACATCGGGCCGCGGCTGCAATGAACTGCACCGCGGCCCGAGCCGTTTCATGCAAGCGTAAAGAATTCCGACACTCCGTCGGCGTCCGCTGACGGCATTTTGCACATGTGTCAGCCTTGCTCGTTCGGGTGGCCGGCGAGCCAGGTGGCGAGGATGCGGATGTCGTCGGGGTCGAGCGCGACGAGATCGGCGCGATATCCGGCGGCGACATGGCCGAGCCGATGCCCGAGGCCGAGAAAGGCGGCGGGCGCGGCGGTTGCGAGACTAAGCGCGGCGGGCAATTCGAGGCCGAGCAGGCGCACGCAATGTCGCACCGCGCTCGCCATGTCGAGGGCCGAGCCAGCGAGCGTGCCGTCGTCGGTTGTGCAGCGCCCGCCCCGCATGCGGACCCGCCGGCCGCCCAGCATGAATTCGTCGCGGCTGCCGCCGACCGGCGGCATCGCGTCGGTCACCAGCATCGCCTGCCCCGCCCCGCGCAGCGCGAGGCGCAGCATCGCCGGGGCGACATGCACGCCGTCAACGATCAGCCCATAGCAGGCGGAGGGACTTTCCAGCGCCGCCGCGATCGGCCCCGGTTCGCGCGCCATCATCGGCGGCATCGCGTTGAACAGATGGGTGAACCCGGTGAGGCCGTCGGCCATCGCGGCGCGCGTCTCGTCATAGCTCGCCATCGAATGGCCGAGCGCGACCGTGATGCCGGCCCGCGTCAGCGCCGCGACAAAGCCCGCCGGCACGCATTCCGGCGCCAGCGTCACGAGCGTCCGGCCGGGACGCGGCGCCGCGAGCCACGCCAGATCGGCGTCAGTCGGGGCGCGCAGCATCGCCCGGTCGTGCACGCCGGCCCGCTGCGGCGACAGGAACGGCCCCTCGAAGTGGATGCCGAGAACGCCCGGGCATTGCCGCATCGCCGCACGCACCGCCGCGGCCGCCGCGCGCATCCTGTCCGGCGTGTCGCTGATCAGCGTCGGCAGCAGGCCGGTCGTGCCGAAGCGACGATGCGCCGCGGCGATCGCAAGGACCGCCTCCGGCGTCGGCGCATCGTTGAACAGCACATCGCCGCCGCCGTTCACCTGCGCGTCGATAAAGCCCGGCGCCAGCCAGGCGCCGGCCGGCAGGCGGCGCACCGGCATCGCTGCCGGCAATTCGCCCGGCGGCAGCAGCGCGACGATTTCGGCGCCGCCGATGACGACCGTGCCGCCGCGGTGCACGCGCGCGCCGTCGAACACGATATCGGCGGCGAGCGCATGCAACGGCGGGTTCATCGGGAATTCATCGGTTGCGCTCAACATGCGGCGGCGGGGCAGCATCGCACAAAAGCGCCGCCCGGGGCAGCCGCATCGGCCCGCGACGCCCATGCGAACCGGTGCCGCGCCCGATGTGTTATGCTGAATGACACTCTCATGCAGACCGAACGCCCGAGCCCGCGCTATTCGACGATCGACCTGTGGAGCCCTGCCGACATCCTCGATGCGATGCTGGAAGGGCAGTTCGCGGCGGTCGCGGCGGTGAACGCGGCGCGGGCGGCCCTCGAACAGGCGGCGCTGGCGGTCGAGGGGCGGCTGCGCGCCGGCGGCCGCCTTGTCTATGCCGGCGCCGGAACCTCGGGCCGGCTGGCGGTGCAGGACGGCGCCGAACTGATGCCGACGTTCAGTTGGCCGTTTGACCGACTGGTCCTGCTGATGGCGGGCGGACGCGATGCGCTGGTGCGCGCCGTCGAGGGCGCCGAGGACGAGGTCGCGAATGCCGCGCAGCAGGTACGGCGCAACGCGCTCGACAGCCGCGACGCACTGATCGCGGTCGCTGCCAGCGGCACGACGCCGTTTACCGTCGCCTGCCTGCGCGAGGCGAAGGCGCGCGGCGCGCTGACGGTCGGCATCGCCAACAACCCGAAGACGCCGATCCTCGACGAGGCGGACGAACCGGTGTTGCTTGACACCGGCGCCGAGCCGATCGCCGGCTCGACGCGCATGAAGGCGGGCACGGCGCAGCGGGTCGCGCTGACGCTCTTGTCGTCGCTTGTCATGATCCGCCTTGGGCGGGTCTACGAGGGGCTGATGGTCGACGTCCGGGCGACCAACTCGAAGCTGGTGCGGCGCAGCGAGACGATGCTGGCGCAATTGACCGGGCACAGCCGCGAGCAAGTACGCGATGCACTGCGCCAGGCCGACGGCGGCGTCAAGCTGGCACTGCTGCTGCTGGAGGGCGCCGAAGTCGGCGAGGCGCGCCGCGCGCTCGAGCGCTCGGACGGCGATCTGCGGGCGGCAAAGGCGGCGCTGGACGCCGCACCGACCAAGAAACCGCGCCCCTGATCTCACCCCCCTGATCTCATCCCCCTGACCTCACCCCATCGATCTCAAGCGATAATCGCGCCGCATCAGGCGGGCCAAAGCGCCTCGCAACACGGCGGCCTCCGGCGATGTCGCATCGGCGCCGAGATAAAGAGCGAGATTGGCCGACGCGATCGCCAGGCGGTTGTCCGCCGCCGCAATGACGGGGCGGCTGGCCGCCAACCGATCGTGCACGCATCGCTCGCCGGCCAGTTCCAGCGCCGCGAAGCGCCGGCGCAGCCCCTGCAATAGCGGATCTTCGGCCTGCCGCAGCCGACGGCGCTGCCCGCGCAGTTCGGCAACGACTGCTGCAATCGGTTCGATCTCAGCCGCAACGGCGGCCAAAGCGGCGCAGTCGAGGCGGCAGGCGCGCACCGCGCCGAGCCACAGCGCATACAGGACCAGGTTGACGTCGCGGCCGGCGCGATCCTGCAATTCCAGCAGCGCCGCAGAAACGGCGGGAACGGCGTAAAGCGCCAGCGAAAACCGCCAGAATGCCGCACCATCCCGGTCGCCGGCGGCTTTCATGTCCTGCGCCATCGCCGCCCCGGTGTAACCGCCGCCCGCCATACTATATTAGACGCAACAGCGGCACCCGGCGGGACGCCGCGATGGGTGCGCCGGCGGGCGCAGTTGCGCGATGGATCTCGACATAGAAGCGTTGAAGGCCAAACTGGCGGCGCTCAAGACCGAGCACCGCGACCTCGACGATGTGATCGCCCGCATCGCCGAGCGGGCGCCGTTTGACCAATTGCAGCTGCAGCGCTTGAAAAAGCGCAAGCTGATCCTTAAGGACCAGATCTCAAAGATCGAAAGCGAGTTGTTGCCCGACATCATCGCATGAGCCGCGTCAGGTCCTCGTATATTCCCTTCAGTTGAGCCTACTCTGCTGCCGCGCGCGCTTCACTCGCGAAATCGTTGATCGACACACGCCAGTGGATGCGGTCCTCTTCGGGCGGATAGTCGCCGGCCGCCTTATGGTAGGAACACCGGTTGTCCCAGATAACGATGTCGCCTTTCCGCCATTTGTGGCGGTATCCGCCACCGGGCTGGATCATGCGCTCGCTGAGTTCGGCGATCAACGCGTCGCCTTCGGCGCGGGCGACGCCGACGAAATCGACGATCTTGCCGGGATCGAAATACAGCGATTTGCGGCCCGTCTCCGGGTGCACGCGGACGATCGGGTGGTAGACCGGCGTCCAGTCCTGGTCCACCGGGTCGAGCAGTTTCGATCTGCCGCGCCGCCCGCCATAAGAAAATGCGCCGACGAGCGGATCGAGCCGCTGGCTGAGGCGCGGCGGCAGCGAGTCATATGCCGCATAGCCGCTCGCGAAAAACGTGTCGCCGCCGCGGCTCGGCACCGCAAGCGCGTAGAGCTGCGTCGCCTTGAACGGCGCCTCGTTGTAGGCGCCGTCGGTATGCCAACCTTCGGCGCCGCGCCGGTAGATCTCCGGCCGCAGGTTGCCCGCTGCGTCAAACTTGCCGACCCCCAGCACGGTTATTTCGGGGTATTCGGGATGGCGCGTCGATCTTGACGGGTGCGGCACAACCGGCCCGAAGCGGCGGCTGTAGGCGAGGAATTCGGGGATTGTCAGCGTTTCCTGGTCGCGGACGCAGAGCACGTTGCAGTCGAGCCAAGCCTGGTAGAGCGGAGCAAAGCCGGCGTCGTCGAGCGTGCGGACATCGATGCCCGTCACTTCGACGCCGATTCTCTCGCCGAGGCGGCGAATCTGCATGGTCGGCTCCTCTTCGCTGCGTGCCGCGGCCAATCAACACCGGCCCGACGCGATGCGCAATTCGCGATTTTGCGCGACTGGGTCACGCCATCTCGCATCCCGGCACGCAATTGGCGAGGATGCCGGCAACCCGCTACAATCGCTGCCCTCGATCGGGAGACGGATCATGAAGCTCGTGCTGTTTCAACTCGATTCCGAAATGACCCCGGTGGTCGGCCTGTTGACCGAGAGGGGGGTCGTCAATGTCAGCCGCGCGTTTCGCCCGAGCTATACCTCGCAACTGACGATGCAGGTCGTCATCGACCATTTCGAGCGGCTGCGCCCGGCGCTCGAGGGGTTGGCGGTCGAAGGCAATGCCCGGCCGCTCGATTCGGTACGCCTGTGCCCGCCATTGCCGCGTCCCGGCAAGATCCTGTGCTGCATCGGCAATTACTGGGAGCACGCGCAGCGCGAGCCGCGCCCCCTCAACATGTTCTTGAAAAACCCCGAGGCGGTGGTCGGCCCGGGCGACACGATCATTCTGCCCGAGTTGACCGAGCCGTGGATGTTCATGCACGAGGCCGAGTTGGCGCTTGTCATCAGGGGGCCGGTCAAGAACGTCAAGCGCGAGGACTGGCAAAGCGCGGTGTTCGGCTACACCGCACTGATCGATGTGTCGGCGCGCGGCGAAGGGCGGCGCACCTGGAAAGCCGGCAGCTGGCTCGGCAAGTCATTCGACACATTCGCGCCGATCGGCCCGTGCATCACGACGGCCGACGAGATCCCGGACCCCAACAACCTCGTCGTCCGCTTCTGGGACGATGAGCAATTGCGCCACCATTACAACACCGACGATATGGAGCACCGCGTCCCTGAACTCGTCGAATTCGCCTCCTCGATCATGACGCTGAATTCGGGCGACCTGATCGCGTGCGGCACCAACCACGAAGGACTGGGCGCGTTGCAGGACGGCGAGAAGGTCGCGATCGAGATCGAAAAGATCGGCCGGATGCAGCTCAACGTTGTCGACCCGCTGAAGCGCACCTGGGAGCGCGGCGTTTACATGGGCGCCGATTCGACAAACCCCGAAGCCGTCCGCCGCAATCGGCCGCAAGGATGAGGCGGCGCCCGTCTGCCGACACGCTGGGCAGGCCGGCGCAGCGCCCGCCTGGCTAGGCGGCCAGGCCGCCGGCTGCGCCGCACTGCACCGACAGGCTCATCGCGGCGGCGCGGCTCGTCGACCCGATATTGAGGCGCGAACCGACATGCTCCCATAGCTCGGCGATTTCGCGCGCCGCTTTCAGGGAGACGGGTGGTTCGACGACGGTGCGGCCGTCGGTCATCGAGGCGGCGTAGGCGACCCGCTGATGCAGAAAGACAGGCGCGACCGGGCCGTGTTCGGATAGTGCGGCGATTGCCTGCACGGTGATGTTGGCGCGCGGAGCCGCGCAGTTGATGACAAAGAAAAACGGCCTGCCCGTCCGCCGCGCCATCTCGACGGTGGCGCCGACGGCATGCAGATCGTGCGGGCTCGGGCGCACCGGGATCAGGACCAGATCGGCAATCGCAATGATCTGCTCGATCGCGGCGGTGCGCGCCGGCGGCGTGTCGATGACCGTTATCGCCGAGCCGCCCCTGCCCCGCTCGGTGATGCTGGCAACCAGTTCATCCGCCCGGATCGCGCTGCGCTCGCTCGGATTGAGCGTTGCCAACGCCAGCGCGTCGTCGTTGCGCGCCCGCCACCACCGACCGAGCGAACCCTGCCAATCGGCGTCGATCAGGACGGCGGGCTTGTGGCCCTTCAGGCCAGCCTGTACGGCCAGATGCGCGGCGATCGTCGTCTTGCCCGAGCCGCCTTTCTGGCTCGCCACGACAACGATCGGCATGTTCGCCGCACCCGCGGGGCGCAACCCCTTTGCCCTTGTTTGCGATTGCTGCCGCGATGCACCGAGAGGCGGCTCCCAGGAAGCGGGTATTGCAGAAGGTTCGAGCCAGTTGAGCATTGCTGAGAATTCCCGGTTGAGAGCAAGTCCGACCACAGCATCCATTTTGTCCGAAACCTGTTAAGTTGACATTAATGTAGATATGCCGCCGATCACAAAGTGATGAGAGCCAGATTTTCAGGTTACCGGCCGAAGCCGGATAAATATAAAATGCGGCATGCCGTCGAGATCGACGGAACATGATGAACGAAAGTTTGCGTGGTCGGCAGCCCGTCGCGGCGGTCGGCGGCCCGTTCAGATGATCTTGCGGTCGCGCAGTTCCGCGATTTGGGCGGCG
>DATJSO010000270.1:0-45109 GCA_035504075.1 Allostellaceae bacterium | reverse complement strand
TTTGTTGGGGCCCGGCAGCCGGCCGCGCGCTTCCATCAGCGAGCGGTAGCCGTCCTGCTGTTCCGGCGTCATCTGGTCGAACGGAATTTCGGTGTAGCGGCCGAAGGTCGGGGCGTCGGGCATCTGCGGCACTCCTCTGCTGGCGAAGGTGGTTGCCGCCAGCATAGCCGCTGACGCCGCCCGGTGCATCACTCTGAACGGCGATCCTGCGACGCGAAAAAGACGATCATGTCCCAGGCGTTGCGGATGCTGGCAACGAGCAGCACGGCAAGACCCGATGCGATCGCCGGGAAACTCGGGAGCGCACCGAGGAAAATCGACAGCGCGCCGGCCAGCACGGCGCCGTAACCGACGATCGGGACCAGCGCGTACCAGACCTGGTCGCTCCACTCGACCCGCCGCCGCACCACGTCCCAACCGACGGCGGCGGAATAAGCAAGGCCGGCGCCGCCGCCGGCGGCAAGGCCGACGGCGAGCGTGCGCCAGGCAAGCGCCGGCACGACCGCAAGGATCGAGGCCAGCACGATCGACGACAGATGGATGACGGTCGGGGTCAGAAAAACGCGGATCTGCGGCGCATGTCGCCGTGTCAGAAAGCCCGCGCCGATTGACGCGACGACGAACATCGCACCGATCAGCGTCGCTGCGGCGGTGCCGAGCAGAATGTAGAAATCGTGCCAATCACGGAATGCTTCGGCCGCCGAGCCCGCCGTCGCCCCCTCCCTCGACGCATCTCCGACAAGAGACGGAGGCTTATACCGCAATTGCCTGCGCTGACCGCTGCGTCAGCAGTCACATCGCCCGGCGGGCGCCGATGCCCGGCCGCACCCATTTGCGCTTTGCCTTGTCCCAGACCAGTGTCGGCAGCGGCGCCTGTTCGATTGTCGCAACGTCAGGGCAGCGGGTCGCGCCGCGTTCGGCGAGGAACCGCTCAATGACGCGCAATTCCTCGCTGCGCTGCGTCGCGATGTGGATCGCCGCCTGCGGTCGGCGCGTTGCCAACTCGCTGCGCCCGACCGCGAGCGCCGGCAGCAGCGATGCCGAACTGCGGGGCGCCGAACTGCGGGGCGCCGGGAACGGCAGGCTCCCCCCGCACTCGGCGATTGGCGGCGTTGCCGCGGCCGCCGCGCGCTCGGCGGTAGTGCCCGGACCCGCCGCCGGCTTCGAGGCCGGAATGCCGTCAACGATATAGCCGCGGCCCCATTGCGCTTCGATCCGCAGCGGCAGCAGCCGCCGCAGCTTTGTGATCAGCACCCGGATCGCCGTCGTGCGCGGCGAATAGGGCCGCTCATCGCCGTAGAGATGGTGGAACATCGCCTGATGCGACACCAGTTCGCCAGGCGCCGCGGCCAGCCGCTCGAGCGCTTTCCATTCCATCGGCGTCAATCGCACTGGCGAACCGTCGATCGTGATGCGACGCCGTTCCCAATCGATGTAGAGGCCGCTGCGGATCGCGCTTTCGCCCGACACCAGGGCAAGCCTCATGCCCAGCGCCGCCGCCCAGGCCTCGACGGCGTCGAGCCGCGGCGAGCCGATGCCACTTTCCCAATCGCGCAGAAGACCCTCCTCGATCGCGCAGCGTTCGCTGACCGCCTGCACCGGCCATCCCAATGCCTGGCGCCGCGCCTTCAGTTCGCCGACCAACAGGGCATTGCGGGTCATCGTCGTTCCCCTCGCCCACTCAGTTGTTCCCGTCGGGCGGGGCCTGTGCGGCCCCGTGTCCCGACGCGGATTATCGGCGTGCGGGGCGGGTTCGCCATGTGAGGGGGTTCACACAATTCGCGGAAAATTCGGCCGGCATTGCTGCGATGCCGCGACGGCCGAGGCGGCAGCTCAACCCATCGCGGCGAGCGCCTCGCGGTCGTGGATCACGATCGAGCCGCGCTCGATCGTGATGATGCCCGAGCGCTTCCAATCCTGCAGGTGCTTGTTGACGCTCTCGCGCGAGCCGCCGACGATTTCGCCGAGGGCGCGCTGCGAAATCTTGAACCCGGCGGTGCGCTCGCGCCCGCCGCCGTCTTCCTGTTCGAGGCGGAGCAGCGCCTTGGCCAGCCGCGCCTCGAGTTCGAGAAACGCCAGGTCTTCGACCTGCTCGTTGGTGGTACGCAGCCGCTCGCACAGCACGACAAGAAAATCGATGCACAATTCGGGGTGGCGGTCGAGCAGCGACAACAGCGAATGGCGCGGCACGACGAGCAATTCGCAATCTGCGGCGGCGGTGGCGTCGGCGGTTCGCTCCTTGCCGTCGAGCAAGGCGATCTCGCCGAACACATCGCCGTCCCGCATCGTCGTCAGCACGACCTGGCGGCCATCGGAGGAGGGGGCGCTGATCGTGATCCGACCGCGCAGCACCGCCATCATGCTGTTGCCGGGGTCACCCTTGGCGAAAATCGGGTCGCCCTCGGAATAGCGGCGGACCATCGCGTGCGCGAGGATCGAGTCGAGCTCGCTGTCGCCGAGCCGCGCGAACAACCGGCTGCGCCGCAGCGCATCGCGCCGTGATATGCTCGATCCGTGCATCGAACACCCCGCACCCGTCCACCACACGGCATTGCCCGGCACGCGGCCGGCGCGGCCACGGTGCTGCAATCGGCCGACTACCGATAATATGATACAGAAATGCGCGACAAAATGCCTTGTTGCCGGCGCGGCCGCTTTGCGCTGGCGGCCGCCGCGGATGGTATCGGCGCGACGATGACGATGGCGTCCTTGTCGTTTTGCGATCGGCCGTCGCCCAACCACGCCGAGCGCGGCGAGCCGCCGAACCTGCGGCCGGTCGACACGCTGGTCCTGCATTATACGGGCATGCAGAGCGCGGCGGCGGCGCTCGACCGGCTGTGCGATCCCGCGGCGCGGGTCAGTTCGCACTATCTCGTCGAGGAAGACGGCGCGATCTGGCGGCTGGTCGCCGAGGCGCGGCGCGCCTTTCATGCCGGCATCTCGTACTGGCAGGGCGACACCGATCTCAACCGCTTCTCGATCGGCGTCGAAATCGTCAATCCCGGCCACGAATGGGGCTATCGGGCGTTTCCCGAGGCGCAGATGGCGGCGGTCGAGGCGCTGAGCCGTGACATCCTGGCGCGCCATCCGGTCCCGCCCCATCGCGTCGTCGGCCATTCCGATATCGCGCCCGACCGCAAATCCGACCCCGGCGAACTGTTCGATTGGCCGCGCCTGGCGCGTGCCGGCATCGGGCTATGGCCGCCGCCGCGCCCGGACGCTGCGCTGGGCCGCGGCCGCGGCGTCGGCGTTGTTGCCCGCACGGCAGCGCTCGCCGACCTGGCGCGGATCGGATATCCCGTCGCGGTCGGGAGCGAAGAGGTCGCGCTTGCCGCGTTTCAGCGCCGCTTCCGGCCGCAACGATGGGACGGGCTGCTCGACCGCGAGACGTGCGAGCGGCTGCGCGACGTGCGCATGGCGGTCGAGGCGGCGCAGGCGGCCGAGGCGGCGCGGCGCGGCGCCCGCGTCAATTGAGCCGCGACCGCGGGGTGGCCGGCCGGCGCTGAATGCGCGGTCGTGCGACGAGCTGTCCTGCCTGGTGATGCACGATCTTCCAGGCGTCGTCTTCGCGCGCGAACAGGTTCGAGGCGACGAGCGTGCCGCCGTCCAGCTCCTCCTCGCACAATACCAGCGCCGTCTCGCCGTACAGCATGACCCGCTCGTCGTAGCAGGCAATGCGCGGCGATGCCGGGTTGGCGAGAATGCCCTGCCAGCTTTCCATGACCTGGTCGCGGCCGGCCAGCGGTGGCCACCCCGGATGCACGCAGCTGACCGGTGCTTGCCGCGCCCACAACGCCTCCATCGCGACGAGGTCGCGCATCGCGAATGCGCGGTAGAATTCGAGGTTGGCCGCAAGCACGGCGTCGCTGTCGCTCATCTGATGCTCCGCCCCCGCTGTACCGCCGCGAAGATAGGCCCGCCACCCGCCGCCGCCAAGCAACCCGCGGCAACAGCGCACCCGGGGCGCTTGTACGGGTAGCGCGCCCCACACGACCGGCGTGGCCCCGTCGCCGGCCATCCTCGTCGCTAGCCCTCGTTGGTCATGATGATTGTGCCGGAAGCGGCAAACATGCCGCCGACGCCGTGGCAGACGCTGATTTTGGCGCCCGGCACCTGGGCCGGCGCGATGCCGCGCATCTGCCGCACGCTCTCCTGCAACGCGTACATGCCGTACATGCCGGAATGCATGTAGGAGAGGCCGCCGCCATTGGTGTTGAGCGGCAGCTTGCCGCCGGCGCGCGTGTTGCCGGCGCCGATAAACGCCGCCGCCTGACCCTTCTCGCAAAAGCCGAGGTCTTCGAGGCCGTAGATCGGCAGGTGCGCGAAGGCGTCGTAGATCATCAGGTGGTCGACGTCCTTGTGGCCGATGCCGGCCTCTTCGAAGGCCTTGGCGCCGGCAACGCGAAACGCGCGCGAGGAGGTGAAATCCTCCATCTGGCTGACCATCGGCGTCTCGACACTTTCGCCGGTGCCGAGCAGATAGACGGGCTTCGTCGGGAAGTCCTTGGCGCGGTCGGCCGTCGTCAGGATCAGTGCGCCGCCGCCGTCGGTGACCAGACAGCACATCAGCAGGCGGAACGGGTAGGCGATCATCCGCGAGTTCAGCACGTCATCGACCGTGATCGGGTCGTGGAACGTCGCGCGCGGGTTTTTCGCCGCCCATTCGCGCTGCACGACGCAAACCTGCGCCAATTGCTCTTCGGTGATCCCGTAGGTCTTCATGTAGCGCAAGACCGGGATCGTGAAGAGCGTCGGCGGCCCCATCGGCCCGTAGGGGATTTCGAATTGCCCGGCGAGCGTGCCCGGCCCGACCGCCGGGCGCGCCCGGCCGATATTCGACCTGCCGCTTTCGCCGTGGGTGATCAGCACGGTCTTGCACAATCCGCTTTCGAGCGCCGCCGCGGCGTGGCGCACGTGGATCATGAACGAGCAGCCGCCGACCGCGGTGCCGTCGACCCAGCGCGGCGTGATGCCGAGATAGTGCGCAATCTGCACCGGCGTCTCGCCGGCCGTCGCGACGCCGTCGATGTCCTTGGGCGAGAGGCCGCAATCCTGCATCGCGTTCAATGCCGCGTCGGCGTGGAGGCCGATCTGCGACAATTCGGGGATGCGGCCCATCTCGGTCGTCTCGGCCGCGCCGACGATCGCAATCGCTTTCTGTTTCATCGCGCGCTCCTTAGCCTTTCGCCGGGCGGAACAAGGGCAAGGTGATGTCGTCGTCGAGCTTTTCGAAGGCGACTTCGAGCGGCATGTCGAGCACGAGCGCTTCCGGCGTCTGCGGGCATTCCACGATGTTGGTCATCATCCGCGGCCCCTCGTCCAATTCGACGACGGCGATCGCGTAGGGCGGCGTAAAGCCCGGCACCGGGCGGTGATGGATCACATAGCTGTAGAGGCGCCCTCGACCGCTGGCGCGAAAGACGCTGACCGCGCGCGAGGCGCAGGCCGGGCAGAACGGCCGCGGCGGGAAATAGGCCTTGCGGCACGAATTGCAGCGCTGCAGGCGGAGTTCGCCCGCCTTCGTCCCTTCCCAGAAATGCATCGTCTCGGGCGTCGGCTGCGGCCGCGCGCGCTGACCCGCTCCTTGTCCTTGAGCCATGGGCGCAAGATCCCTCGGTTGATGTCGAATCAAGGTTGCTGCCGGCGGCTTCTTACGGCAAACGGAATCTGCATGCGATTTCGGAGAGGCCGATGATCACGCCCGCTTATTGCCGCACGATGGCCGCTTACAACGCCGAGATGAACCGCCGCCTCTACGGCGCCGCCGGGCGTCTTTCCGAGACGCAGCGGCGGGCCGACAAGGGCGCCTTCTGGCACTCAATCCACGGCACGCTCGTCCACATCCTGTGGGGCGACAGCCAATGGATGAGCCGGTTCGATTCCTGGCCGCGGCCGCAAACGCCGATCAAACAGAGCGACCATTTCATCGACGACTGGCAGGAATTGTGCGCCGCACGCGTCAAGGCCGACGCCGATATTTCGCGGTGGGCCGACAAGGTTGACGACGCGTGGTTGGATGTGGACCTCACCTGGTTCAGCGGCGCCGCCAACCGCGAGATCAGCGCGCCGAAGCGCCTCCTCGTCGCGCACTTCTTCAACCATCAGACGCATCACCGCGGCCAGGCGCATGCGCTGATCACCGCCGCTGGCGAACAGACCAGCGACACCGACCTGTTCCTCGTCGTGCCGCGGATGATTGCTTGAGATTCTGCTGCCGTCATGGCCGGGCTTGACCCGGCCATCTGCGAACGTTCCGCACAGATGCCGGATCAAGTCCGGGCATGACGGGCTCTTGGATTTTCGCGACGCTTGCCGCTACAGCGGGATCGCCAGCAGCGTGTCGATGCGGCGGCTGTCGAGCGCGACGATCTTGCTGGCGAATTTCCATGCCGCGCCGTCGCGCACGATGCGATCGACATAGCGACCGGCGGCGAAGATCGTCATTGCGCCGTCCTGCATCGTGCGCACGACGAGAAAGTTCGCCTCGACATCAAGCGCTGCACCGTCGCCTTTCGGCATGATGCCCGAGATCACGTGGCGGTAGCGCTGCGGCTCATAGATGTTGGCTTCGCGCAACGCCCTGACGCGATCCTTCAGCATGTAACGCGAGGTCGCGTAAATGAGGCCGAGCGGCAGGCCAGCCTCATAGTTCTCCGCCGACGTGACGCGGTAATGGCAGTCCTCGGTGAAGAAATCGGGCCAGGCTTCGAGCGCATCCGAGTCGAGACAGGCGGCGTAGGCGGCATAGAGGTCTCCGACTTGCAACCGCCGCGTGACCGCAGCCAAATCCATCGCGCTACAGCCCCATCATGCCGCGATAGGCGTTCCAGAAGCCGCGGATCGAGGCTTCGGTCGTGCGCGTGTCCTGCGACAGGTGTTCGCGCCCGCCCATCTCGATGATGGAGCATGCGTCCTCGCCGCCCTTGATCGCGCGCTGCACAAAACCGCCGACCGCGCCGTCCTCCATCGACACGTAGCCGGCCGGCCCGACGAGGTTGGCCTGCTGCAGGCGGCGTTCGGTCATCGCAGCATCGTCCTCGGCAAAGCCGAAATAGGTCCACAGCAGCTCGGTCTCGTCCGGCCCCTTCGGCAATACGAGCCGCAATGCCAGCGAATTGTTGATCTGCTGCAATACGAAATTCGGGAAGACGCTCAAGATCTGCAACGTGATGCCGTCGCCGATCTCATCGACGACGTCGAGAAAGCGCGGGTCCTCCAGGCGGATGTTGTCGTGCATCGATTGGATCCCGGCATAGGCCTTGTCGGATTCGGCCTGGTCGCCGCGCGCGCCGCCCTGCGTGTAGCTGAAATGATGCTTGCCGCCTTCGGCGACGCCGACGCCGCCGGGATTGGTCAGGCGGCTGACCCGGAACGTCGTGAAAAACGTGTGCAACAGGCTCGCGTGGTAGGTGTCCTTGACGTTCTCGACGTAGAGCTTCCAGTTGTTGTGCAGAATCTGCGAGGTCGTGCCGAGCACCTTTGGCGTGCCGGTAAACACGCGGGCGATGTGCGAGCCGATCCGGTTGCCGAGATATTCCGACAGCGGCGGCGCGTCCGGCGACAGCGTCCCGAAGACGAGGCCGGCAAACTGGTCGGTGCGCAGCTTTTTCAGCCCATGCTGTTCCAGTCGGAAATCGGCCGGCATGCCGCCCTTGCCGCCGACGCCGCGGCGGAATGCGACGCTCGTCAGGTTGCCGGCGAGATCGTAGCGCCACGAATGATAGACGCAGGTCAGCCCGTCATCGGCATGGCCCTTCCCCTTCAGGCAGACGAGATTGCCGCGATGGGCGCAGCGATTCAGCATCGCATGGATCGCACCGTCCTCGCCGCGGGTGACGATGACTGGCGTCTCGCCGAGAAATGTCGTCCTGTAGTCGCCCAGCTGCGGCAGCTCGTTGGCGAGCGCGAGAAATTGCCAACTGGCGCCGAGAAAGATGCGGTCGAGCTCGGCGCGGTAGATCTCGGGGTCGGAGAACACCCGATACGGCACGCGCGCATTGCCCTCTTCCGGCCAGGTCAGCCCATGCTGGTCCATCGAACCCTCGCCCGCAACCGTCGCCAAGCCGCGACTTCGCTGCACAATATGGCATTTCGCGAGGCGATCGCCAGCGGACGGCGACGCTCGCAGACCCCGGTTGCCGGCGCTGCGCCCGAGCTGCCCGTCGCCACCGGTGCTGATCAGACGACCGGGAGCGGCTCGGTCTCGTGGAAGTGACGATAGTCGATGACGCGGCGGCCGTCGGCGGTCCAGCCGAGGATGTCGACGAAGCGGCGGTTCCACAGGATCTCGTGCGGCAGATAGGACGTGCGCGCATGCACCGGCGCGACCAGCGTCTCGTCGATGCCGCTGGTCGTGACGACGAGTTCGCCGTTGAGCGCAGCGAGGGTCTCGGCGTCGGTATCGTATAGCGGGCTGTGGCGGTCGATCTCGTGCATGACGGTAAAGGTCAGCGCAAAGATCGGCGAGCGCTGCCGCGTCAAGCGCAAATCATAGAACCGGCGCCGCCGGTCGCCCTCGGTGCTGACCTCGTCGCGCACCAGCGTCATGCCGACCTCGGCCGCAAGAATCTGGTTCTTGCGGACATTGGCGATGCGCACCGACAGGGTCGGCTGGCCGTTATGCGGGCCGATCACCGCGACGCGGCTGAACAACATGCGTGCGGTCGGCCGCGAAAAACGGGCGAAGATCAGACCGGTCGCCAGTGCGACGAGCAGCAGACCGACGGCTGCCTCCACCGTCATCACCAGGTTGCCGTAGAGCGTCGCCGGCACCATCTGGCCGTAGCCGATCGTCGAGATCGTCTCGACGCTGAAAAAGAAGGCATCGGTGAAGGAGCCCGGCCGGGCGTTGGAGACCGAACCCGGTTGGACGAGATACAAGAGCGCGAACAGCACGTTCGCGACGACATAGGCAGCCATCGCGAGGCCGAAGAACAGCGGCCAGCCGATCGTCAGGATGCGGTGGTATAGGTCGCCGAACCATGGTCTCGGCAGGCCGATCGCCAGCACCTGGTCGGCCGTGTCGCGCGCGATCAGATGGTTGAGGTGCGCCTCGACCCCGTCCGGCGGTACATTGCGCACCTCGGGCACCCGCCGCCGGCCCAGGCGGTGAGGCGGCGGCTTCGCAGCCGCAGCCGGCCGGGGGCGGACGGGCCGGGTCGGCGCCCGGCCGTCGGGCATCTCACCCGCCGTAGAACACGTTGTCGCCGAGATCCTTCATTTCGAGGATCGCGGCGTCGGGGCGGCCCTCGATCGGGTGCGGCACGTGCGCCTCCGTCACCTCGGCGACGACGATGTGATGGTCGCCCTGTTCGACGATGTTCGTCACCCTGCATTCGACCGCCGCCAGCGCGGCGTCGAGGATGGGCGCGCCGTTCCCGCCCTGGTGGATCGCCTGGCCGGAGAGCTTGCCGCCCTCCAGCTGGGCCGGCTTGAAGAACGTGAACGCCATGCCCTTGTGCTGCTTGCCGAGCATGTTGAGCGTGAATTTCTGCGCGTTTTTGACGATCGAATAGGCGCCGCTGTCGGTCTTAACGCCGACGACGACGAGCGGCGGGTTGAACGCCGTCTGCGTCACCCAATTGACCGTCGCGCCGGCGACGTTGCCCTTGCCGTCATCGGCGGTCAGCACGTAGATGCCGTAGGGGATCATGCGCAGCGCGGTTTTTTTGGCGTCCTGGTCCATGCCGTCATCCTCCGATTTGCGTTTCGCCCGCCAATACATCGCGTCCGGCCGCGGCTGGCAAGAGCCGGCCGTATCGATCGCCCTCGTCCGGCTGCCGCCGTCGCCCAACGTTAGCGGCCATTGCCGGGGCGGCCCTCCGTCCAGCCCGTGTCGGCGCCGACGCTGCCGCCGATGCTGATCGACGTGTCGGTACCGGGGACCACGAAGGAACGCGGAAAATTGCCGTCCGTCGCGGCAGCGCGCCGCGCCTCGGCAGCGCCGGTTTCCACGCGGTGGATCTGGTCGATGCGCTGCTGGAGCAACTCGCTGTTGGCGCGCAGCTCGGAAAGTTCGTCGGCGCTCCCGGCGGGCGGCGACAGAAGCAGCGTCAGCGCGACGATGACGGCGCCGACCCCCGACAGAACGCCGCGCCCGCGCCTGTTATTCACCCGCCGGCGCTTTCGCGCTAGGCCGACACCAGTCCCGGCACCGGCTTCACTGCCGCACTGTCCGGGAAAATGGCGGTTGCGAGCGCGGGCTCGGCGATGCCGAGGTGGTCCCGCAATACGCCCTTCAGCACGGCGCGCAGGTCGGTCGTCGGCCTGAGGTCGCGGTCTTGGTAGAGTTCGGCGTCCTTGAGGCCGGGCCAGTCGGCGACGACGCGGCCGCCCTTCAGCGCGCCGCCGGCGAGCAGAGCCACGGTCGCGGTGCCGTGGTCGGTGCCACCGCTGCCGTTGATCCTGGCCGTGCGCCCGAACTCGGTCACGGCGATGGCGACGGTCTGCCCCCAGGCGTCGCCCATGTTGTCGGCGAGCGCACCGAAGGCGTCGTCGAGCGCGCCGAGCAGGTCGCCGAGCCGGCCGCGGAGCGGGCCCTCGTTGACGTGCGTGTCCCAGCCGTCAAAGGCCAACGCGCCGATGCGCGGACCGTCCGGCTGGGCGAGGAACTTCGCCGCCGCGCCCGCCGCCTCGGCGAAATAGGCGCGCACCGGGTTGGCCCGGCCGGGTGGCGCCGCCGCCGCGGTGCCATTCGGCGCGGCCGCGATGCCGCCGGCGCGGGCGATGGCCTCGATGCCGATGTGCTCTTCGAGCGCTCGCGCAAAAGCGGGATCGGAATGACGGTAGAGATCGAGCAGCCGCATCGTCGTTTCGTTGCTGACCGGCGGCAGCCTGCGGGTCTCCCAGGACAGCACCGGCGCTGGGCCGCGGATGATCAGTGGCGCCACAGCTCCGATCGCCAGCGATCGCCGGGCGTTGGGATCGTCGCCGCGGGCCGCCGTGAGCGCGGCGACGGCGCGGTTGAGCCAGCCGCTGTCGAGCGTTCCCGGCTTGACGCCGCCGGTTTCGAGCACGTTCTGGCCGTCAAAATGCGAGCGGTCGCGATAGGGCGTCGCCACCGCGTGGACAATCGTCGCCTGGCCGCCACTGTACAGCCGATGCAGCGTCGGCATTGCCGGGTTGAGCGCGAACATCGCGTCGAGCGGCAGACCCGCGGCGTCGCCGCTGCGAGCGACTGCGTCGTCGCCGCGCAGGCGCAGCCAGTCGGGGTCGCCAACCGGCGCAACGGCAGCGAGGCCGTCGAGCGCGCCGCGCAGCACTATTGCGAGAAACCGCGGGTCGCGGCCGTCCGCGCGCGCGGGCCGCGGCAGCTGCGCCGCCGCGAACAGCACCCCGGAGCCGACGAGCAGCGCACGGCGCGTCGGGGCGAAGGGGATTGCCGGCATGCTCAGGTCACCTCCGCAGAAACTCGGGAGACATCAGCGCCAGCGTCAGCGCCTGGGGACGGCTCTCGGCGTGCGCGATTGTTTGCCGCGTCGCCGCCGAGGCGAGCGGCCCGAGCCCGGCATCGATGACGGCGGCAGCGTCGATTTCCGGGGCGAAGTGCTCGGCAAAGGCGTTGGCGATTTCGAGGCGTTCGCCGACGCCGTTGAGCCAGGCAGCATTGCTGTCCGGGAAGCCTTTCGGCGCCGGCGGCCGCCAGAGCGGCTCGCCGAGCAGCCTCGCAGCGCCGACAATGCGGCCGATATCGCTCCCCTGGCCGGCAGCGCGCAATACCGCGACGATCCACTCGCCTGGGCGTTTCACCTTTTGCTGCTGCGGCGCCCACGCTTCCGGCGCGGTTGCCAGTGCCTTGGCGACTTCCTTCAGATCGCCGTCGGTGTCACGAATCCGTCGCGCCAACTTGTTGATCAGCTCGGCTGGCGCGTCGTCGGCGATAAAATGGACCGCCAATTTGGTCGCGATGTGCGTCGCCGTGGCAGGATTGCGCGCGAGGTCCGTCAGCACCGCCCTGCCTTGCGCGACGCCGCCCTCGGGATACGATTTGCCGAGCACGGTCTGCGCGCCCGGCTCGTGCGTGCGCGGATTGAACAGGAAACGCCCGCCGATATCGGGGTCGGTGACCGGCGATCGCAGCCCCCAGCCCGTCATGACCTTGGCAAAGGCGATCACGTCCTTTTGCGTGTAGCCGGTGCGGACGCCAAGCGTGTGCAGTTCCAGAATCTCGCGCGCGAAGTTCTCGTTGATGCCTTTGTCCCGATTGATGCCGGCGACCGAATCCGGGCCGATCGACTGGGCATCGTTCAAATAGAGCAGCATCGCCGGATGGCTTTCGGCGGCAAGCAACAGGTCGGCGAAACGGCCCAGCACATGCGGTCGGATCGCTTCGCGCTCGTACGCGCCGGCCATGATCGAGGTATTGAGACTGACGCAGAAATGGTTGGACCAGAACCACACCAGCCGTTCGACAAAGCCGATCTCGGCGTCGCGCGCGGCATCGATCCGCGCCTTGGCTTCCGAAAGGACGATGCGGCGCGGCAGCGGCGGCATGCGCAGCGGTGCGGGGGCGGCATCCGCTTCCACCGCCATCATGTCCTGCGCCGCCATGCCGCCGGGCCGGGTTCGCGCCAGCTTCGCCTCGGCGCGCCTGGCAGCGTTGAATTCGAAGACGGCGCGAAACTCGGCATCGCTGCTCGGCAGGTCGGCGTCGTCGATGCGACCCGCATCCGGGCGGTCGAGATCGGACAGCAGCGCGCCTTGCGGGTCGCCGGCGATCGCGTCGATCGTGCCGCGGCGCGGGCCAAATCCAAAGCGATGCAACGCCAGCGCCGCCTGTTCCGGGTCACGTGCCATCGCCGCCGCCTGCTCGTCCTTATCGGCTGATCTTAGGACCGGCGGGCGGCGGTACATCCCCGCCGCCACGCTCGGAAGAGGTGGCTAGCGCGGCGCGACCGGCACCGGCACGCCGGGGATCTTGACCCGCACCGCACCGAGATGATTGCGGCTGGTGAAGTACAGCGTCTTCCAATCATCGCCGCCGAATGCGATGTTCGTCGTGGCCGACGCGCCGTGGATGACGCGGCCGAGCTTGCGGCCGATCGGGTCCATGATCCAGATGCCGCCGGCGCCGCCGCAATAGACGTTGCCCCGCTGATCGACCTTCATGCCGTCCGGCACGCCGGGCTCCGGCCCGCGCAGATCGGCGAAAACCCGGTCGGTGTGCCGCGCCGGCATGCCGCTCGGCAGCAGCTCGAAGACGCGGATATGGCCGCGCCGCGTATCGTTGATGTACAGCAGCCGCTCGTCGGGCGAGAAGGCAAGGCCGTTCGGCAGCACGAAATCATCGACCAGCAGGCTCAGCGTTCCGAGGTCGGGCGTCACCCGATAGACGCCGGAAAAGGTCAGGTCCCACTGTTCGGGCGCCGCCGGGCTCGTCCACGGATCGGTGAAGTAGATGCAGCCGTCCGACCTGACGACGACATCGTTCGGCCGGTTCAGCCGCCGCCCCTGAAAGCTGTTGGCGATGACTGTCGTGCTGCCGTCATGCTCAAGGCGGGTGACGCGGCGGCTGTCGTGCTCGCAGGCGACGAGCCGGCCCTGCAGGTCGCGGGTCAGCCCGTTGGCCCGGTTGGTCGGTTCGAGGAACAACTCGGCCCCCTTGCCGGGCGCGTGTTTCATGCGGCGGTTGTTGTGGATGTCGCTGAACAGCAGATAGCCGCCTTCCTTCCACCACAAAGGCCCCTCGGCGGGTCCCTGCGCACCGCCGAAACCGTCGGCGAGATGCTGGATCTGTTCGCTCGTGGAGATGATGTTTTCGAGTTCCGCCTCGAACTGTTCAATGCGCGGCGATAAGCTGCTGTCGGACATGCGTCCCTCCCAGGCGCGGCGTCTTTGCGGCTTTCAGCTTAACGCGTTGTCCGTGACTTTGCGATTATCCGGTTGGTGCCGCGATGCGGCGCCTTCGCCGCCGTCGTGCTAGCGGTAGCGGTTTTGGGCCTTGCCGGCGCCACCCATTGCGGCCGCGGACGCGAAATCTTGTCGCCGCGCCGTCGATCGGCTATCAAACCGTCATATTCGCGTGCTATCGGGCAGGCGAGGTGGAACGGAAGGCATTGCGGTGACGACTCCGCTCGATGGCTGCCCGGCCCTGGTGCTGAATGCGGATTTTCGTCCCCTCAGCTATTTCCCGCTGTCGCTCTGGTCGTGGCAGGATGCGGTCAAGGCGGTGTTTCTCGACCGCGTCAACATCATCGATCATTACGACGCCTATGTCCGCAGCCCGTCCTTCGAGATGCGGCTGCCGAGCGTCATCGCGTTGAAAGAATACGTGCAGGCGGCGCGGCATCCGGCCTTTACCCGCTTCAACGTCTTTCTGCGCGACCGCTTCACCTGTCAGTATTGCGCCCGGCCGCACCCGTCGCACGAGTTGACGTTTGACCATGTCGTGCCGCGCTCGAAGGGCGGCCGGACCGTGTGGAACAACGTCGTCACCGCCTGCGCCAGCTGCAACCTGCTGAAGGGAAACCGGCTGCCGCAGCACAGCGGCATGTACCCCAGGCACAAGCCGGTGCAGCCGACCAGCTTCATGCTGCAGCAGAACGGCCGCGCCTTTCCGCCCAACTATCTGCACGAGAGCTGGCGCGACTATCTCTACTGGGATACCGAGCTCGATCCAACTTAGCCGCGCCGTCGGGAAACACGGTTGGCCGCGTTGCCGGCATGCGCCCGTTACTGCGTGACGAGCGGGCATTTCGACTGCGACAGCGGCAGGAACGCTTGGTCGCCCGGCACCGTCGCCAGCAGCTTGAAATAGTCCCACGGGTACCGCGATTGAGCCGGCGTCTTGACCTGGAACAGGTACATCGGGTGCACCATGACGCCGTCCGCCCGGATATAGCCGTCGGACGCATAGAAATCGTGGATCGGCATTTCCCGCATTGTCCGCATGACCGTTGCGGCGTCGAGCGTGCCGGCGTGCGCCACCGCCTCGAGGTAGTGCATCGTCGCCGAGTATACGGCCGCCTGCAGTGAATCCGGCATGACGCCGAGCTTGGCGAAGAACCGCTTTGACCATGCGCGCGTCTGATCGTTGAGGTCCCAGTAGAACGGCACGCTGAGCACCATGCCCTGCGTCGTCGCAAGGCCCAGCGCATGCACGCCCGGAATGCGCAGCGCCAGGCCCGCGAGCACCTGCCGGCCCGGGACCATGCCGAGCCTGGCGGCATCCTTGATCGTGTTGTCGAGATCGCCGCCGCCGTTGGCCAGGCCGATGACCTTGGCGCCCGATTGCTCGGCGCGGGCGAGATAGGATTCGAAATCGCTGGCGCCGAGCGGGTACAGCGCGTTGCCCAGCACCTGTCCGCCATGCGCCTCGACGATGGCGGCGGTATCGCGTTCGAGATCAAAGCCGAAGCTGTAATCGACGGTAATGAAAAACCAGGTCTTGTCGCCCTCCTCGACGAGCTTGGCGCCGACCGTGTTGGCGATCGCGTGGGTATCGATGCCGTAGTGCACCGACGTCGCCGTGCACGCCTCGTTTGACAGCCGCGCCGCGTCGGCGCTTTCCAGCATGACGATCCTGTCGCGGGTATTGGCGATCGCCTGGACGATCAGCGCCTCGGACGAGCCGGTTACGTCCATGATCGCGGTGACGCCCTGCGGGCCGAGCCAGTCCCGGGCGAGCGCGGCGGCATGGTCGCTGCTGTTTTTCGAGTCGCCGATCAGCACGTCGATCGGTCGGCCGAGAACGTGGCCGCCGAAATCGGCGATGGCCATGCGCGCCGCGGTGGCGCTGCCGACCCCGGTATTGCGCGAATAGGGGCCGGTCATGTCGAGGATGAGGCCCAGTTTCACCGGCGCCGCGGCGGCACCGGCCGCCGCTTGGGCGCTCGCCGCTGCGGCGGTCGCCGCCGTCAGCATCGCGGCCATCGCGGCGCACAGCACAGGACGCCGGCCAATTCGCATGTCATGCCGCCCGGTAAAGCTCGTCGTGAATCGCGATATACATGACACCGTCGGTTCCGACATAGCCCCGATACATAGCGTCGCAATTGAACGGAGCGCCGCCGCCCCTCGCCAGCCGTCCGCTCGGTCGCTGGCGCTTTCAATGCCCGGCGCGGTGCAGCCCCGCGCAAAATCGGTAGTCATCATCGCCGCGGCTCCGCCATTGTTGCCGCCGCATGAAACGCGCTCACGGGATCATTGCCGGCGCGGCGAGGCAATCTCGCATGAGCGGCGTCGTGCCGGCGTTGTGGCTGCGCCTCCTGCTGGTCGGGCTCGGCATTTCGGTCGTACCGCTTGATACCTCGGTCAACATCGCGTTTCCGGACATTACCGACAGCTTCGGCCTGCCGATCGCGATGATCCAGTGGGTGATCATCTGCTATGTGTTGACGAATGCCGGGCCGCTTCTCGCATTCGGGCGAATCGGCGATCTGTGGGGGCATGGCCGCGTCTTCCGCGCCGGGCTCGCCTGGAGCGTTGTCGCCTTTCTGCTGTGCGCCGTGGCGCCGAGTTTTGCCTGGCTGCTGTTCTTCCGGTTTCTGCAAGGCATCGGTGCGGCGTTGATCATCAGCTGCGCGCCGGCTCTGGTCACCGGCCTCTATCCGGAGGCCCGGCGCAGTCGCGCGCTCGGCGCTTTTACGCTGATTTTCGCGCTCGGCTCGGCAGTCGGGCCTCTGATCGGCGGCGCCCTGGTCGCGCGCTGGGGGTGGCCGGCCGTTTTCTGGTTCCGCGCGCCCATCGCGCTGACCAGCCTTGTGTTCGTCCGCGGCCTGCCGAACGACTCGGCCGCCGCCGGCGAGCGCCGCTTCGACGTGGCCGGCGCGCTGCTGTTGGCGATCGGGCTGGCCGCCCTGCTGCTCGGGCTCAATGCGCTCGCCCGGCTGCGCAGCGGCGATTACCTGTCGCTGGCGCTGTTGCCGGCGGCGGCGGCGTGCTTTGCCCTGTTCGCCCGGTGGGAGGGACTGGCGGCCCAGCCGATCGTCCGGATCGAGCTGTTCCGCCGCGCCAGTTTTGCTCTGATCAACGCCGCCGGCGTGTTGATGTACCTGGTGACGTTCGCGGTCATGCTGTTTGCGCCGTATTTCCTCGTCGATCACACGCCGCTCCCGGTGGTCGCGGCCGGGTTCGTGCTGGCGAGCGGTTTTATCGCAATGGCGGCCGCCTCGCCGCTTGCGGGATTTGCCGTTGGCCGCGTCGGGGCATACCGCATCGCGCCGCTCGGGGCATTCGCGGCGGGGGCGGGCCTCTATTGCGTCGCATTCTGGCGGCCGGACACCGCGCCGGCGTTGATGGTCATGACGCTGGCGCTGCAGGGGCTCGGATTGGCGCTGTTTCAGGTCGCCTACATCGAACTCGTCATGGCCGCCTCGCCGGCCGCCCATCGCGGTGTCGCCGGCAGCCTGTCGATGCTGGCACGCACCGGCGGGGTCGTCATCGCCGCGACGCTGCTGACGCTGGCCTTTCACGCCGTCGAAGGCGCCGCGCGTGCCGCCGGCGCCGCATCGCCGCAGGCGTTTTTCGCCGCCTACGCCGCGGTGTTTCGCGGCGCCGGCATCGCCGCCGTCGTGACCGGCGGCCTGACTGCCTGGGCGGCCCGCCGACTGGCGCGAGGGTAGCATCGGCGCGGGGGTTTAAACCGATGCCGCGCAACACGAGCTATTGCCGTGCCGCCCGCGTTTTCCGCAAGGCAGAACCAGAAAGAGGACGACATGGACGATCACGTCTACCGGGTCATCGAGATCACCGGCTCATCGGAAAAGAGCATCTCGGACGCGATCCAGACCGCGGTCAGCCGCGCGTCAAAAACGCTGCGCAACCTGCGCTGGTTCGAAGTCGTCAATACCCGCGGCCATCTCGAAGACGGCAAGATCATGCACTATCAGGTGACGCTGAAGGTGGGCTTTACGATCGACGACTCGAACGCCGGAGTGTGAGCGTGACGCCGGCGCTGATCGCCGCGCGCCGAAAGTTCCCGCGGCCGAGCGCGCTCGTTTCGACCACTGGTACGCGATCGACCACCTGCCGTGGGCGATGCGTTTGCCGCGCTCCGGGCCTGGGCGGCCCGGAACCGTCCGATCCCTGCGCAACCGTCGGGCCTCAGAAATTCTCCAGGCTCAGCACTTCGTCGTCATAGTCGTAGGCGAAGATTTCGGCGTGGCGTCCCCAGTTGATGACGGTCTCCAGCACGCGCTCCGCTTCTTCCTCCGACAGGTGGTCTTCCAGTTCGCGCAGAAAACGGGCGGCCGGCGCCTTATGGTTGGGGCGCTCGTCGAGCACGCGGCGGATATGGGCGGCAAGCGGCACGTGCTTCAACAGGGCCTCGGCGAACATCTGTTTGCGCGGCAGCATGTCGGCGTCGGCATAGGCCCGGCCGGCCGCGGTCAGTTCGATGTCGCCGCCGCTGACATGCGCCCAGCCGAGGATCTGCATGAATTCGATCAGCGGAAACAACTCGTCGACGACGAGGTTTTCTTCGTCGGCGAGGTGCGGCAGGTCCGCCCGCCCGTTATAGGGCGCTTCGGTGAGGCGCTCGATCAGGCCTGACAACTGCTGCACCGCGGCGTCGGGCAGGCGATGGCCGAGGCCGATCGGCTCCGGCTTGGTGCCGCGCCGGCCGTCGCGGCCCGGCTGCGTTGTCAACAGCGTGTAAACCTGGTCGACGATTTGACGGAACGGCGCGCTCTCGGAATCGCGCGGGCGCGGCAGCGCGACCGGGACTTCGGCGCTGATGCGGCCGGGATCGCTGCTGAAGATGACGATGCGATCGGCCATTTCGACCGCTTCGGCGATGTTGTGCGACACCAGCACGATGCCCTTGGTCGGGATGCGGCGCTCGACCCACAAATCGATCAGGTCGTTGCGCAGGGTCTCGGCGGTCAGCACGTCGAGCGCGGAAAACGGCTCGTCGAGCAACAGAATGTCGGGGTTGACGACGAGCGCGCGGGCAAACCCGACACGCTGCCGCATGCCGCCCGACAGTTCCTTCGGATAGGCGTTTTCGAAGCCGTCGAGGCCGATCACATCGATCGCCTCGACTGCCCGCCGCCGCCGCTCGGCTGCCGCGACGCCGAGCGCCTCAAGGCCCAATTCGACATTGCCGAGCACGGTCAGCCAGGGGAACAGCGCGAAGGTCTGGAACACCATCGCGATCCCTTGCACCGGTGCGGCGACCGGCCGGCCGCGATACTCGATCCGGCCGGCGCTCGCCGGCATCAAGCCGGCAAGGATGCGCAGAAATGTCGACTTGCCCGACCCCGACTTGCCGAGCACCGCGGCGATTTCGCCCTCGTGCAGCGAAAAGTCGATCGCCTCGAGAACCAGCCGGCCGATATGGTCGGGCGTACGATAGGTCTTGCTCATCGCGGCGGTCCGCAACAGCGGCACGCCGAACGAAACCGTCGGCCTCTCCTCGGTCAGGACGCTCATCGGTCAACCTCAGACATTGGGCGCGGGGGCCGGACGAAGATGATGGCGGGACGGTGCGGTCTGCTGCCGCACGGGTGCAACGCGCGGCCGACACGCCGCCGCGCCGGCCGGTAATAGCCGGCGCATCCGCTGCCGGTCAATCGCGCCCGCCGCTGCCGCGCCACGGCGGGCGCGTTTTCGGCGCCGCCGCGGCTGTCTCGGGCGCTTGTCACGGCACGGTCGCCGGGCTATGCCACAAACCGGGTGGCCGGCGCGGACCTCCGCCCGGGACACAAAGGTGAACCGAATGCCCGAGTTGCAGTTCCAGCAGGCGGGGACGGCGGTTGCCGGGCTGCGCCCGAACCGGTGGGACCTGCTGGCATTCCCGCTGATCATCGGGCTTATCAGCATTGTCGGGTTTGGGGCGCAGCAGACGCTGGCGCCGCTGTCGACGCTGCACGCGCCGGTCGTCTCGCTCGATCCGGCAAACCTGCCGGATTACGCCTTGCGCACGGTGCTGCGCATGCTGGCGGCAATGGCCGCCTCGCTCGTTTTCACGCTCATTTACGGCACGCTGGCGGCGAAAAGCGCCCGCGCCGAGAAAGTGCTGATTCCGCTGCTCGATATCCTGCAATCGGTGCCGGTTCTCGGGTACATCTCCTTCACCGTCGTATTTTTCATGTCGCTGTTCCCCGGCCGGATCTTGGGCGCCGAATGCGCCGTCATCTTCGCCGTCTTTACCAGCCAAGCCTGGAACATGACCTTCAGCTTCTACCAGTCGCTGCGCACCGTGCCGCGCGACCTGGTGGAGGCGTCGCGCAGTTTTCACCTGTCGGGCTGGATGCGCTTTTGGAAGCTCGAAGTTCCATTCGCGATGCCGGGGCTGGTGTGGAACATGATGATGAGCGCCTCGGGCGGCTGGTTTTTCATCGTTGCGTCCGAGGCGATCACGGTCGGCGACAAGACCCTCACGCTGCCGGGCATCGGAGCCTATCTGGCGCAAGCCCTCGCCGAGAAAAATCTTGCCGCGGTCGGCTGGGTCATTCTGGCCATGGTCGTCGTCATCGCGCTGTACGATCAGTTGATGTTTCGGCCACTGGTGGCGTGGTCCGACAAGTTCCGCTTTGAGCAGACCGCGGCGCAGGCCGTGCCGGAATCCTGGGTGCTCGACCTGCTGAAGCGTACACGTTTGATGCGCTACCTGCTGGCGCCTTTTGCCGGCGCGCTGGAGATGCTGACCCGCGTTCGCCTGCCGATCGGCCCGGTCGCGCGCCGGCCGCGAGGCGATGCACGTTCGCCATGGTTGACCGACGCATTGTGGTACGGCCTGGTCGCCGCCGCCGCCGCGTACGGCGCCTATCGCGCGGCGACGTTCGTCGCCGGCGAACTCCGTTGGGCGGATGTCCTGACCGCGCTCATGCTCGGCTGCATCACGCTCGTCCGCATTCTGGCGCTGATCGCCATCGCCTCGCTTGTCTGGGTGCCGATCGGGGTCATGATCGGGCTGCGCCCGGCACTCGCCGAACGCGTCCAGCCGCTGGCGCAGTTTCTTGCCGCCTTCCCGGCAAATCTGTTGTTCCCGATCTTTGTCGTCGCGATCGTGTATTTCCACGCCGACCCGGATATCTGGCTCAGTCCGCTGATCATCCTGGGTACGCAGTGGTACATCCTGTTCAATGTCATCGCCGGAGCTGCGGCGTTTCCGACGGATTTCCGCGAGGCCGCCGTCAATTTTCGCGTGCGTGGCTGGCAATGGTGGAAGGAGGTGATGCTGCCGGGCATCTTCCCGTACTTTGTCACCGGCGCGATCACGGCGTCGGGCGGCGCGTGGAACGCCAGCATCGTGGCGGAGTACGTGTCGTGGGGAAAGACCACGCTGGTGGCGCACGGCCTCGGCGCCTACATAGCGCAGGCCACTGCGGCCGGCGACTTCCCCCGCATCGTGCTGGGCATCGCCGTCATGTCGCTGATGGTGACGTGCTTCAACCGGTTGCTGTGGCGCCCGCTTTACCTCTTCGCCGAAGAGCGCGCGCGGCTGGACTGAAGCCGCGAAGACCGGTCCAGGCGGAAGCCGACGAAACGATCAGCGGCCGCTATTCGACATCGGCAAAGCCGAGCTTGTCGTCCAATTGGTATTCCTCGGCGAGCGAGCGCAGCTTGTACCAGGTGGCGTCTTCGACGTCGATGCCGTGGGCGCGACGGTCGAGTTCCCGTTGGTGCTCGATCTCGCCGGGATAGAGGACGCCCAGGGACCCCTCAGCCGGCGGCGTCGCCTTCAGGTAATCGATGAACGCGCCGACATCCTTTTTGAACTCGGCGAGCGGGCGGAACGCATCGACCTTGAACACGGCCATGAAACAGCCGTCATTGTGCCGGCCGCTCGGCTCCACGCCAAAGCCGAGCCCGGTCAACAGACCGCACAGAACCTCGACCATGACGGCCAGCCCGGTGCCCTTGTAGCCGCCGTCCGGGCCGCCCAGCGGCAGCAGCGCGCCGCCCTGGCGCAACTGGCGCGGGTCGTTGGTCGGCCGGCCGTCGGCGCCGATGACCCAGCCGTCGGGCACGCTCTCGCCGCGCGCAACGGCGAGCGCGATCTTGCCGGCGGCAGCGGCGGAGGTCGCCATGTCGAGGTAGAGCGGCCCCTGCAGATCGGACGGGACCGCGATCGAAAGGGGATTGGTCCCGAGCCGCGCCTCGCGCCCGCCGAATGGCGCGACGGCCTGTGGCGAGCGGCCGCTATCGGCGGTGATGAGGCCGATCATGCCGGCCTGCGCCGCCATCTGCGTATAGCTCGACAGCCGGCCGATATGGCCCTGGCGAAACACGGTGGCAGCGGCGACGTTGCTCTTCTCCGCCTTCTCGATCGTCAGCCGCATCGCCCGCTCGTTGGCGACGTAGCCGAACCCCCAATGCCCGTCGACGACCGTTGTCGTCGGCGATTCCTTGACGATGACCCAGGGCGCGCCTGGCACGATGTGCCCGGCCTTGATGCGGTCGATATAGGTCGGGATCTGGATGACGCCGTGCGAATCGTGGCCGACGAGATTGGCGCCGACGATATGGCGCATGACGAGCGCCGCCTCCTCGTCGGGGGTGCCGGCGGCGACGAACAGCGCGCGGCCGATTTCCTCCAGGCGCTCGGCGGCAATTTTCGGCATCGCAGCGATCCTCCCCGGAAACGGTTCGCCCGTGATCGTTGCAGAACCCGGCGACCCGCGTCCAGCGCGATAGACGATGGCCGGTGCGGCACAAGCGGAAAAATCTGCCGCGAATTGTGAACGACGTCACACGCGGCGCCCGCACCGGCGGGCATTTTGCAATGCGGCGTCAACGGCGTCGGCTGTCGTCGGCCCGCGCCGTGTTTCGTCTCTCTGCCCGTTGAAACGGAGGCAAGCCGATGATCACGACAGCGATGACCAACGGCCTTGCTTTCAGTCTCCTGCTCGCGGCCGCTTCGCTTGCGGCGGCCTCCATTCATTGCAATCAGCCGTCCTTCGGCGGCTGGATCAGTGGCTCTGCCGTCGAGGCGCCGGCATGGCTGCCTTGGGTCGTCGTCGCGGCATTGGCAGTCGCCTCGATCGTGTTCGGCGTCCTGCGCCCGGATGTGTTCGGCACGGCGATGAACGAGGGCTTCGCGGCGCCGTGATCCTCGGCCGTCGCGCAGGCCGCTGCTCGGCTTGCCGCGCGGCGACGCTCTGTGCCAGAGTAGCGGTATGCGACCGCCGAATTACTACGCCGCGCCGGGCTTCGAGCGCGCCGGGCTGCGGCGCCGCGAACCGGATTGGATCCGCGAGCGGGCGCTCGATCCGCACAGCGCCTTCGTGCCGGTCTGGCGCAACCAGAACCTCATCATCGAAATCGACGGCGCCGAGCCGCGCGCCGCGATGCTCAGGGTCGAGGCGGTCGGTGCCCTGTTCGGCGCGCTGTCGGATGCGGCAATCGACGAGCGGCTCGGGCACGGCGATCTGGTCTTCCTCGGGCTGATCGACGAGCGTGCCCATTTCGCCCTCGACCTGTCGCGTCTGGACGGCGAGCCGCTGCCGGCGTTGCGCTCGCCGGCCTTGGCCGCGGCCGGCATCGCTGCCGCTGCGGCGGAAATCGGCGTGCGCTTTGCCGATCTGCGCCAGCTTGCCGGCCGGCTCGCCCGCCATGACGCAGCGCTGCTGGCGCTGGCGCGGGCGATGGCGTACTGGCACATGCGCCATCGCTTCTGCGGCCAGTGCGGCGCACCGACGCGCAGCGAAGAAGCCGGCCATATGCGGCGCTGCACCGATGCCGCGTGTGCGGCGATGCATTTCCCGCGCACCGACCCCGCCGTCATCATGCTGGTGACCGACGGCGCGGACCGGATATTGCTCGGCCGGAACAACAATTTTGTCGGCGGCATGTATTCGACGCTGGCCGGCTTTGTCGAACCGGGCGAGAGCCTGGAAGACGCGGTGGCGCGCGAGGTGCGCGAGGAGACGGCGGTCGAGGTCGGCGCCGTCACCTATCACTCGTCGCAGCCGTGGCCGTTCCCGGCCAACATCATGCTCGGTTTTTACGCCGAGGCGACGACAACCGAGATCACGGTCGATTACGGCGAACTTGCGGATGCCCGCTGGTTCGACCGCCAGTGGCTCGCCGCCCGCGCCGACGACCGCGGCCAGGAATTCCGCCTGCCGCGCCGCGATTCGATCGCCCGCCGGCTGATCGAGGACTGGCTCGCCCTCTGACCGCAATCGCCGGCACAGGACCGCGCACGCGACGCGGGCCACCGGCTGGCCGGCACCGCCGAGCCTGGGGTTTTATGCGCCGGCTAATCGACGCGGAGGCACCCTGGTCGATGCGCGGGAAGCCCAGCGGGTGACAAGGAAGAGGCCGAGAGCCGGAGCGAGCAGGATGAAGGATGATGGTTCTGGAACTGACGATGGAACTGGCGAGATCAGAGGTTCAACGCCGCCGGTCGCGACCTCTTGATGGATGACGAGTTCTATACCCGTGGTGCTGTCGTATTGTGTCCATGGCTGGGAAATTTCGAGCGATGCGGCGGGGCCGGTGAGCGGGGTTGTAAACTGCAGGTACAGGATTGTACCTGTTGTGGTTGCAAAATTGTAGTATGAGAGCTCTAGCTTGGACGGGTCTACCTCGGCTACCAGGTAGAATGTGGACTCAGGAGATGGGCCGTTTACTGTAATATCTGAGCTTATAATAGGGGTCGTGGCGGTGGTGTCGATTGTGAAACTGCCGACCAAATCCTCCGTGTTGCCGTCTTCGAACGTCAGTGACGCGTCCGGCGTAAAGGTGTAGGTGACCGGAGATGCGACGGCATGAAGCGTGGTCGCAAGCGAGAGTGCGAAGCTCACGATAGGCGCAACAATCAGGCTTTTGGATCGCATGATGAGCTTCCCCATAGTGAAAATAATTCAACGCAGTAAAAACGCGCCCTTTGAAAGAAACGGTGACAGTCGATTTCGACGATCGCTGGGTCGGCGCGACGACGCTGCCTCCGCCGGCAGCGAGCGGCGATCAGCGGTCGATTTCTCTGACACCCGCGCCTGGTCCGCCCGGCGAGACGGACCATCGATTTTCTCGCGGTGCCACCGCAGTTTTCCGCCACACGCATGTCGAGGAAGTCCTCAACAAGGATCGCGCATCGCAAGCAGTTGACCTTGGGCGATCGCCGGCGCGCTATGTGGCGGGAATAAAAAATTCTAAATTCTTATCAATCCGCCGTCGGTGCCGGAGATGAGGGCCGAGGCCGACTTGGCTCCGCTGACCGGGTCGGCGGCGGCGTGGCGAATGGCCGGAAACGGTGCTTTGCCGCCCTCGCGCCGCGGCGGCTCGGATGTAGGGGCGGCCGTGCGTTCCCGACATTGGCAAAAGCCTTGCCAAACGCGTTAGAGTGGCCGCAACACCGTCAGTCCGAAGGGAGCGAAACCATGCATTACCGCCGCATCTCGGCCGATTGCCATCTCGACATGCCCTGGATGCCGCCGACGCTTTTTACCGAGAACGCGCGGACCGAACTGAGGGACCGCATGCCCTATGTCGAAGATGGGCCCGACGGACCGCAATGGGTCGCCAGGAACGGCGCCAATTTCGGCCTCTTGAACGGCGTCGGGCCGGGCGGCGCGAAACTCGTCCCCGGGCAGAACGTGCGGGTCGACATCATGGCCGAGCACGGCCTGTTCTCGGACGCGAAAAACGGCAAGGTGCGGTGCAGCGACCCGCATCTGCGCCTCAAAGACATGGAAGCAGACGGCGTTGATGCCGAGGTCATCTACGGCGTGCTCGGCACCGCCTCCAAGCTCAACGACCGCGACGCCTCGAACGAGGTGTTGCGCATCTACAACGACTGGTTGAAGGAATTCTGCAGCCACTACCCGGACCGCCAGATCGGCCTCGCCTGCCTGCCCTACGGCAGCGTCGATGACGCTGTCGCCGAGGTCTACCGCGTCGCCAGGATGGGGCTGCGCGGCCTCGAATTGTCGTGCTCGTGGGACATGGAGCCGATGTGGCACCCGAGTTGGGAGAATTTCTGGAAAGCGGTCGATGACGTTGACCTGCCTCTGCATTTCCACACCTTCCCGACGACCGCGCCGCGGGCCCGCCAGGAAGCGCCGCATGTGCGCCGCGCCGCGATGTTCACCGGCGTGTCGGCGTTCCAGATGGGGCTCATCCACATCATCGCCGGCATGATCGGCGCCGGCGTCTTCGAGCGCTATCCCAACCTGCGCGTCTCGTTCGGCGAGAGCGGCGCCGGCTGGCTCGCCTACGCGCTGCACCGCATGGACTTCGAGTTCGAGGACCGCTTCCGCGACCTGATGAAGCTGAAGCCGTCCGAATACTGGCGCCGCCAGTGCAAGGCGACGTTCCAGTTCGACCCGATCAGCGCCAAGCTGATCGACGAAATCGGCCTCGAAACGCTGATGTGGGGTTCGGACTACCCGCATACCGACGGCATCTGGCCGGAATCGACAAAATATATCGAGGAACAGTTCGCCGGCCTGACGCCCGAGCAGATCCACAAGATCACATGCGAGAACGCCGCCAAGTTTTATCGTCTGTCAAATTGATGCCGATCAGCCTCCTGCGTTCCGGCCGGGGCGCGGGAGGCCTTCTTGATGCACGGGAAGGAGCCTGACGAAATCCCTCCGGGAGGAACCGGCTGGCTGATTTGTGGACGCCGCTTTTGGCGTCCGCCCGAACGTCAGAAAAACGCTAGCGTGCGGATTTCAATGCTCTCGCGCGGGCGGGCATCGGGCAGCGCCGAGGGATCGGCAAAGGCGGTGTGCGCGGTCCAGCGGGCGCGGCCGTCGCGCATCGACTCGTAGACCTTGAAGACGAGCGCTTCGTCCGGCCGCATCCGCGGGAACCAGTACCAGCGTTGCGCCGGATCATAGGTGATCGCGTAGGTCTGTCCGGTGCGCCCCTGGTAGCGCCGCTCGTTGACGACGAGGCTCTCCGGCCGCACCGTCTGCGCGTCGCAGATCGCCAGCGGGTGACTCTCGACCGGGTGGTTGATCGGCCGCCACACCTGGATGATCGCAAAGCGGCCACGCAGCAATTCCGCGGCGGCGTCGCCCATCAGGTCGCGCACCCGCTGCGGCCCCGACCATTCGGTATAGTCGTTGTGGACGCGGCTGACGATGTCGCGGATCTGCATCCGTTCGCGCTGCGCGTCGCTGGCAGTGCGCAATGTGTGGTCGAAGACGACGACGCGCCGCGCGCCGCTGACCAGTTTGATCAGCGCCTCGCATTCCGGGTAATAGACGCGGTGCACCTCGTCATCATCGAAGAAATTCATCATCTGCGAGCGGTGCGGCACAAAGCGGAAGCCCTCGCGCTCGAACACGAAACGGTCGGCAAGCGGCCGGCCGTTGTGCAGACGGACGCGGTGGGTTTCGGCCGCGCCGCCGCCGATTCGCTCATCGCGGCCGCCCGGCCGGGCGACGAGCGTGACCAGCTTGTCGCCGTCATTCGCAAGATAGGCGAGTTCCGCCTCGATTGCCTCGGGCGCAGCATCCAATTCGGCGAGTTCGGCCATCTGCGACTCCTGAATGGGTCTCTGCGCATATGATAGGGAGGCGCGCGGCCGGCCGCAATCTAGCCGGATCGGCGATGTTCTGTTACCTTCGTTCGCGGCATTGGCGTCGGGGAGCGGCCATCACATGCGATCGAGAACCGTCGTGCGCTGCGCCCTCGCGCTCGGGATCGCCGCGTCGCTCGGAGCCTGCGGCGGGCCCAAATCCTACACCGGTCCCGGCTGTTTGATCTACGTTTACGGCTTGCCGGACATGAAGGGATACGCGCTGCCGATCCGTGAAGACTCGGAACGGCTGGCCGAGCCTTGGCCGCATCTGGCGGCATCCGCCAAGGTGGTTTACGGCACGTGGCGGCTCTATTCCGAGCCGGAGTTTGCCGGCGCCATGGGTGATTACAAGGCGCCGGCCGATATCGTGGAACTGGCGCCCGATCATCATCTCGGCTCGCTGCAATGCCTGGAGCCGGCGCCGGAGACAACGCCGCAATACGGCTGGTGGTGGTAGCGCCGCTGCGCTTCCCGGTGGCGCTGCCGCTGCACGGCGGCGCGGAACTCGATGGCCGCCTGAAGGGTTTCGACTAGCGTCCCGCGGCGTCCCGCCGCAGGCGGGAGCGCCCGGATGCCCGATGCCGCAGATCTTCCGCTGCCGAGCGATGTGACGCCGTCGTCCGCGGCCGCGACGAACGGCGGGTCCACCGCTGCGACCGGCGCGCCCGAGGCGCGCACCGTATTCCTCGGCGGGCTGTTGGTGCTGACGATGTTGGCGGCGTGCTATGCCGCTGCCGACATCGTGCTGCCGATTGTGTTGGCGTTCGTGCTGAGCGCGGTGTTTCAGCCGATCATGCGCGGGTTGCGGCGGCTCGGCCTGCCGCGACCGATTGCGGCGCTGCTGATCGTGCTGGCGCTCGTCAGCCTGTTCGCGGTCGTCGGAATGCTGCTGTCCGCACCGATCGCCGAGCGCATCGCCGCTCTGCCGCAGATGTTGCCCAAAATCCAACAGCGGTTGCATTTTCTCAGCCGGCCGCTGGCGGCGCTGCAGAAGGGCCTGAAACGCATCGAGACGCTGGCGCCGGGCGGCGGTGCGCCGGTCGTCGCGGTCGAGAACCAATCGCTGGCGCAGAGCGTGCTGGAAAATGTCCGGGCGGTCGCGGCCGGCGCCTTCACGACATTGTTGATCCTGTACTTCGTTCTGATTGCCGGCGAGCAGTTCTTGCGGCGGCTCGTCGAGATCCTGCCCAGTTTCAACGCGAAACGACGCGCGGTCGAGATCGCCGCCGAGATCGAAGGGGACATCTCGGTCTACCTGGCGACGGTCACGATCATGAACTCGGCCGTCGGCTGCGCGACCGCCGCCGTCGCGTGGGCGACCGGCCTCGGCGCGCCGCTGCTGTTCGGCACGATCGCGTTTCTGTTGAACTATATCCCTATCCTCGGGCCGACCGCCGGCGTCGTGCTGTTTCTCGTCGCCGGGCTGCTGACGATCCATCCGCTGTGGGCGGCGTTCGTGCCGGCGCTGCTCTACCTGTTGATCCACGTGGTCGAAGGCGAGACGGTGACGCCGATGCTGCTGGCCTCGCGCTTCACCGTGAACCCCGTGCTGATCACGATCGGGGTCATCTTCTGGTTCTGGATGTGGGGCGTCGTCGGCGCAATCCTGTCGACCCCGATGATCGCAATAACAAAGATCATCTGCGACCGCATCGACGCGCTGAAACCGATCGGCCATTTCATCGGCGGCGAGCCGCTGATCTTCGGCGGCGCCGGCAAGCTGGGAAATGAAAAGGCCGCCCGCTGAGGGGCGGCCTCTCTACGAAGACCGGCGGCCCTCCTCCTTCAAGCCGAGGGGCCGTGCCGGCGCCTTACTCAGGCGAGGACCTCCGCGAATGCAGGGATCCTGGTCACGGCAGCGGAAGACCGCGGTAGATCGTCAGACACAGGATCACCTCCTTTCTGTTGTTGGGCCAGTGGCGCTAATTTACGGTGCCGCGGGGCCGGCGGCAAGCGGGCAGCGACAACGGCGCCCGACGGCTCGGAAAACTGCTGCGCCGCGGCGATCCGGGGCGGTCGGCGTACGGCGGCGGCGATGCGCGGCGATGCGCCGCAGCGCGAATCACCCGTCGTGCGGTTGCGAACGGCCGGCTCATGCCGCTGCAGACGCCGTGGCGTTTCTGCGGGGCTGGGACGTTCGCCGGCTGCTTGACGCAAGTGCGCGCGGCGAGGGAAAGTTGCGGCCTGAACCGAAGGAGGCCCTGCGATGAGCCTGCCGCTGTCCCGCTTTACCGTGCTCGACCTGACGCATGCCCGCGCCGGTCCGACCGCGGTGCGCCAGCTCGCCGATTGGGGCGCCAACGTCATCAAGATCGAGCCGCCGTCCGGCGACGACCGCGACGTGACCGGCACCAGGCGCGACGGGTTCGACTTTCAGAACCTGCACCGCAACAAGCGCAGTCTCGCGCTCAACCTGAAGACGCCGGAAGGCAAGGCGGTCTTTTTCAAGCTGGCCGAGAAGGCCGATGTCATTGTCGAGAATTTCCGCTCCGAGGTGAAATACCGCCTCGGCGTCGATTACGAATCGGTCAAAAAGCTCAACCCGCGCATCGTCTACGGCTCGATCTCAGGTTTCGGCCAGAGCGGCCCCTATGCGAAGCGGCCCGGCGTCGACCAGATCGCCCAGGGCATGGGTGGGCTGATGTCGATCACCGGCCTGCCAGGGCAGGGGCCGGTCCGCGTCGGCATCCCGATCGACGATCTGTGCGCCGGCATCCTGCTGGCGCAGGCGATCCTGATGGCGCTGATCGAGCGCGAGCAGTCGGGCGAGGGTCAGTGGGTCCACACCTCGCTGCTCGAAGCGCAGATCTTCATGCTCGATTTCCAGGCCTCGCGCTGGCTGCAGGCGCACGAGGTGCCAAAGCAGGCCGGCAACGACCACCCAACCGGCATCCCGACCGGCCTGTTTCCGACCGCCGACGGGCAGATCAACATCGCCGCCTCGGGCGACCACATGTTCCGTCGCTTCTGCGAGGCGGCCGATGCGCAGTTCCTGCTCAACGACCCGGACTACGCCAGCCAGGCGCAGCGCTCGAAAAATCGCAAGCCGCTGAACGAGAAGATCGCCGAAATCACGAAAAAGCGGCCGAGCAACTATTGGGTCGAGCTGCTCAACGAGGTCGGCGTGCCGTGCGGCCCGCTGTATACGATCGACCAGACCTTTGCCGATCCGCAGGTGAAGCACCTCGAAATGGCGCGGTCGATGGACCACCCGCGATTGGGCGAACTCAAAGTCGTCGGCCAGGCGATCAACCTGACGAAGACGCCGGAGCCGGCGCGCATGCGCCATGCGACGCCCGACCTCGGCGAGCACAGCGAGGAGATCCTGAGGGACCTCGGCTACGACGCCGCCGCGATCGCCGACCTGCACGCCCGCAACGTGATCTAGGACCACGCGGCTCCCACTATCGTCATGGCCGGGCTTGACCCGGCCATCTACCAAGGCAAGGACGCGGATGCCCGGATCAAGTCCGGGCATGACGGGGCCAAGAAGGATAAAACACGATGCTTGATCAGCCTTTGACCAAGAAGATGATCGCCGAGAAGGACGGCGCGGTCGGCCGGCTCATCTTCAACAACCCGGCGCGCCATAACGCCGTCTCGCTCGACATGTGGCAGGCGGTCGAGCAGATCATCGAAGATTTCGACCGGGACGACGAAATCCGCGTCATCGTCGTCAGCGGCGCCGGCGGCAAGGCCTTTGTCTCGGGCGCCGACATCTCCGAATTCAAGGAGAAACGCGCCAACGAGGAGGCAGCCGCCGCCTATTCGAAAATCTCCGAAAGGGCGCGCGTCAAACTGCAGGAGACATTGAAGCCGACGATCGCGATGATCCGCGGCTACTGCATCGGCGGCGGACTGGCGACCGCGCTCAACTGCGACATTCGCATTGCCGCCGAAGGCTCGCGCTTCGGCATCCCGGCGGCAAAGCTCGGCCTCGGCTACGCCTATGACGGCATCAAGAAACTGATCGACACCGTCGGCCCCGCCTATGCACGGGAGATTTTTTATACGGCGCGCCAGTTCTCGGCGGAAGAAGCCTTGCAGATGGGGCTGATCAACCGCCTCGTGCCGGATGACGAACTCGACACGTGCGTCAAGACCTACTGCGACACGATTGCCGCCAACGCGCCCTTAACGATCCGCGCCGCCAAGCAGATCGTGCGCGAGGCGCTGCGCGACGAGTCGCAGCGCGACATGGAACTCTGCCGCCGCGTCGTCGCCGAATGCTTCGCCAGCGAGGACTACGCCGAGGGCCGCACCGCCTTCATGGAAAAGCGCCGCCCGGTGTTCAAGGGCCGCTGACCGACTGATGAACCTGCCGACGCACGACCGCTACGATTACGTGCCGCTGCCGATCCGGCCGGTTTACGACTGGCCGGAGGGCAAGCGGCTGGCGGTGTTCCTGTGCAGCAATATCGAATACTTCGCCTACCGGGCGGGCAGCGGCGTTGACCCGAGCGGGTTGGAGCGGCCGCAGAGTCAGGTCAACTATGCGTGGCGCGATTACGGCAACCGCGTCGGCATCTGGCATTACCTCGATCTGCTCGACGAATTCGGCCTGCCCGGCGCGCACAACGTCAACTCGTTGGCGCTCGAAGCGTGCCCTGACATCGCCCGGCGCATAAAGGGGCGCGGCGACGAGTTCGTCGGCCACGGCCGCAGCAACGCCGAACGCCAGGACGGATTGTGGGAAGAGGACGAAGCGCGGCTCATCGGCGAGGCGACCGAGACGATCGCGCGCTTCGCCGGCGCGCGGCCGCAGGGCTGGCTCGGCCCCGGCCTCGCCGAAAGCCGCGTCACGCCCGATCTGCTGAAGGAGGCCGGCTATCGCTACGTGATGGACTGGCCGGTTGACGACCAGCCGATCTGGCTGCGCACGCGTGCCGGGCCGCTCCTGTCGGTGCCCTATCCGACGGAACTCAACGACCTGCCGGCGATGCTGACGCGCCACCATACCGGCCGGCAATTTGCCGAGATGGTCACCGACCAGTTCGACGAGATGCTGGAGAAGGCGCGGCAATACCCGCTCGTCTTCAGCGTCGCGCTGCACCCGTTCATCATCGGCCAACCGCACCGGCTGCGCGCCTTTCGCGGCGCGCTGCGCCACATCATCGCGCGTCGCGACGAATTGTGGCTGACGACGCCGGGCGAGATCGCCCGCTACTGCGCCGCGCTGCCGCCCGGCACCGTGCCGGGGTCCTAGTCGCTTATGTCGCCAGTCAACGTGGAAGCAACTGTTGACCGGCGCCGACCCCCGGTCGCGGCGCATTGCAGAGAGCAACGCGGCAGCTTTCGGTCCGGTCAAAGACCGCCGTCCGCCTGCGCAGCAACGCGTGCAGCGCAGCGTTTGCGGATCTTCCCGCCTGGCCCCGAGCGTAGATTGGTCGCTCGCCAGGCCGGCTCATTCGCCGACGACGCGAGCGCCTTTCGCAGCCACCGATCGCTTCAGGCACAAAGCCACGAACACGAGCGCAAACGTCAGCACCGCAAACATCCAAAAGCAGTCGACGTAGGCTGGACTAATTCGGCCTGGGCGAGCTCGCGTTTGGCAAATTCGAGCTTGGCCTCGGCCTGCTTGACGGCCGGAGCCTCGGCCTCGAGCCGCCAGCGGGTGTGCCCGCCTTGGTCACGCTTTAACTCCGTGGGGATGCTGGGCACTTAGCGTGCCACAACCCTTAAAAGTCGGGGATTGAAGGTCTGGTTCGGGGCATGCTCCACTGGCTGACCGCTCGCCGGAATGGCGGCTTTCCCATCTCCTTCCAGAAATCGCGACGCCACGCAGAGCCTGCCACCGCCGAGGCGATCCGAGTTCGCAATCGCCGGGGAGGCTCGGCCCCATCGACCGGTGGGGCCGCAGCGCGCGTATTGGCGAGTCGAGAGGTGCGGCTGCGCGCCGATCAGGCGGCCTTTGTTCCAGGGCGTCCGGAGAAAACCCACAAATGTCGGGATCGTCGCGTCCATAGCTGACGATGGGGTTAGCTCGATATAATTGACCCGTTCGCGATAGACAGATCGGGGGGATGATGACGGCTTTGTCGAGACGCGCGTGCATTCGGTTGGCTGGCGCTGTCGCGGTAAGTTGCGGCGCCGCCGGGCTGACGAAGGCGGCGGCGGGCAGCCAGACGTTGACGATTTACGCGGCGGGAACCCTCGCCGGAGCGTTCCACGCGGTCGACACGGCTTTCGAAAAGGCCAATCCCGGCGCTACCGTCGAGCCGCAATTTGGCGGTAGCGTTATGATGGCCCGGCGGATCGTCGATCTGCACCAGCAAGCCGACATCATCGCGGTCGCCGACTACAGCGTCATCCCGAAGTATTTATTCGGGCAGAACGGCAAGCCGCGGCTCGCCGACTGGTATGTCGGGTTTGCGCGCAACGCCATCACCTTCGTCTACACGCCCAACAGCAAGGGGGCCAGCGATCTGGCGACACACAAATGGTACGATGTGCTCGGCCAGCCGGGAGTGGAGATCGGCCGCTCCAACCCCGATACCGATCCCTCGGGCTATCAGACGCTGCAGATGCTGAGCCTGGCGGAGAACTACTACAAGGTGCCGGGCCTCGCCGCCCGCATCCTCGCGAACGCGCCGGCGCGCAACATCCGCGACACCGAGACCGAGTTGATCGCCGCGCTGCAACTCGGCCAGATCGACTATCTGGCGATCTACCGTTCGGACGCCGTTCAGCACCACCTCGAAGCCATCGAGCTGCCGCCCGAGATCAACCTGGCTGATCCCAAACGCGCCGCGTCGTATGCCGCCGCCATTGCGCATACCAAAAACGGCGACCTGCGCGGCAAACCGATCGTCTATGCCGCGACAATTCCGAAAAGCGCCGCGAACGCGGCTCTGGCAGCCAAATACCTTGCCCTCCTGCTCGGCGGCGAGGGGCAGGCGGTTATCGCCCGCGACGGTTTCGGCACAATGACGCCGGCGCTTGCGGTCAATCCGCAACAGACACCCGCTGCCCTGCGCGCACTCGTCCAGCCCTGGCCGACGAACCGAGCCGGGGCCTTGTGACGACAGCCACCTCCTTGTCGCCGGCCGCGGCGCCCGCGCTGCTGCCGGCACGGGTCGGCCTCCATCTCGTCCTCTGGCTGCTCGGCTCGATCCTGCTGGCGATTGTCGTGTTGCCATTGGTGCGCCTTGCTCTCGAACCGTCGCTGGCCAGCCTCGTCGCCGCGGCGCGCGATGTCGAGGTGCGCGATGCCCTGTGGCTCAGCCTCGCCGGCGCCCTCCTGGCGGCGCTGGTGTCGGCGCTGCTCGGCGTGCCGCTCGCCTACCTGCTGGCGCGAGGCCGGTTCCGGGGCCGCGGCCTGATGGCAGCGATCGTCGATCTGCCGCTCAGCGTGCCGCACACGGTTGCCGGCATTGCGCTGCTGATGGTCTTTGGTCGGCGCGGCATCATCGGCGCGACGGCAGCGGCGCTATTCGGCCTTCGGTTCTGGGCAACGCTTGCCGGCATCGTCGTGGCGATGGTCTTTGTCGCCGCGCCCTACACCGTCAATTCAGCGCGTATCGGCTTTCTCGCCGTAGACCGCCGGCTGGAGATGGTGGGGCGCACGCTCGGTCTCGGACCGTGGCGGGTCTTGTTTCGCATCACCGTGCCGCTCGCCTGGCACGGTATTGCCACCGGCGTCACGTTGACCTTCGCGCGGGCGATCAGTGAATTTGCTGCCGTGTCGATCCTCGTCTATTTCCCGATGACGGCGCCGGTAAAGATCTACGAATTGTTCATGCGCTTCGGGCTGAACGAGGCGGCGTCGGCCGCCGTATTGCTGCTCGGGCTGTCGCTGGCGCTGTTCGTCCTGTTTCGCCATTTCGCTTATGGCCGCGAGACCGCCGGAACCCGGCAATGAGCTCGTCCGGAATCGAGGTCCGCGACCTCACGCTGCGTCTCGGGTCGTTCGCCTTGCGCGCAGTGAGCCTCGACGTGGCGCCTGGCGAAATTCTGGTTTTGCTCGGCGCCAACGGCGCTGGAAAATCGGTCACTCTCGAGACTATCGCCGGTTTCCATCGCCCGCTTGCCGGCCATATCCGGATCGCTGGCCGCGATGTTACGCAGCTGCCGCCCGAGAAACGGCGCATCGGGTTCATGGTGCAGGATTTCGGCCTGTTTCCACACCTCTCGATCGCCGCGAATGTGGCGATCGGCCAGCGGGCGCGCGGCGGCGTCGCCGAGCTGCAGGTGCTAATGAACCGCCTCGGCATCGCGCATCTAGCAGCGGCGCGGCCGGGCAATTTGAGCCCCGGCGAAAAGCAGCGTGCCGCGCTCGCTCGGGCGCTCGCCGGCGCCCCGGACTCCTTCCTCTTCGACGAGCCCTTCGCCGCGCTGGACGCCGTTACGAGCGAACCGTTACGCGACGAATTGGCCGCGTTTCTGCGGCGCACCGGGGTGCCTGCGGTCTTCGTCACGCATGATCGCTTTGAGGCGATAGCGATTGCCGACAGGGTCGCGGTGATCGACAGCGGCAACATCCGCCAGCAAGGCCCCGCCGCCGAGGTCTTCGCGCGGCCTGCCAGTATCGGCATCGCTCGCTTTCTCGGCATTGAGAACATCATCGAGGGCCGCATCGAGGGGCCGTGCGACGGCGAGCGCCTGCGCGTCGCCGTCGGCGATGGCAGCCTCCACGTCGCCAATCCCGATTGCCGGCTGGCACCGGCGCAAGTGGTGACGTTGTGCATGCGTGCGGAGCAAGTGCGGCTGCTGCCGCCGCAATCGTCGCCGCGGGCCAACCTCCTGCCGGCGCGCGTCGTGGCGTTGCGGCGCGTCGGGCCGCTCTGGAAGGTGTCGCTCGATTGCAGCTTCCCGCTCATCGCCTATGCGCTGCCGCAGACCGCTCGCGCTTGCGGGCTGGCTCCCGGTAGCGCCGTCGACGCCGAAATCGATGCCGACGCCATTCACGTGCTCGCGTAGCGTGATACCAGATTGGCTCGACCGTAAGACTCAGTTGGGAAGCCCGCTACGTTAAAGCGGATGTGAGACAAGGATTCGTTTGGTGAATGGCAGGTTACGGCGCCCCGCGCTCAACACCGCGCGTCCCGGCGAATGTCAGCGGGCCGAAGCGATAGCCGCCCACTCTCCGCGAAGTCGAGGCTCAGCCGGCTTCGCGCACGTAGATGTGCGGACGGCCGCCGCCGTGCGTCCCGTGGCGGTGGCTCCCATCTCCACCTCGACCGGCACGGCGACGAGCCGGCCGTGCCGCACGCCGCGCTCGGACATGACGTGTTCGGCAAACTCGCGAATGTCTCGCCGCGGCCCGCGCAATACGGCGACCTCCAGGCAGTTTTGACGGTCAGGATGCACATGCACTGTCGGCGCGCGCCAGGCCGCGGATCGCCTCCGACCGGCCACGCGCGCCGCCGAGGCGGCGGGCGAGCATCCGACCGGACTTGCAGCGATCCGCCTGCTGCTGCTGACGGGTTTCCGACGGCTTCAGGGGCTGGGGCTCCGGCGCGCGTGGCTCAACACCGAGGAAGCCTCGATCCGCTTCCCGGATACCAAGAGCGGCGCCCAGCTCCGCGTGATCGCCCGGCGGCGGGCCGCTGGCAGGAATGCGGTCGCGCTCTCGCCGATCGCGATCGAGGTCGTGCGCCGCATCGACGCCCTGTTCGAGGTCGAGCGCAGGATCAACGGCAAGAATGCCGAAGAGCGCCGGACGGTTCGCCAGCAGCGCAGCAAACCCCTCCTCGAGGAGCTTCAGGTCTATATGCGCGAAGCGCGCCAAACTCTCCCGCGGCCACGACCTCGCCAAGGCCATCGACTACATCCTGAAGCGTTGGGCTGCCTTCACCCTGTTCCTTGATGACGGACGCGCCTGCCTGTCGAACAATGCCGCCGAACGCGCACTGCGCGGTATCGCGACGACGCGCTCATTGTGCATCAGGCTCACGAGCTTGCCATCGCCGCTCGCGCCGAGGGCGACGCGCTGCATAGTACGCGGGCGATGACCGGTTGCGAAAAACATCTGCTTGCGAGTCAGCGCGAGCTTCACCGGGCGTCCTATTTGCCGCGCCGCCATGGCCACCAGCGTAACGTGCGGCCAAGTTCTGAGGCTTGTGCCGAAAGCACCGCCGATAAACGGGCAGATCACGCGGACGTTCTCGGCCGGTATACCGAACACTGCCGCAACCTCGGCCTGCTCGTTAGCGACGAACTGGCTCTTGCTCCACAACGTCAGCCGGTCGCCGGCCCAGGCTGCAAAGGCCGCGTGCGGCTCCATCGGATTGTGATTTTCCCGGGCCAAGTCGTAAGTCGCATCGATCCTTACCGGCGCCTGTGCCAGTGCCGCATCGGCGTCGCCGCGCGACCGGTCGGCCTGCACATGAGAGCGGGACCGCAGGGCGCCTTCCGGGACAACAGGCGCCGCCTGCGGGTCTGACGGATCGATGATCGGACGTTCGGCTGCGTAAGTCACGCGCAGCGCGGCGGCGGCATGTTCAGCTTCGTCGAGCGTCTCGGCGACGATGACCGCGACGGGTTGACCGCAAAAGCGCACTCGGTCGTCTTGCACACATGCAGCCGTTCGCCGATTGCCGGGTCGATCCCGGCTTTGTGTTCGCGATAGGCAAGCCGCGGCGCGTTGCGATGATCGATAATCGCGATAACTCCGGGCAGCCACATGACAGGCACAGCATCAATGCCGGTGATCCGGCCGACACCGACCGTCGCGTGGACGATCACCATATATGCTTGGCTCACCTGGTTGAACTCGGCCGCATAACGGGGCTGCGCCGGTGACCTTGGCGTGACCGTCGATGCGAGCCAGGGGCTGGCCGATCGCTTTTGTCGTGCGACCTCTCCAGCCATTTCGAGAGCACGGACGATGGTCCGCGGCAACAAGTCGATTTTGAATCGATTGCCCGAAAGCGGGCGCGCCCCGTCGAGCGCAAATCGGGCGGCCATCTCGAAGGCCGGACGCGCGCCGGCGGCTTGCCGATCAACGCGGCCTCGCAGGCATGCAGGCGCCAGGGAACCGTGCCGACGCGGCCGGCCGCGAGCCGGACCTGCCGGATCATGCCATCGTCGATGTCAAGCGCGCTGCCGCCGACACCAGCGCGAACTCGTACGATGAGCGATCACGTACCTTGAGATACCGCGCGCGGCGGGCATGCGAAGCACCGGGCACTCGCACTTCGATGATCAGCTCCCCGGCGAGGGTGTGTTCGAGATGCGGTGTCTCGCCGGGCATGCGGTAGAGCTCCTCGACGAGAAGCGAGCGCTCGCCCTGTGGTCCGCGCACCCGCAGCGTGGCGTCCAGCGCGACGGCGAGATCGGACGGGTGCGTCGCGACACACCGCTCGCTCGTTCCAAGGATCGCGTGGCCGCCGTTGACGCCATCGATCGCGGCGCAGCCCGCGCCCGGATCGCGCTTGTTGCACGCCGCATCGAGCATCCTGAAGTAGGGACAGCGCACGCGCTGCATAAGGTTGCCGCCGATCGACGCCATGTTCCGCAGTTGCGGCGATGCGCCCTCGATCAGGCTCTCAGCGATCAGCGGCTGCAGACGTTGCGTATCGGGGTGAGCTGCGACCTCCGCCATGCGCGTGAGCGCACCGATGACGAGGTCGGAGCCTTCCACTCGCATGCCGGTCATCGGCAGCGCATTGATGTCGATGAGCCGTTTGGGCTGATCCACCTCCTCGCGCATCAGGTCGATCAGCGTCGTGCCGCCGGCGATGTAACGCCCTCCTTCCGCCGCACCGCGGATCGCATCCTGTTCGGTGGTCGCTTTCTCGTAACTGAACGGGATCATCGTCCGTCCGTGTTCGCCGTCTCGGCGATCGCCGCAACGATGCCCGGATAGGCGCCGCAGCGGCAGATGTTGCCGCTCATCCAGAACTGAATCTCAGCGGCGGAACCGGCCTGTCCTTCGGCAATGCAGCAAACACCCGACAAGATCTGGCTCGGGGTGCAATAACCGCACTGGAAGCCTTCGTGATCGATAAAAGCCGCCCGCAGCGGTGCAGTTCCGCGCCCGTCGCAAGACCATCGATCGTCACGATCTCGGCACCGTCGTGCATCACCGCCAGCGTCAGGCAGGAATTGATGCGCCTGCCGTCGAGCAGGATTGTGCACGCACCACAGGCTCCCTGATTGTGCCGTTGATGGTCAGTCGCACCCGCGTCATGTTCGCCCTCACGGTTGAGCCGGCCGGTGTTCGAGAAAGTCGCGGATGGCAGCGATCGTCGCGGCGGGCTGCTCCTCCACCAGCCAGTGGCCGGAATTGGTCACCACCGCGGCGGTCACGTTTGTCGCCGCAAACCGCATTTCATCAGCCATCGCAGAGTTGAACGATTTCTCTGCGCCGATGGCCAGCACCGGCATCGCCAGCTTGCCGCGGCTCGCCAGGAACTCCTGGTTGTCGATCGCATCCTGCGCAAAGGCGGCGAACTGCTCGAAGGCATCGTGCATCGCGTGGGGCCGTGCATAGAGCGCCGCGTAGTGATTACGCGTCGCCTCGTCGATCGCCGCCGGATCGGCCGACAGCTCGTTCCAAAACCAATCGAGTTAGATGCGCTCGCGGCCAGCCACTAAGCGTTACGCATCCGGCCCGCGGAAATTGAAATGCCATAAACGCGGATCGCGCGCGATTTGCTCCCAATTGCCGATCCCCGGCAGCGGCGCATCCATCGCCACCCAAGATGTCACGCGGTCGGGAAATTGTGCGGCGAACGCATAGCCGACCATGTTGCCGATGTCGTGCGTAACGAGATCGGCTTTCTCGATGCGCAGGTTGTTTAACACGCCGGCGATATCGAGGCTTGTTTCTTTTTCGTGTAGCCGGGATCGGCGTGCGCGGAAAGACCCATGCCGCGCAGATCGGGGATGACGACCGTGCTTGTCGGCCAGCGCGTCCGCAAGCGGCCTCCACATGTCACCGGTGTCGCCGAAACCGTGCAACATCACGAGCGCCGGGCCCTGCCCTCCCACGCGAACGTGCAAGATCGTGCCGTTGGTCGCTATCTGCCGCACGTCAAGTCCCGAAAACGATCGTGGTTCCATGTCGCTCTCCCGGCATCACCGAGGTGCGGCCGCCGATTGTCGTTTATTCGCGGGGTGTATCCGCCTCGGACAGTGCCCAGCGCGCGATCTCGTCCTTGCGCAGAAAGCGCACGCCCGGATGTCCCTGGGCGTAGTCGATGAACTCGGCCAGTCCGCGCACCCGCGCCGGTGTTCCGGAAATGCGGTCGTGCGTGCTGATCGACATCATGCGCCGGCGCCGCGCCGCCTCGGCGTAGAGTTGATCGAATTCCGCCTTGAGCTCGGCCGTATAGCAGGCGACCGTCAGCGCCGGATTGTCGAAGCGCACGATATCGTTGTTGCGCAACGTGTAGGGCACCACGACGAACGGTCGCTCGCGTACGCTCACGGTGAACGGCTCGTCGCGGCTCACGTCGTCGATGTGATACAGAAAGCCGAGGTCCTGGAGAATTTCCAGAGTGTGCGGCGTGCCGCGCAGCCAGAACGCGTTGAAGCCGACCGGGCGGGTTCCGGTCACCGCCTCGATCGTGGAAATGCTTTGGGCGTAGCCTGCGCGCTCCTCGTCCGGTGTCATCGAATATTGCGGCGACCAGGTCTGGCCATGCCCGGCCGCTTCGTGACCCCGACCGACGATGTCTCGTGCCAGCTGCGGCTGCCGCTCGACCGCTTGGCCGACCATGTGCGAAGTCACCTTGATCCCCTTGGCATCCCAGAGCTCGAGCAGACGCGGAATGCCCTCCTTGACACCGTATTCGAACCATTTCTGAACCGGCAGATCGGGATAGCGCGGGTCGAGCTTCGGAAATGGTCCCTCGGCGCCGCGTTCCGGTTGCGCCCCGGCCTCGAATTGCATCGACACCGATATGACGAGACGGGCGCCATCGGGCCAGAACCGGCCCGGATCGGCAACGGCAACGGACATCACGGCCTCCCCTGCGTCGAGGTTTTAGCGCCCCCGGCATCATCCTGCAGAGGTCGGGCCCGGCGGCGCGGCAGCTGATCGCCCGGTACGCCACGCACGCCGTTGCGGTCTTTATTCGAGGACCGCTGCGCGCGCAGTTCCGCTGCCTGGCGCTCCAGATCCTCGGCGGTTCGCAGCCGTGCCTCCCACACCCAGTCGCTGCCGGCATGCTCGGCGGTGGCCCGATGCCAGGCGGCAAGCGCCTCCAGTTCCTCGATCGTGATTGCCCTCTGAGCCATCGCCGAACCGCAACCCGTTTGACAAGCAAGTACTCTGTATCGGCAGGCGGGTTGAATCTTCCGAATTCGCCGCTTCGATTTTCCAATCGCCCGCCCGAGAACATCGCCAAGCGTCGGCTTTTCCGTCCGCGGGCGATCGTGGGCGCTACGCAGCGGTAGCTGGTTCGGCCGGCGAGGTCAGGCTGGCATCCCCTCACGGGGACGGCCGGAGCGATTTGACCGCGCCGGTTGGTTGAGCCAAGAAGCTTTGAAGGCACGGGGGAACGACCGCTTCGCGCCGGTGCACCAATTTTGAAACATCAATCTGCGATGACCGGGATGGGGCAGCTTGCGACAGACGCCGACCGCGCGTGGCTGGCCGATCGCGCCGGGCAGTTGTCATCGATCCGGCGTTCAATATCTAGCTAGCAGCCCAAATTGAAAGGCTTTGCCGCCGAGCTTGGCCAAGCCGACCGAGCCGAATAATCCTTCGCTGCGAACCCGTCTCCAACCGCGAGTATTGAGCGAAGCTTGGCGGCCAATTCGTCCCGCCGGTACGGTTTGCTGAGGATCGGCAGGTCGGCGACCGCCGCCGCAATGTCCGGCGACGTCCTCGCGGAATAGCCAGATCCCAGCAGAATTTTGAGCTCCGGACGCATCTGCCGCGCCCGCAGCGCAAGAGCGCCCCCGCTAATGCCGTTCGGCATAACCAAATCGGTAAACAGGAGGTCAATCGCCTCATCACGCTCCAGGATGGACAGTGCTTCCACTCCGTTTCGTGCCGTGAGGACGCGATAGCCCAAATCCTCCATCATCGTCGTCACGACTTCGAGAACATCCTGGTCATCCTCGACGAGCAGCACCGTTTCCGAGCCCGGCGCTGCCGCCTCCGTGACGGGGCTGCGCAGTTCTCGGTCGGCGGCGATACCTGGCGCTTTTGGCAGATAGATCATTACGGTCGTCCCCGCGCCAACGGTGCTTTCAATGCCAACATAGCCACCCGATTGCTCAACGAAACCGTAGACTTGACTGAGGCCTAAGCCGGTACCCAGGCCGACCCCCTTGGTCGTGTAGAAAGGCTCGAAAACCCGGTCGATCCGGTCGGGCTCGATGCCTACTCCGGTATCGGCCACCGCCACCAAGACGTACTGCCCTGGCGCTGCGCCAGCGGGCCCATTGGGACCGCTGAGTTCAATGTTCCCAAGCGAAATCGTAAGCGTGCCACCCGCCGGCATCGCGTCGCGCGCGTTGAACGCGAGGTTGAGGATCGAGTTTTCGAATTGAGCCGGGTCGATGCGGCATAGCCATAAATCAGGGTCACAGGTGATCGTGACCTCGATCGCCTCATCCAAGGCACGACACAGCAGGCCTTCGTATTCGCCCATCGCCTGCCCGAGGTGGACGATTTCAGGGCGTAGCTCTTGCTGTCGCGAGAAGGCGAGAAGCTGCTGCGTCAGGCGCGCGCCTTGCCACGCGGCGCGCTGCGCAGTTTCGACGTAACGCCGCGCTGGTGGATTTGCGTCCGCCCATCGCTCGAGCAGATCGAGATTGCCGGTAACCACGGTCAGCAGGTTGTTGAAGTCATGCGCGACACCGCCCGTGAGCTGACCGACCGCTTCCATCTTCTGCGATTGCCGCAAAGCAGCCTGAGCCTTTTCCCGCTCGGCGATCTCTTCTTCGAGCCGCATGGTGCGTTGAGCGACGCGCTCCTCGAGCGTTTCCGCAAGCCGCCGCACTGCCTCCTCGGCTTTCTTTCGCTCGGTAATATCGACTAGCATATTGACCGCGCCGATCAGTGTACCTGAAGAATCGTGCAGCGGCGTCGGGTAGGGGATGAACGTGACCCGGGTGCCATCGGGCCGCTCGGCGATCGCTTCAGATCCTCGAACAGCTCGGCGTTCCTTCAGGGCGACGGCCATCGGAGATTGATCGCGGGGCATGGGTCTGCCGTCCGGCCGGAACAGGCGCGAGCAGATGCACCATTCGTCAGTGCCCAATGCCGGCTGGCGGCCGGCGAATTCAACCGCTGCCTCGTTGTAGAAAGTCACCCGTCCTTTTGCATCGGTGGTGTAGACGGCCGCAGGCAGCGCATTGATCAATTCCCTGATGCGGCGTTCGCGATCCCGTAATTCATTCTCGGCATGTCGCTGGGCGGTGACGTCCCGCATGACGAGCAAAAGCATGTTGCCTGGATTGCCCGGCAGCGCGAACCGGCAGGCGCTGAGTAAGACGATCCGACGTCCGATCCTCGGAAAATCGTGATCGATCTCGTACGGCTCGAACTCGCCACCCTCCGTGACCGCCGATTTCAACAGTTCCTGCAACGGCGCGTGATCCAGCGCCCCATTGGCAATCTCGCCGAGCCAAGGGCTCAGCATGGGTTCGCGCGACAAGCCGAACATTGTGTAGAAAGCGCGGTTCCCCGTCAGGATACGGAGTTCGCGGTCGAGCACGGCAAGCGGATCCGTGACGGTATTGAGGATCGTCTTGGTGTATTCGCGCTCGTAGATCGCCTGATCGATACTGGCGCGAAATGCGGTCACATTGGCGAAGGTGAGCACGGAGCCGGTGATGCGACCATCGCTCTGCACATAGGGCGCGACACGGAGCAGGTACGACTTGTCGCGGTCACGAAAGTCGTACCGATACGCTGTCTCCGTGGCGATGGCCTGCGCGCACCGCGCTTCCAACTCTCTAAAGCTCCGGAGCAGCGGCATGTCGGCCGGGGACCCGCCGATATCCGACGGCTCGAATCCGAGCAATTCCGCGGCGGCGCGGTTAAAGCAGGTAACCCTAAACTCCCGCGATACGACGACAATCGGAACATCGACGGCATCGAGGATGCCGATCAAATCGCCGGTGGTCGAGCACGCACCGGCGCTATGCTGATGGTCCTGGTCGAAATGGATCCAGCCGTCCGAGCGGGTCATGGCTAGCGCTGTCACCCGTCAGCGGTTCCGGCGTAAAGGCTTCGGCTTCTTTGTAGAACCGACTCGGCCACCGCGGGGAGAGTTTGCCGCAACGCCAATAACAGCGCCTGGGCCGGGGGCATTTTGAACGGCGCCTGATATCGCGTCAGGAGGCGGTCTTGCAGCACCATCGCCTCGTCCGGGCCGACGGTTTCGCGGAGCGCTTCGGCGACAGCGCTCTCCAGCCGCGCATAGTCCTCAACCGGGATCAAATGCGAGTGGTTGTCCCCGAGCCGGGGCAGCATGTGCGTATGCACGTCGCCGTTGAAGTTATCCATCAGGAACGAGCAGAAGACGGCTATGTTTTCCTCCCGACTGACACGATCAAATAAATCTTCCAGATTCATGCTGGCGGCGACGTCACCCCGCTCCCACAGGACATTTACCATCTCGCCCCACCAGCGTACGTTGCTGAAGCGACCGGCCGAGCGGGTTTTCGCGATAATTTCGCCGGCGAGACCAAGGAACATCGGCCCGTCCGGCATAGTCTGCTGCATGAACCGCGGCAACAATTCGTCGGAATCGACGACGTTGAGCTGTCCGCTGTTTT